>JAICIH010000286.1 GCA_025924475.1 Bryobacteraceae bacterium
AACATCACCCGGAAGATGGCCGGCTTCGAAGCTTTCTTCGGTTCCAGCTCCTCTTTCAAATGCCAGCAAATCGCCTCGCCTTCACGATCCGGGTCGGCCGCCAGATAAACCGAGTCCACACCCTTCGCCGCTTGCTTCAGTTCGGCAATGAGCTTTTTCTTCCCCTCAATCACCTCGTATCGAGGCGTAAAATCGCGCTCCACGTCGACCGCCAGATCTTTCTTCGGCAGATCCTTGACGTGCCCCAGTGACGCCTTGACGACGTACTCCTTGCCTAGATACTTCCCTATTGTTTTCGCCTTCGCCGGCGATTCGACGATGACGAGAGATTTAGCCATACCTGCTTCTTTTCTGACGGTAGTGAGTGTGAATTCCCGGGCTTACCCGATGCGCCCCGATGGGAGACGTACCCTTTTACCACACCTTAACAAAGTTCTTGCCTGGTAGTTGCCGGGCCAGCCCGGACATCTCCAGGTCGAACAGGGCGCTGATCAACTCAGATGACGAGACCCCCTCAAAGGTTTCAAGCAAGTCGTCAAGTTGTGTAGGTACATCGACTTGCAGCGCATTCAGGAGTCTTCGGGCCAGCTTTTTCAAGGGTTCTTCTACGTTAGATTCCCCCTGCTCCCCCGAGGATTCGCCGCCCGTCTGTTGCTGTGCCCGGGCGACCAGGTCCCGGCGCACCGCCACCGGCAATTCGTCCGTTACGTCAGTCCACTCCTGGACTAGCTTCGCGCCTCCGGACTTAATCAGCAAGTTCGGCCCCCAGCTCATGGTGGAGGTAATGTTCCCCGGCACCGCCCAAACTTCCCGCCCCTGATCCATGGCCAGCCGGGCGGTAATCCCCGACCCGCTATGCTGCGCCCCTTCTACGATCACCACGCCGAGAGAAAGCCCGCTTACAATTCGATTGCGGATCGGAAAATTCTGCGGGAAAGCAGGCGCTCCCATCGGGAATTCGGAAACCAACAAACCTCGACGGGCAATATCGTCGTAAAGCTTACGGTTGCTCGAAGGATAAAGGATATCGACGCCACAGCCCAGCACGGCGATAGTGGCGCCGTCTTGTTTTAAGGCGCTCTGATGTGCCGCGGTATCGATCCCACGCGCCATCCCGCTCACGATCGTGAGACCCGCTCGCGAAAGGTCCGCGCTCAGCCGTTCAGCCGCAGCAAGCCCATACGGAGTTGGCCTGCGCGTGCCTACCACCGCCACCGCATGCGTCATCATCAGCTCTGTTTTGCCGATAGCGAAGAGCACCAGCGGCGGATCGAAAATCTGCCGCAACTGCGCTGGGTAGCGTGTATCGTGAATCGAAATCAGCTCGGCGCCTGCCTCGAGCAGCTTCTGTTGCTGATCGGCCGCGTCTTCAAATGCACATCCCGAAGCGATGTTCCGCGCTTGCGCCGGACTGACGCCAGTTGCCTCCAGCTCCGAACCCGACGCCCGGAAAATCGCCTCCGGCGATTGGAGCTTTTCGAGCAAATGCAGCAATCCTACCGTTCCCACGCCCGGCGTCATCACGAGCGCGAGCCAATGCAGAACCTCTTCCTGAGTGACAACGGCGGTGGCCACGTTCTATAGGTGGACTGGAGAGCCGCGAGTTCTCAGGTTTCGCGCGCCACGCATAACGCCTCGGCCGGTACTTTCCCGCTAGGCTAAAATTGTCATGGATATTTCATGAGCACCAGGATCTTTCATGAGTAATGGATATGCGCGATTCGAATGCAGAATTTGCGGTGAGCTGGTGTACTCCTCCATTCTCCTGGAACAGGCCGCTGCTATACCGGCCGAAAAATCCGGCGACCGCCTGGTCGAATTAACTTGCTCGCATGGGCACACCGATCAATACACCGCCCGCGAAATAAAACGCCCCGAAGCAAAGCCCGCCTCCCCCGCCAAGAGCAAAGCCGTGAAAGCTGCTTTCGGCTGAGCCTTTCAAATTTCGAATTTCACGCCCTGCGCCAGCGGCAATTCACTGCCGTAATTCACCGTATTGGTCGCCCGCCGCATATAAAGCTTCCAAACATCCGATCCCGATTCGCGTCCGCCGCCGGTTTCTTTTTCGCCTCCAAACGCTCCGCCGATTTCGGCGCCCGATGGCCCGATATTCACGTTGGCAATGCCGCAGTCGGAGCCGCGCGCCGATAAGAAGTATTCGGCCTCCCGCAAATCGGTGGTGAAGATCGAAGAGGCGAGTCCCTGGGGAACATCGTTGTGTAGACGCACCGCTTCTTCCAGATCGCGATATCGCATCACATAGAGAATCGGCGCGAAAGTCTCACGCCGCACAATTTCCGTTTGCTCTGCCATTTCAACCAGTGCCGGCCGCACGTAATAGGCGTCCGGAAACTCGGGAATAGGGACGCGCTCTCCTCCGAAGATGTTCGCTCCCGCATCGCGCGCTTGCTGCAAGCTGCTTTGCATGAGCTCGAACGCGCGTGCATCGATTAAAGGTCCTACCAGAGTTCTGGCCTGGCGCGGATCGCCAATCGCGACCGAAGCGTACACCTGCTTTAATCTATCGACGAGCGAATCGTAAATCGTCTCGTGTACCAGCAGCCGCCGCAGCGTGGTGCACCGCTGCCCCGCGGTACCCATTGCGGCAAAAGCGATCGCCCGCAGCGTCAATTCCAAATCGGCGGATGGGCAAACAATAGCGCAGTTGTTACCGCCCAGTTCGAGAATCGCCCGTGCGAAACGCGCCGCCAGCCGCGGCGCCACTTCGCGTCCCATGCGCGTCGAGCCTGTCGCCGAAACCAGCGGAACCCGCGGATCGTCCACGAGCGCTTCGCCCGCTTCTCTGCCACCATTCAACACTGCCGAAAGGCCGATAGGAGCTTCACTAAATTTGCGAACCGCGCGCTCGAACAACGCCTGGACGCCCAATGCGCTTAAAGACGTCTTCTCTGACGGTTTCCAGACCACCGGATTCCCGCACACCAGCGCGAGCGCGGCGTTCCACGCCCAGACCGCAACCGGAAAATTAAACGCCGAAATAACTCCTACAACACCCAGCGGATGCCACGTTTCAAACATCCGGTGGTTCTCTCGCTCGGTCGCAATCGTGAGCCCGCAAAGCTGCCGCGAAAGGCCCGCGGCGAACGTGCAGATGTCAATCATCTCCTGCACTTCGCCTTCGCCCTCGGAAGCGATCTTCCCCGCTTCGATCGTTACCAACCGGCCGAGCGCCGGTTTCGCTGCGCGCAGCTCTTCCCCGAACAACCGCACCAGCTCCCCCCGCTTCGGCGCCGGAACCAATCGCCATTGCAGAAAAGCATCGTGCGCCGCGCCAATTGCCGTCTCAAATTCCTGGCGCGTCGAGGCATGCACGTGCGCAATCGTCTTTCCGGTGATAGGTGTGCGCACTTCCAGCGCGCCGCCTGAATAGAGTTCTGGGTCTACGCCCAGCTCCGACAATACCTCCGCCACCACGTCTCGAACGCTACCATATCTACACAGGCGCCAATGAGCTGGATTCGCCTTCTCTGTTTTTTCTTCGCCTCCGTTGCCCTCTTCGCGAAGGACCATTGGACGGAGCTCAACATCGGTCCCTTTTACGTCGACACCGATGGCGATACCGGCGACGCGCGCGATGCTCTCACGCAGCTTGAGCAATTGCGCTGGGTACTCGGTGGCCTGCTCGAATCCCAAAATTTGCAATCGGTCTGGCCGCTGCGTGTGATGCTCAGCGACATCGCAAAAACGAACCCAACCACGTCCGGTACCGAATTCGTTTTGCAAAACGGGCAATATGTTCTGCTCACCGCTCCGAAAGCGCATCTGCCGCTCGGCCAGGTTGCGATCATTCTCCTCGAAGCCAACACGCCGCGCATGCCTCCCGACGTCGAGTACGGATTGCAGCAGCTCTTCGATACGCTCGAAGCCCGTGGCAGCCGCGTCACCTGGGGCGGCAAGCCCGCACACGCCGATTTGAATTGGGCGCGCATCCAACTTTTCGCCACCAAATTCGAATACGGCACCAGCTTTCACATTTTTCTGAATGCTCTGAAAGGCGGCAGTACCATCCGCGCCGCCGAGCACAATGCCTTTGCGAAAGACGCCGCCGAACTCGAGCGCGAAGCCGCCGCCAATCTGGCTAAGGGCGATTGGCAGCCGGTTTCCGTCTCCGGTCGGCCGCTCGATCCCAAACGCGATTTCGGCGAGCACTCACTCGATCCCGTCACAGCCCGCGTCTACGTTGCCGACACACAGCTCAGCGCCGATCCCAAAGCGGCGGAGCCGGCGTATCAGGCGGCTGCCGATGCCGGCGGTGCAGCCACCGCACTCGGCTATGCGGGCCTCGCGCAAATCGCTAAGCTGAATCGTCAGGACGCCACGTCCTTTCTCGAGAGCGCCGTGCGGGCCGGTAGCCGCAGCGCTCCGGTCTACGTCTCGCTAGCCGCCGATGCGGACGCCGCCGAAGCCACGCCGCTCTTGAAGAAGGCCGCGCAGCTCAATCCGTTATGGGCGGAGCCAGTGTTCCGTCAGGCGCAATTTGCCTCAGGCGAGGACAAAGGGGCGTTACTCAAGCGTGCCACCCAGCTCGATCCGCGCATTTCCCAATACTGGGTGGAACTCGCGCAATGGCAGGCCCTGAACGGGCACGCCTCCGCCGCGCCCGGAAGTTGGCTGCGCGCCGAAGATTCCGCCCGCAATGAAGCCGAACGTGCGCGCATCCACCAACTCCGCCTGGACTCCGAAGAGCAGCGCCTGGACGCGGCTGACCGAGAGCGGCGGCGCGAACGGGAAGAGCTCCGTCAGGCCGATCAACGCGCTCAAAACGCCGAAATGCAGCGCATTCACGCCGCCGAACAAAAAGCCAACCAGGCTCACCCTGTACCGGCCGGCGACGTCGTCCCCTGGAGTTCACTGGTTCCGCAAAAGAAATTGCAAGGGCTGTTAGTCAAGGTGGACTGCCTACATACGGGCGCGCGCCTCGCCGTTAAGAGCCGTGCCGGCCAAGTGACCGAGCTGTTCCTCGCCGATACTGCGCCAATGAAATTGGCATGTGGCGTGCAACGCACGCCACGCCCTGTCTCCCTCTCCTACGCCGCGCAGCCGGATGAGGACCGCCGCACAGCCGGCAATATCACCGAAATTGCATGGCGCTAGTCGCAGCCATTCGCCCGGCCGCCGAATCGGATCTCGCGGCTTTGGACAAGATCGAACAAGCTTCTTTCCAAGACCATTGGGAGGCGAAAAGTTTTCTCCAATATTCGTGCATCGTTGCGGAGATGGGAGACGAAGTTGCTGGGTTTAAAGTTGCAGGTTTTCTGGTCTCACGAGAAATTTTCGGCGGCAGCCGCCAGGCACCACCCGAACGTGAGATCTTGAATCTCGCAGTGGCGCCTTGCTTCCGACGCCAAGGTATCGCCGGTCTCCTGCTTCAGTACGAGCTGAATCACCGGGCTATTTTTTATTTGGAAGTCCGCGAATCAAACTCCGCCGCTAGAGCGCTTTACGGTAAGTTTGGTTTCCGGGAGATCAGCCGCCGTACGGGTTATTACCTTCATCCCCCCGAAACAGCTATTGTCATGCGGATGAATTGATGCTAATTATTGGAAGGCGGATGGCCCCTGGTGACCATTCGCGAGTGAACTCATGCACTCACACCCACCGGGCCAGATTCTTACTCAATCCACAATCCAAAAATCCGATCCCGGCGAGGTCACTCGATCAAGGAGAACAACGTTCATGGAGCAACACACGCACGACGAAGACGTTAAGGCGCACCTGCTCGCCACCAGTGAGCAATTTCGGACGCTTGCCGAGCAGCATGCGCAATTGAAACACCAGATTGAAGAGATCGAGTCCAAACCCCACGTTACGGGCACGGATGAACTTGAGGAGCAACGACTCAAGAAAATGAAACTGCATCTCAAGGATCAGATGAACGAGATGCTTTCCCACTACAAACACGCAAGCGTCCACTGAGTATCAGGTAGGCCAAGAAGTCCCAGTGGACTTCTTGGCCTAGTTCCTTCCATTTTTCAACCTTCTAGTGAATCAGACCTAAAGCCTTGAGTTGCGCTTCCGGCGCGGGCGGAGTAAATTGCGCTTGCCCGAATGTTTGTTTCACTCGGCCATCTTCGAGCGCGACACCGAACGGTGGATCGACAAACGGAAAAGCTCGCTTCAACTTGTCCAATTCGAGGCTGGTGGACGCCTTCAAATGCGTATCGTGCAGAAAACTGGCGGCCCATTGGGGATTGATCGTGGGAATCGCCACCAGCCGTGTGCCCGTCCAATCCAACTTCGACATGAATTTCGCGGCGGCATCGCAGTGCATACAAGAAGGATCGTAGAAGAATAAAAACACTTTCCCCTCCGCGAGATTCTCAGGCTTGCCATCCACGACGACCGGAGTCGGAATTTGCGCATGGCTGCGCGTATTGGCGTGGATGCCGAAGCTGGCCCCTGCAAATACGAGTAGGGCGGCAAATGCCATGCCGGGCGTCCGCAAACTTCTCGGGCGCGGCGACCAGATCGCTGCCGCCAGGCCCCAGAGTAAAAAGATCGCGTCGCTTACAAAAAATCCTGGCCCCACCGTGCGTTTGATGATAGGAAAACAACTGCACTCCCGGCCGTGAAGCACCGGGTAGTAGTAGCCCACCCAGGCGATGAAGAAAATCATCAGCGCCGAGCCGAGCCAACCGCCCCAGCGCCGCAACCGCGGATGAAACAAGAGGAAGGCCGCGAGCAATTCCAATGTGCCGAGCGTGGCCGCGCCGAGCGGCCCGTATCCAGCCGGCACCTGTGCTTGTTCCAGCAGCTCGCCGGTCTGAAACGGGCTTAGCACTTTCCATCCGCCCGAAACCAAAAAAATAATACCGAGAAGAATGGCGCAAATCGACGCCACAGTGCGCTTCATCTGCCTTGATTGTATTCTGTTGACTTGACAACGCAAGCTCTGAGACGGGCGGCCCCGGCGCTGTTGCTCGCCTGTACACCCTTCGCCGCGAATAGCCGAAAGATAGACAAGCAAGTAGCGGCCATCACCAAATCAGCCATCCTGATCGACACCCATAACGACATTCCGAGCTTCACAGTGGATGGCGCTGACATTGGAGCTTCGCCCACAACGCAGACCGACATTGCCCGTCTCAAGCAGGGCGGCGTCGGTGCGGTCTTTTTTTCGGTTTACGTCGCCGCTACGTATGTAAGCGGCAATCACTCGGCCCATCGGGCGCTCGCGATGATCGACACCGTGCAGCATGACATTCTCGACCGCTATCCCGATACCTTCGTTCCTGCTCTGACCGCCCGCGATATCGAGCAAGCTCATAAGCATCACAAGATCGCCGGGCTGATGGGACTCGAAGGCGGCCACGCAATCGAAGACAGCCCGCGCCTGCTGCGCGACTATTATCGGCTCGGCATTCGCTACATGACTCTGACGCACTGGAATACGAACGGATTGGCGGACTCCGCGAGCGACCTCGATGAACCCGGCGTACAGCATCACAACGGCCTCTCACCGCTGGGTAAGGAAATTGTGCATGAGATGAACCGTCTAGGCATGATCGTCGATATCTCACATACCGCCGATAAGACGTTCTACGACGCACTCGAAACCAGCCAGGCGCCGATCATCGCATCACACTCCTCTTGCCGCGCGCTAACAAATGTGCCCCGCAACATGACCGACGACATGATCCGCGCGCTTGCCAAAAAAGGCGGCGTGATTCAGATCAACGTGAACTGCGGATTCATCTCGCAGAAATCGGCGGACGCTCCAAAAGGTACGACGATTCGGGCCACGCTCGCCGACGTAGTAGCGCACATCGATCACGCCGTCCAGATTGGCGGCATCGACGCAGTCGGCAT
>JAICIH010000287.1 GCA_025924475.1 Bryobacteraceae bacterium
CTGCGCGCAGAGCTTCGCGAGTAGACCCCATGGTTGCGTTGAGATATGAGTAGTCCCATGTGTCCGGCGGTGCTGTCCGGTTCGCTTTGAAGCGCCTTGAATCCGCCGGATGTGACACATTGCGGATTGTGCGGCATACGAGGCCCGGCAAATCTCGCAGCATTTGAACAGGACCGAGCGGCCGGCTTATGGCAGGAAGCGGCCGTGCCAGAGACCGCTTTCGAAATCTGCATTGAAATCGCGCACTGGCACGTGTTCCGCCTCGGCGCCAGAACACCCGACAGTCTGCTTGTAGCCTTGGCAATTGAGCTGCGAGCAGATCGCTTCTGGACGTTCGATAATCGTTCAATCCGAGTTGGCCAAAGCGGAAGGATTGAAACTAACCTAGCCCACTCCTACTCCGTAGCACGTCGTAATTCGGCTATCTTGTAAGAATGGAAGTACATTTCACGCCCGAACAGCAAAAGCAGCTTGTGCAGATCGCGACTGAAACGGGAACTGTGCCGGAGCGGGTAGTGACAAACGTTGTTGCTCGTTATCTTGATGAAAAAGCGCGCGTCCTCGCCGCAGTAGAGAAGGGGATAGGCGCAGCGGAGCGTGGCGATTTTATCGAAGAAGAGGAAATGGACGCCCGCGTGAAGCCATGTTTAAAGTGTGAAGCGCCGCATTCGCTGGACTGTGCCTGCGGCTGAAGATCTGGAATCGATCAAAAGCTATCTTCAGCGACAATTCCCGCGTTTCGCGGAACCGACTGTACGGACGATCTATCAACGCATTCGTTCTCTCAGAACGGCTGCTAACCGCGGCCGGCCCGGTCATCGCAGCGGCCAAGAGAATTAGTGCTAACGCCGCTGCCATACGTGGTGGTTTATAGAATTCAAGCCGAAGTAAATCGAGATCCTCCATATTCACCACGGTGCGCAGGATTGGCAATAGTCTCCTCACCACGCCCGTTTCCATTCCCGCCACCAATTCGTATCGCCAAGCTGCAATGCGTTCCATGCCACATCCATCGCCTTTGGGTCTCCGCGCAGGACCGCGTCGCGCGTTACCTCCGGCGATAGCTTCACTAAAGCGGCGAAGCGATCGAACACCTCCGCTCGTTCCGCGCCTTGCGTCCGCTCGAGCAGGTGCCATAGCGTCAAAGCGTCGCGCGGGCGCGCCGCGCTAAGAGCAGCCGCGAGCGCCTGTGGATCTTGTGTGCGATCAAATCGTGCAACGGAAGCGACCAAAGTCTGCGGGGCGTCCAAAAAGTGCGGCGTATCCGGCCCGTGCCCCGGCCGCGTGGTGCACGCCGCTCCGGCCGGAATGAACGACTCGAGATTCTTCCATTGAAACGCCACCCATCCGGTTTCGACCGTCAGAAATCCTGCGCCGTCCGGCGCTACGCGGAGCGTGTAGCGGCAACCGAGATCCACCGTTTTCGCCGATGGCGTGTCGACTACGAATGCCGCCGGGGGAGCCCAGATCAGCGCATGAATCGTTCCATGATCGAGAGCCATTCGATGCTCGCTCGCCTTTGAGGAGAGCATCCGGAGGCGCGACTTCGGCTCGATCTCCACTTCGCCCACGAAATCCGATTCGATCGTCCCCTGAGTGAGTACTTGACCGGCGCGCACCGCGGTCGGCGCCTTACCCGCTATGGACAAGGTCCACGAAGTCGCAGGACTCGAAATATGCATACTCAGCCCAATCAGCAAAAGCGCAGCCGCCGCTGCTGATGCGGCGATCCAAGGCCAACGGCGCGATTTTTTCTCGCGCCATCGCAGCCGGCCCAGCACCTGTTCGAGATTCGCGATGCCGGCATCCGGTTCGCCGCTTCGATCCCATAAGTAGTCTTCGTTCATAACTCGTCGTTGCTCACAAAGCGGAGCCCTCCAGACGCGCTCGCAAGAGTTTCATGCCGCGGCATAAATTCACTCGTACGGAGTCCGCCGTCAGCCCGGTACGTTCGGCGATCTCCGGGCCCGTCATGCCCTCCACCAGCCGGAGAACCAACGTTTCGCGGTAGCACTCCGGCAGCCGCTGGATGGTCGCCAGCACCGCAAAGGCTTCGCCATCGGGCTGCGAGTTCTTTCCCGCTGCGAGCGTGGGCGCGGGCTCCTCTACAGGCTTCCGGCTGCGTTGATGATCGGTGGCAGCACGGCGCGCAATCGCGAGCAGCCAAGCCCGGAAAGCCGCTGGCTCGCGCAACTCCGGCAATCGCTCCAGCGCTTTGATGAAGACGTCCTGCATCAGGTCTTCGGCGTCCTGATACGACACGTGGGCGAGCAGCACGCCATGGACGAGCCTTCCATACTCCTGGTACAACGCGCCGAAAGCCACGCGGTCGCCGCTTCGCGCGGCGCGGACCAGCGTGGCCTGACGCAATCCGGATTCGATCGCCGTGAGCACCGCCTCTTACTTTATTTAGACGCTATTTCCGCCAGCGTGCCGTTTCGATGTTTTACGCCCGCCCACTGGAAAGCGCCGTTCTCGATCGGCACGACCACGCTCGCGGCGTAATCTTTGTAATCCGGATTGGTCGCGATCATCCGGACCGTCCAGGTTCCTTCGGCAGGCCACTCCCGGGTCACCGCGTAGGTCCCGGCTGTTGAGAGCGGAATGACCTTTAATGGGATGCTTCGCTGTGTCCCATTCACCCGGCCTTCTGCGCGCGCGGTAACGGTGGTTTTCTCAGGTGATTTGCAGGCGGTCATCCGGGCCACCAGCACCGCATGCTTGGCCAGCGCTTCCGGATTCGCCGAAGGATTCCCAATTTCAAGCACCAGCGCGCCCGCAAACAGCGGAGCCGCCAGCAGCGATAGAACGAGTAAAGGTTTCATACCGGAAAGACGGAATCGCGGCCTGAAGTGTTAACTCCCGCCGCGCCACACTGAAGCGGTGAAAAATTAGGACAGACAGCCGCGCCTGCGTTGCGGCGATTATGTTTTCAGGAGTTTGGTAAACGGCGCTTCAGTCAGTCCGCAATTTTTCACCTCACTCGTTCCGGTTGGCATAGAATGTGTGATCGGAATGCAAAGAAAACTTTCCGCAATTCTCGCTGCTGTCTCCTTTCTCGCTTTATCCGCTTGCGCGCCGTCGCCCAAACCGGCCACGGAATCGGAGGCCGCCAAGCCGGCCAAGCCGGAGCCGCCTCCTGAACCCGTAGCCGCGAAGACGGCTTTCTGGCCCATGTATACGTCCGCGCGGAATTGGACGACCGATTTCGTAATCCTCAAGGTCGACGCCAAAGAGGTTCCCGGTTTCAAAATGGAAAACGGCAAGGCCGCTATGTGGACGGCTACTTTTGCTTCGCCTAACCAAAAGGAATACCGCACATATTCCTGGGCCGCCGCCGCCGTCCCGCCCGACATCTATAAGGGAGTGGTCATCGGCGGGCCTGAGCCTTGGAACGGTACCTACACACGGTCGGCTATGCCCATTCAGGTTTCCGAATTCAGCATCGATTCCGACGCGGCCTACCAAGCCGCCGCCGCCGACGCAGCCGCCTGGCTGAAGAAGAATCCGGAAAAGAAGCTCACCACGGTAGAACTGACCAATAGCGCCCGCTATCGGGTGCCAACCTGGTACTTCATGTGGGGCGACAAGAAATCTGGCTATGCCGCTTTCGTGGATGCCACCTCCGGCAAGGTGATTAAGGCAAAATAGAGGCGTGTACAATCCCGCCTCTTTCGCCGAAACACGGCCGGAAGTATTAGAGGCGGCGATGGCCGATCATCCGCTTGCGACGCTGGTGACCGCCGGCTCCGGCGGTCTCGCCGCGAGTCATCTTCCACTCCTGTATTACCGCGCGGAAGGCGGTCACGGTGTGCTGCGCGGGCATATGGCGCGCGCCAATCCGCAATGGCGTGAAGTGTTGCCCGGAAGCGAGGCTCTCGCCATCTTTGGCGGCCCGCAGCACTACATCAGTCCGAACTGGTATCCCTCGAAGCAAGAACACGGCAAAGTCGTGCCCACCTGGAATTATGTAGTCGTCCACGCCCATGGCGCACTCAGCATTCGAGACGAACCGGAATGGCTGCTCGAAAATGTGCGCGCGCTCAGCGACGTGCATGAAAGCACAAGCGAAGCGCCGTGGCAAGTGGCAGATGCTCCGCCCGAATTCATCACAAATCTGCTCAAAGCGATCGTAGGCGTGGAACTGACGATTACGAGACTCGAAGGTAAATGGAAGGTGAGCCAGAATCGCCCGATCCCGGATCGCCATGGCGTTATCCGCGGTCTCGAATCGATCGCATCACCGGAAGCCGCCGCTATGGCCGCTCTCGTCAAGGATGCCATCAGCGATGTGTAACGCGCTTCACGAAATCGAGAAAACAGAAAGTAGCGCTTTTGTAGGATTTCCCCCGTCATACATGGGATAAAGCGATTTAGGTGCACCTTAATTTTTCGTTACAAAAATATGTTGGATAGAGACGAACCCTGGGGCCGGGTTTTCCGTCAAATAGGCTATGAACGTTCCGGCACCATCCACCAACCTCCCCCTTTGGCGGGAATATCGCCGGGCATTCGAAGAATTTGCCCGTAAGGCTCGAATTGTTCAATCGCTGAAGGAAAGCGCCGGCCCGGCTCGCGCTTTGATCGACGATGCCTTGCTCGAACTCGAGCGCGCCCGCCTGCACTATAACAACTGCCGTGATGCTTTAGCAGCGGCGCTGCGGCCCAATTCGAACCTGGCTCCGGTAGCATCCGGCGACCACGTCGGGCATATCCGGGAGTTGGCCCGGCTGCTCTGGGATTTCGAAAACCGGCGCGACGGCCGCGCCGATGACGACTGGTATCGCGCCGAGAAAATCGTTTGATCGGCCGCGGCGGAAACGTCGTCCCGCCTCAGTATCGCTTGATTCGCAGCGGGTTGCTCTAAAAGGCAGTCAGACGTAAGATGTGTATAGATATCCCGTACGATACACATCATGCGCACTAATATCGTAATCGACGACAAGCTCATGCAGAATACCCTTCGTGCCACCGGCCTAAAAACCAAACGCGAAGCTGTGGAACTCGGTCTACGGACTCTGCTCCGCTTGCACAAGCAACGCGAGGTTCGACGGTGGCGCGGGAAGCTAGAGTGGCAGGGCGACCTCGACAGAATGAGGAATGACAGTTGATCCTTGTCGATTCCAGTGTCTGGATCGATTATTTCAACGGAACGGTCACGCCTCAGACCGAGAAACTCGATAGCCTACTGGGTACCGAGCCGCTAGCGATCGGTGACCTGATCTTGACCGAGGTCCTTCAAGGTTTCACTACTGAAAAAGCTTTCAACACAGCGCTGGCGCTGCTGACTTCCTTTACGATAGTGGAGCTTGGAGGCCGCCATATCGCGGTTCAGGCCGCGAAAAATTTCCGGCTTCTGCGCGGGGCTGGCGTTACTGTTCGCAAGACCATCGATTCAATCATCGCTACTTGGTGCATGGAAAACGGGATTGAGTTACTCCACAGTGATAGAGACTTCGATCCTTTTGTGAAGCACCTTGGCCTACGCGTCGTGGTCTGAAGAAGGCCAATGCCGCATACATCAGCGAGGCCACGCACACACTGAGCACGGCGTGTTCACAATCCGTTGGGCGCGCCGCTCGGTTTCGAGGTGGCGTTGTTGGTCATGTTTTCGTTGCGACAGGTAGCTACCGCGTCAAAAGCACCAACAGTGGTGGACAAGAGCCATAGTCCCCGTTTGGCAAAGCTGAATTTTCACTAACTTAGGTTTGGCACTCACTCTGCCCTCCGATCCAGCCTGGGGCAGACTTGTGTGAACCAAGCGATTGCAAACAACTCCCACCAAGTCGTCACCAAACGTGACGCATTCTGGCTATTCGTCTTTGGCGCCCTCACGCTTCTTTGTCCGGGCGTCAATTATGACGCGCTCATCCTTTTACCACTTTTTGGAGCATTCCAATTCTTGGAACCGCATCTGGTGTACTTCAAGACCGATTTCGGGCGGATTACATCAGTTGCGGTGAAATTAGTCCTCAGTTATTTGTTGATCGGTTACACACACGGTTTGGATAGCATCTACTTTCCAATTCTCCTGCTGCCTGTAGTCGTCGCCGCGACCCAATTAAGTCTGGCAAAGACTCTCATCTTCGTCGCCCTGACATGTGCAGCCTATCCTTCGTTTTTGCTCTTCCTTGATCTGGAGGAAGTCTCAGGGTATGACGTTCGCATTTTATGTATCCGTGTGGTCTTCTTTATCGTGATCGGATTCTTGGTTTTTGAAGAAGCGAATGCGAAGCGGAAACAGTTACAAAGGGCGGTCCGAGCTGAGACCGAGTTGCAAAGGAGTGAACGTCTGACTGCGCTCGATCAACTGACGGCTGGGCTCGCGCACGAACTGCGCAATCCACTAACGACTGCAAAACTCTCCGCAGAAATGCTAATGAAGCCGCGCTCTCAGGGCAATCCCCAAATCGTATCCGAAGTGTCAGGATTCATCTTAAGCGAACTGGATCGTACAGAATCACTCATCTCGAAATTTCTCAATTTTGCAAAGCCCCTTACGGTTCGCCCTGAACTCAATGACTTGGCGACAGTTATTGAAGCTGTCTGTGAGGGGGCTACGTCAATTGCAAGCGCTTCGGGTGTTGTACTGAGCAAACAAGCAAGCCGAGAACATATACTTTTTGTTTTCGACGCCGAGTTGATAAAGGTGGCGGTTCATAATCTTGTAAAGAATGCCGTTGAAGCCAGCAGCCCAGGCCAGGTTGTGCTAGTAAAGATCGAAGAGCACAAGGACGAAGTCTTAATTTCAGTCAGTGACAGCGGCCATGGGATCGATCCCAAAAATCGCGAAAGTATATTCAACCCATTCTTTACGACAAAAGCAGATAGCATTGGCCTCGGTCTCGCTATGGTGACTAAGATCGTAGATGCATCTGGCGGACGTGTTAGCTTTACTTCCGTTCAGGGTTCAGGAACCATTTTTCGAATTGTTCTTCCTCATCAGACGCATTCTTTGCGCCACGCGGCCGTTGGCGAGCTAGGATGAAGCCGGAGGGAAGGTATCGACGTGGCGAAGAAATTCAGATCGGCGACCACGTGACCTGGAATTCGGAGGCCGGCCGGGTTGGCGGGACAATCCAGAAGATCCATACTCGCGATTTCGATTACAAAGGCTATACGCACCACGCCTCCGCTGACGATCCGCAATACGAGATCAAGAGCGACAAGACCGGCCACATCGCGGCGCATAAAGGCGGCGCGCTGACAAAGTCGGCACGCAAAAAGGAGGCATGAGGCTTCCCTTCTATACGGTCGGCCATTCCACGCGCACAATCGAAGAGTTCCTTGAATTGCTGCGGGCTGCGGAAGTGACACTCGTCGCGGACATACGTTCGGTTCCAAGATCGCGGACCAATCCGCAATACAACAAGGACACGCTGCCAGAGAGCTTGGCCGCGTTACAGGTTGGCTATGCGCACATCGCTGAACTGGGAGGGTTGCGCGGCAAGGCCAACACCGCCCAGGCTGAACTAAACGGCTTATGGGAAAACCGGAGCTTTCACAACTATGCCGACTACGCTCTTACGCCGTTATTCCGCAGCGGCCTGGACCAACTGATCGCGCTGGGCCGGGAGCAACGATGCGCGATGATGTGTTCGGAGGCTGTCTGGTGGCGCTGCCATCGGCGTATCGTCGCGGATCATCTCATCGCTCGCGGAGAGAGCGTCTTTCACCTGATGGGCGCCAACAGAGTCGAACCGGCGAAGCTGACCGAAGGTGCGCGAGTCCAGGAGAACGGAGCGGTGATCTACCCGGTCGA
>JAICIH010000288.1 GCA_025924475.1 Bryobacteraceae bacterium
GGGTGTGACGGAACCAATCTCATCCTGCGCGTAGATCAGCATGGGTACAACGGCCGAGCGCTCGCGGCCAGGCGGATAACTTTTTAGCAGCTTCTCGAAACGCGCTTCCAGCGCCGGGGAAAAGGTCATGATTCTAGCGGTCTACGTCCCCCAACACAAAATCCATACTTCCCATGACGGCAATCGAGTCGGCGATCAGAACGCCTTCGAGCATGGCTCCCAGCGACTGCAGATTCCCGAAGCTCGGCGTGCGCATGAAGACGCGGTGCGGGCGAGCGGTGCCGTCACTGACAACGTAATAGGCTAATTCCCCGCGCGGCGACTCGACAACTTGATAAACGGAGCCTTCGGGTACCGGGAATCCTTCAGTAACGATTTTGAAGTGATAGATGAGCGATTCCATCTGCGTCTTCATGCGCTCGCGGTCAGGCAGCAACACATGGGGCGCGTCCGCCTGCCATGGACCGGAAGGCATGCCGGCGAGCGCCTGGCGCACGATGCGCACGCTTTGCCGCATCTCCTCCATGCGCACGTCAAAACGGGCATACACATCGTTCTCCGTGCGGATGGGAACATCGAAATCGAATTTTTCGTAGCTGGTGTGAGGGCAATCCTTACGCGAATCCATGTTCACGCCGGCGGCCCGAATCATCGGCCCGGTTACGCCCAACTCCAGCATGAGATCCACCGGCAACGATCCGACGCCCTTGGTGCGATTCACCCAGATCGGGTTCGAGGAGAGCAGCTCGTGATACTCTTCGATGCCGCGCGCGAGCCGCTCAATGACTTTCGAAACGGCGGTTTGCCAGCCTCGCGGCGGCTCGAGCGCCAGACCGCCGATGCGGATATAACTCGTCATCATGCGCTGGCCGGAAAACATTTCGAAGATTTTGAGGATCTCTTCGCGCTCGCGGAAACAGTAAAAATAGACCGTCATCGCGCCGATGTCGAGGGCGTGGGTGCCGAGCCAGATCAGGTGACTGGCAATGCGGGTCAGCTCGCAAAGCATGACGCGCATCCACTGCGCTTTCGGCGGAATTTCCAACTGCAGCAGGCGCTCTACGGCGAGCGAGTAGCAGAGATTGTTATTCAGATTGGCAAGATAGTCGACGCGATCGGTGAGCGGGATGCCCTGCTGGTATTTCTTGACTTCGAATTGTTTTTCGATGCCGGTGTGGAGATAACCGATTTCGGGACGCGCGCTCAGAATGGTTTCGCCGTCGAGCTCGAGGACAACGCGGAGAACACCGTGGGTCGAAGGATGCTGCGGCCCCATGTTCAGGGTCATGCGCCGGACGGAGCTACCGGGCGGGACTTCAACAGCCAGACCGGAGACGTCCGCTACCTGCAGTTCATGACGTGCATCCAGCGACTCAACATGTGTTTTACCTTCGATCATTTCGTTTGCTTAGCTTCCAGCAGTACTACTCTTCCTGGTACGAGTACTTGTGTCCGTGGATCGGATAGTCCTTGCGAAGCGGATAACCTTCCCAATCGGAGGGCATCAGAATGCGCTCCAGGTTTGGATGATTGCGGAACTCGATCCCGAACAAGTCGAACACCTCACGCTCGTACCAATTGGCGCCGCGCCAGACACTACATACCGAATCCAGCGACTCTCCTTCGGCAACCCGGACGCTCAACCGAAGGCGTGCATTGCGAGCGAGCGAGTGAAGGAAATAGATTACTTCGAAGCGCGGCTCGCGCGGCCACCAATCCACGCCCGTTACAGCGCTCAGGCGGGCAAAACCTTCTTTCTCTTTCAAATAACGGCAGACGCTTTCGATGTGTTTGGGCGAGACGCCCAGTACAAGGCCGTCCACGGCAACGGTTGCATCGACGATGGCTCCGGGAATCTCTTCGGCAAGCGCCACAACTTGCGGATTTTGGCCGACGGCTTCAGGCAGCACGCTTGGACTCCGTTACGCGGGGACGGCGGGAATCGTCGGCCGCCCAATTCAAGACGCCTTTTTTCCAGATATAAAAGAAGCCGCAGAGCACTAAAACGATGAACAGCAGCATTTCGAAAAATGCGAATAGCTTGAGCTGGCGGAAAACGACCGCCCAAGGATACAGAAAAATCGCTTCAATATCAAAGAGGATGAAAACCATTCCCACCAGGTAGAACTTGACGGAGAAACGCTCGCGCGCGGTACCAACCGGCAGCATGCCCGATTCATAAGGACTAGACTTCACCGGGTCGCGCAAACGGCGCCCCAGTACTGCCGAGAGACCGATCATCGCTCCGGCGACGGCGATGGCGATCAGGATTTGAATCAGCACGGGAAACCAAGTCTGAGGATAAGTGCCGGGCATGTTTGTGAAAGAAAAGTGGTGTAAGTATTAGAGTAGCAACCGGGAAGTTTATGGACGCAGAGAGTATTGAAGTCGAGATGAATGGGGAAGTGCGCCGGGTGCCGCGGGGACAGTCGGTGGAGGCGCTACTGGCCTGGCTCGACATTCCTTTTGAGCGGGTTGCCGTGGAATTGAACAAATCGATCGTGCGCAAACGGGACTGGGCGGCAACGCAGGTGGAAGGCGGAGCGCGCATCGAGATTGTCGAGTTCGTCGGCGGCGGATGAGCATGAGCATCAGATTTTCGCCCTATTGACTCTCGGCGCAACTCTAGTACAATTTTGGGAGCCGTAGAAATGCCGAGCCACGCGATTCGATAATCATGTTCAAAACACGGAAAGTCCGTTCTGATTTAAACCACGAAGCCGCACTGGGGCGCGCCGAGAAGGGCGCCGCGCAACGAACCTTCACCAGCACCGATGTAGCGAAGGTGGCGCAGGTGAGTTTGAGGCAGCTTCAGTGGTGGGATGAGCGCAAGGTGGTTTCGCCGCGGCACGAGGGGCACAAACGGATTTACCTGGCCGAAGAGGTGATCGAGATTTCGCTAATTGCAGAGCTGCGGCGCAAGGGATTTTCGCTGCAGAAGATCCGGCGCGTGCTGCGGTTCCTACAGCGCGAGATGGGCCGGCGGCTGGCGGACGTGTTGTCCTCCGATTCTAGGCTTCATCTGCTCACGGACGGCAAATCGATTTATCTCGAAGATCAGCAGGACCGGATTATCGATCTGCTGAAGAACGCGCGGCAGCCAATGTTTCTGGTTTGCGTGAGCGACCAGGTCAAGCGATTGGACGAAACGCCGCGTAAAGGTGCGCGCAGCGAGTCGGCTTTGGCGCGGCGAGTTCGGGCGGCGGGATAATTGCGGCAGTAAAACGTCTATACTGGAAGCAGCAACCTCTGGAGGTTCTATTGTCTTCCCAGCGGCGATATTTTCTGTTTATTCCCCTGTTCCTGGCGGCTTCGGCGGTAGTGGGCGGGCTGATCGGGCCAGGCGCCACTACGGTTTCGGCGGCGCCGCAGGCGGCGCAGCGAAACGCGAGCGCCAGTTCGGACGAGGATCTAAAGGCGAGCATTGAATCGTTCACCAAGATCTACGACATCGTCGATCAGAACTATTCCGACAAACTCTCTTCGGATAAGGCGATCTACAAGGGCGCGATTCCGGGGATGCTGCGGACGCTCGATCCGCACTCGAATTTCTTCGATCCGAAGGAATACGCCGGGCTGCGGGAAGAGCAGCATGGGATGTACTACGGCATCGGAATGCTGATCGGACCACAACCGCGAACAGGTAAGCCGATGGTGATCCATCCGTTCGGCGGCACGCCGGCGTACAAAGCCGGGATACGCCCAGGCGACTTGCTGATGGAAGTGAACGACAAGCGGGTCGACGATTTGAATACGACGGAAGTCGCCGACATGCTCAAAGGGCCGAAGGGCACCAAGGTACAAGTAACGGCCCGGCGGGAAGGCACGGCGAAACCGATCACATTTAACCTGATCCGCGATGAAATTCCGCGTAACAGCGTGGACACGGCGTTCTGGGTGAAGCCCGGGATCGCCTACATGCGCATTCAGTCGTTCACCGAAACCACCAGCCATGAAGTAGATGAAAATCTGAAAGCGCTCGGCGAGCAGAACATTAAGGGATTGATTCTCGACCTGCGCGAGAATCCGGGCGGCCTGCTGACGGAGGGCGTCGCGACGGCGGGCCATTGGCTCGATCGCGGGCAAGTCGTGGTGTCGCACAAAGGACGCGCTTTTTCGGAGAAGCCCTACGTGGCGCGGGGCAGCCAATATGGAGAGAGTTATCCGATTGTGGTGCTGGTAAACCGCTACTCGGCGTCGGCCGCCGAGATTGTGGCGGGCGCGCTGCAGGACCACGATCGCGCCTGGATTTTAGGTGATGTGACGTTCGGTAAAGGATTGGTGCAAACGATTTTCCCGTTGAACGACAACACCGGACTTGCGCTCACGACGCAGCATTACTACACACCAAGCGGGCGCTTGATCCAGCGCAACTATTCGAACATTTCGTTTCTCGATTACTACTACGGCCGGCGCACGGATGCCAAAGATCCGACAGACGTAAAGCAAACGGATTTAGGCCGGACGGTTTACGGCGGGGGCGGCATTACGCCCGACGAGAAGTTCGAGCCTTCGAAGCTGGACGCCTTCGAGTTAGGCGTCGCGCGGAAGAACGCATTTTTCGGATTTTCGGCAAAGTATTTTTCGGACCACGATACGAAGCTTCCGAAGGGCTGGATACCGGATGAGGCGGTGCTCGAGAAATTCCACGATTACCTGATGGAGCAGGGCGTAAAATTCAGCGAAGCGGATTGGGCGAAAGACCATGAGTGGGTACGCAATCAGCTTCGGGCCGAGATGTACGTGACGGCATTCAGCTACGAGGATTCGCAGCGCGTGGGCGTGGAGCAGGATCCGGAGATACAGAAGGCCATCGAGGCCATGCCGAAGGCCGCATCGCTTCTTGCACAATCCAAAGCGCGCTTTGAAAAACAACGAGCTAGCATTCACTAGCTCTAATCTGCATCCCCAGATCACCGTCCTCGACACAGGCGGGCAGTACACGCACCTGATTGCGCGGCGCGTGCGCGAGCTTGGCGTTTACGCGGACGTGCAACCGAGCGACACGCCGCGCGAGGCATTGCGTTCGCGCAAAGGAATCATCATTTCGGGCGGACCGGGAAGCGTGTATGAGCCGGGCTGCCCGGATATCGATCCGGAGATTCTTTCCGCCGGAATTCCGGTTCTCGGGATCTGCTATGGCCACCAATTGCTGGCCCATCATCTCGGCGGCAAGGTGCAGAGAGGACAGCGCGGCGAATACGGGCCCGCGCAACTGACCGTGAGCTATCCGGATGCGCTATGGAAGGGCGTAGAGCGGTCGCAGATCTGGATGAGCCATTTCGATACAGTGGCGGCGGTTCCGGACGGTTTTCGCATTACCGCGACGACCGATATTTCCGGTGTGGCGGCGATGTCGGACCCGGCGCGCAAACTGTTCGGCATCCAGTTTCATCCGGAAGTCGTGCATACGCATGCCGGAACGCAGATTCTAGAAAATTTTCTGTTCGACATTTGCGGCGCGGAACGCGATTGGGATGTCTCGCAGCGGGTGCCTCTGGTGGAGGAACAGATTCGGAGCGCGGCCGGCGATCAAAATATCTTCTTCTTTGTGAGCGGTGGCGTGGATTCGACTGTGGCTTATTCGCTGTGCTTGCAGGCGCTTGGGCCAGAGCGGGTTTTGGGCATCTACGTCGATACGGGGTTGATGCGTCAAGGCGAGACAGAGTTCGTTACGGGCATTTTCGCGGAACTGGGTGCGAAAAATTTTCTGGCGGAGCGCGCCGAAGGAGAGTTTTTGCGCGCGCTCGAGGGCATTGTCGATCCCGAACAGAAGCGGCTGGCGATTGGCGAACAATTCGTCAAGGTGCAGGAACGGATCCTCGCGACCGAGCATTTTCTCGATGGCCGCTGGATTTTGGGTCAAGGCACGATTTATCCCGATACCATCGAATCGGGCGGAACGGCGAAGGCGGACCTGATCAAGACGCATCACAATCGCGTGGCGGGCATTCAGGCGCTGATCGATGCGGGCCGGATTATCGAGCCTTTGACATCGTTTTACAAAGACGAAGTACGGGAAATCGGCTGTGAGATCGGAATACCGGCGAAATTTCTTTCGCGCCATCCTTTTCCTGGGCCCGGCCTGGCGATCCGCTGTTTGTGCTCGGAAAAACGAGCTGCGCTCACCGAGACCAGCGATGGATTTCTGCTGCCGTTGCGGTCGGTGGGAGTGCAGGGGGATGCGCGCAGTTACCGCGCGGTGCTGGCGCTACCGCATCGGCCGACGATTGACGATATTCAGAAAACCGCACCCGCGTTGACAAACAACCGCCGGGATATCAACCGCGTGGTGGCGTTGTGCGGGGCAAAGAAGCCACTTATTTCACTCGCGGTATTCGAGGCGTCGATTACCAAGCCGCGGGTCGACTTGCTGCGGGAAGCGGATGCGATCGTGCGCCGCTTTTGTGAAGCCAGTGGATTCGAGGAGCGGGTTTGGCAGTTTCCGGTTGTTTTGTTGCCGGTGGGATCGGGCGCGGCGCGGGAATCGATCGTGCTGCGGCCGATTCATTCGGTAGATGGCATGACCGCGGACGTCATTTTGATGGAGCCGGAGCTGTTGGAACGGCTGACGCGGGAGTTGCTTGCGATCGAGGGGATTGCAGCGGTTTTTTACGATCTCACTCACAAGCCGCCGGGTACGATTGAGTGGGAATAATTTTGGGCGGGTTAACAACCCGCCGCAGGCTACCAGCCTGCCCCACAAAAACAGCCAAGCTGCAACCAAACCAATTGCCAGAAATCTTCGCGCGCCACGCTGTGAACATCATTAAAGAATAAAAGCCAAGATGTCTATGTACTAAGATAGCTTGGTATGAGTCTCTGGTCGCGCATTTGGAATATCTTCAGGAGCGATCTTCTAAACAAAGAGATTGATGAAGAGCTTCGCTCGCATATCGAGGAGGGCATTGCCGAAGGGCGCGATCCGGATGAGATGCGGAGGCAATTCCGGCCGATGCTGCGGCATCGGGAGGAAAGCCGGGACGTTCAGATACTTGTATGGCTGGATTCACTGCTCGCGGACCTGGTGTACGGATGGCGGCAGTTGGCGAAGAGACCGGCGACCTCGGCGGCGGCAATTGTATCACTTGCTCTCGCTATAGGAGCTTGCACGTCGGCATTTCGTTTAATCGATGCGCTGCTGTTGCGGCCCATGCCGGTGGCGCATGCCGATCGCTTATATGCCATGCTCACTCGCGGAACAGGGCCGGACGGCACGTTCCGGACTACCGATAGCAACGAGTATCCGCAGTTTCGCCTGATGCGCGCGGCGGTAAAACAGGACGCGGAACTCATTGCCGTTTCCTGGGTAGACCGTGCAGATTTAACTTACGCGTCTGATGAGGAAATGGAGAAGGCGTACCGGCAGTATGTTTCAGGCTGGATGTTCAGCGCGTTCGAGCTGAAGCCGGCACTCGGACGTTTGCTCACCGAAGCTGACGATAGGGCGCCCAAAGCCCATCCGTATGCGGTGCTTTCTTACGATTACTGGACACGCCGTTTCGGGCAAGACCCGAAAGCGATTGGCCGGACGTTTCACATGGGCAACGACACTCTCGAAATCGTGGGCGTCGCGCCGAAGTTGTTCACAGGGACGGAACCGGGATTCTTTACCGACATCTTCCTTCCGACGATGATGCATGCAGGCGTCACAGAGGACGATTGGAGTTGGATCCGGACGTTTATCCAATTGAAGCCCAACGGTAGCGCCGAGCGAGTGCGAGCGCGATTGCAGGCGATCTGGACGGCGGTACAGAGA
>JAICIH010000289.1 GCA_025924475.1 Bryobacteraceae bacterium
GAACAATACTTTTGCCACTCCTGTGGGCTACATGTGAAGGTCGGCGAGGGGCCGGTTCAGTGAAGCAATCCGCACCAGGCAACACGCCCCTCTTGGCCGGCTATTGATTATCAATTCAAATCTCGTGTTCGATGAGCTCCGCCGCAAAATCTCCCGAGCGCAGAAAATGGTTGCCTTTCCCTGCTAAATGGGGCAGGCTACTCTAATCTTTTGCACAACCAAAAGAATCCGATGAAGAAGATAGAAACTGTCGGAATTATGTCGAAGCCCAAGATCGCAGAGGCTCGGGAGATCGTCTGCGGTCTGCTGGAATGGCTGGAGAAACGGGGCATTCAGTACCGGTGCGACCAGCAAACCGCCGAGTATGCCGGCGACCGGCCCTACTTCCCGCGCGAGGAAGTGCCTGAGGGTGCCGACCTGATCATTGTTTTGGGCGGGGACGGGACGCTGCTTTCCGGGGCGCGGTTTGTGGCGGGGCGGAATATTCCGCTGTTTGCTGTGAATCTGGGGCACCTGGGATTTCTGACCGCTATTCGGGTGGAAGAGCTCTATCCGGAGTTGGAGCGCGCGCTACGGGGTGAGCACCGCATTGGCCGGCGGCGCATGGTCGATTGCGAAGTGGTTCGGGACGGTGAAATTATCGGCTGCTATTCCGCATTGAATGATGTAGTGATCACTAAATCAGAGCTGGCGCGCATGATCGATCTGGATGCGCATGTGGATAATCATTTCGTCGCTGCGTATAAAGCCGACGGATTGATCATTTCTACTCCGACGGGCTCCACCGCCTATTCGCTTTCGGCGGGAGGTCCGGTGATTTTTCCGTCGGTGAGCGCATTCTGCATTACACCTATCTGTCCGCATATGCTCACCAACCGGCCTGTTATCGTGCCGGATTCGAGCGTCATTCAAATTTTGAATCACGGCGAAGACCGTACCTACTTGACGATCGATGGGCAAGTAGGCGAGCCTTTGCGCAAAGGCGACCGTATCGTCTGCCGTTCGTCTCCGAAGACGATTCAACTGATCCGTCCGCCGAAGATGCTTTTCTTCGACGTGCTACGAGAAAAGCTCAAGTGGGGAGAACGATAGAGTGCAATGCGGCTGCTGAGAAAGATCTCGCTTACCTCGTGGATTTTTATCGCGCTGGTGCTTGGCATCCTGCTGGGCGTCTTATTTCCGGCATTCGCTAGAAGTCTCGAGCCTATCAGCAACATCTTTCTGCGGCTGATCCGGTCGATTGTGGGGCCGCTGCTGTTCGGCACCTTGGTTTACGGCATCGCGTCGGCGGGCGAATTGAAGACCATGGGGCGCATTGCGCTCAAGGCGGTCACTTACTTCGAAGTCGCGACTACATTGGCGCTGGTGATCGGGTTAGTAATGGTCAACGTGTTTCAGCCGGGCGCCGGCCTGACATTGGCCGGCGCAAGCGGCGCTCCGTTGCCGGCGCTGGCAAAACCGGTTTCGCTAAGTCAAGTGCTGGAGCACGCGGTGCCCAGCAATGTTTTCGAATCGCTGGCGCAAAACGATGTGCTGCAGATGGTGGTGTTTTTCTTTTTATTCGGCGCAGCGTGCTCGGCAGTAGGCGCGAAAGCGCAGCCGGTGATTGAATTCGCGGGATCGGTTGCGGAAGTGATGTTCCGCTACACAAAGTATGTGATGTTTCTCGCGCCTTTTGGGGTGGGCGCGGCGATTGCTGTCACGATCGGTTCCAAGGGTCCGGGCGTGTTGTTCAGTCTGGGCAAGCTGGTGGGCACGCTATACCTGGCGCAGATCTTGTTCGTCTTGCTCGTCCTCGGTACAGCGTTGACGATCGCGCGTGTGCCGCTGGGGCCTTTCTATCGCGCGGCGCGGCAGCCGTTCCTGCTTGCGTTTTCGACCGCATCGAGCGAGGCGGCGCTGCCGCTGGCGCTAGAGAATATGGAGCGGCTGGGGATTCCGAAACATATTGTCGGATTTGTGCTGCCGACGGGATATAGCTTCAATCTGGATGGCTCGACGCTGTATCTCTCGCTTGCTTCGGTGTTTGTCGCGCAGGCGGCGGGAGTGCATATGCCGTTGGGGACGCAGATCACGATGATGTTGACGCTCATGTTGACGAGCAAGGGCGTTGCCGCGGTGCCGCGTGCGTCGCTAGTGATTCTGGCGGGAACGCTCGGGACGTTTAATTTGCCGCTCGAAGGCATTGCACTCATTCTTGGAGTGGATGCGCTGATGGATATGTGCCGAACGTCGGTGAACCTGCTTGGCAATTGTGTGGCGACGGCGGTTGTGGCGCGCTGGGAAGGCGTCGCGATCCGGAGCGCGCCAGGGGAGCCTTTGGAAGTGGCGCTGACTAATAGATGACGAGGAAACCGCCGTGCGGTTTTGCGACGACTGCTCCGAAGCTCCATGCGGGCACGTCAGGCTGCATGCATTTGTTGCCGAGCGGTTTGCCGGCCGCGTCATAGAGCTGCCAGGCGAGCGAGCCGCCGCGATTCCAACCGGTGCCTTCGGTCCAGGCCATCAGAGTTTCTCCGTTGGGCGCAATCGCAAGGCGAGGATGCTTCTGATTTTGACCTCCTTCCGGCGCGGCGATGCGCGCGGCAGTGGCCGCCGTAAGATCTTCGAAATACACATGGCCGCCTGTTTCCCAAGCGCCTTCGACTTTGTCACCCGCTTGGGCGAAGTCCATGCTGGTCATAGGACAGGCATTAATGTTCCAGGTGTCCAGTCTGCGTCCTTCGAAAACAAGAGAGCCGCGCGGAGCAGTGAGCAAGTAGATATCGCGATGAACGTTTTCGGTAGCGCTGCGATAGAGCGCGCGCACAACGCCTTTGCTATCGGCAAAGATGGCCATACCACAGCAGCCGCAAGCCCCGGTCGGCTGATTCCAGGCAGGCCGTTCGGCGGCGAATGTTTTGCCGTTGTCGTCCGATTCAGCGATCCAAACCTGGCGGCCGGCCTCACCCTTCGCGGCGCCGGGAGTCTTTCCATGCCAGGCCACGTAGACGTGTCCGGCTAAATCGGCGGCAACCACTCCGCCGCCGTCCAAACCGAAAGTACGAGTCATCAAGTTGCGTTCCGGCTCAAAGCCGGTATGAGAATCGTTGAGGCTGCTATAAAGCATGGGCGCTCCACGCTGCCCGGATTCCGGATTCAGCGGACCGCTTGGCGCAGCATTCGATGAGCCATTCCAAGCTACATGGACCCGGCCGTTTTTGCCTATTGCCATTTCACCGCCGCGAATCGTTCCCGCCGCAATCGCCGTGCCTGGCTCGCTATTGACACGCAGCGGTGACGACCACGTAGCGCCAACGTCGGATGATTTCACGTAAAAGAGATCGCCATGGAGGTGGTCGCCGACATAGTAGAGAAGATGCAGCGTGCCGCTGCGATCCAGGATGGCGCGCGGTTGAATCCCGTTATTCGGCGTACGAATGGTCTGAACATCAGGAGCGGCGAATAGCGCCGCGGCGACCAGAGATAAGCAAAGAAGTTTCATACGTAGCGGGCGTGCAGAGCCTCCAATTCCTCTAGCGTGCGCGGCCAGTCAGACCCGAGCAAGCGGGAGAGGCCGCGATCGGCCAATACTTTGCCGCCGGTTTGGCAGCGGGCACAGTAATTAGTCTCATTTCCAGCGTAGCGAATCCGCAAAATCTTTTCGCTGCAGCGGGGACATGGCTTGCCATAGCGCCCATGCACGGCCATGTCATCACGGAAGGCGGTCACGTTTTCCGGAAATGCGGCGCGCGCTTCGGCGCGGAGCCGTTCGATCCATAGAGCCAGCGTCTGGCGCGTGGCGGCGAAGAGACGCTCCCATTCTTCGGGCGTTAGTTTACGGGTTTGCGCAATCGGAGAGAGCTGCGCGGCGTGCAGGATTTCATCCGAATAGGCGTTGCCGACGCCACTGAGCACGCGCGGATCGGTGAGCGCGCGCTTGAGAGTGTGGTTCTCGGCGGTGAGGACGGAGCGGAACGAAGCGAGATCGGCCGCGAAAACGTCGATTCCTCCGGGATCGACGGAGCGCAGGCCCTCATCGCCGCTCAGAACGTGAAGAGAGGCGCGATGCTGTGTGCCAGCCTCGGTCATGGTGAGCGAACCATTGGGGAAATCGATGGCGGCCAGATTGCGGCGGCCGGAAAGCGCGGCGCCACGCCGACGCCAGTGCAGACGTCCGGCGATCATTAAATGGAGCACGAGCCAGAGATCGCTATCCATGCCGATTGCGATACGTTTGCCGATGCGGCGCAGCTCGCGTACGGTGCTGCCCTCCACGCTCGCAAGGGGCGGCTGCGCGGTGCGAAGGAGGAATGGACTGTTGAGCCGGATGCGTTCGAGCGACTGACCGACGATGCGAGTTTCCAGCGCGTCTATGTAAGCGGCGATGTCGGGCAGCTCGGGCAACTTTCAGAGTAGCGGGCCAGCACCACGCGAATTTCTTAAGGCGGCCAACTCATCGATTTCGCGTTGGAGCGCGATCGCCTTTCGCTTACTTTTTCGCAGCATTATCCACAGCCAAATTGCAGTCCATAGAATTGCGAGGTGAATTTTAGTTGCGACGTTGGCTGGTGAAAGGGCTGTGATCTCGGCGATTGTGGAAGCGTCGAGATCTTCCAGATAGGAAACGATGATCTGGCGGTCCAACGGCTTCAACTGGCGGATCAGATGAAAGAGACGATCGAGGGCTTGCTGTTTTTCAGCCGCCGCATGGCTATGGTTGGGATCGGGAGCCGCCTCTACTTCTTCGAGGGAGACGAGCGGGGACAGGGGATTTTTGCGCTGGCGGCTCACATGCGAGGCGGCGGCGTTATGGGCTACACGATAGATCCAGGTTCGCAGCGAGCAGCGCTCGTCGAAGTTTGCAAAGCTACGCCACAAGGCCAAATGGATCTCCTGAAGCAGATCGCGGCGGGTTTCCGGATCGGCCTCGTAAGCGCGGGCGAGCCGTTCGAGCGATGCGTGAAAGGTGGCCGCTGTCTCACGATACAGGTCCTCCTGCCGTTGCTTCACATGTAAGGTAGACACGGGCGGAGGGATTTTCTTACAGAGGCGATCGAATTTTTATGCCGCTTGCTGACGCGCGCGGTTCTTTTTACCTGGATATTATTCGTGGCGAAGGGCGATCATTGGGTCGACTCTAGCGGCGCGGAGCGATGGCGCCAAGGCTGCGGCGGCACTGATCACAAGCATGACGAGCGCGGCGACGGCAAAGAGCGCTGGATTTTCCGCACGTACTTCAAACAGCAGACTTCTTAGCGATCGCGCGGCCACGGCTGCGCCAATCAGCCCGGCGGCTACGCCGGCAAGAGTCCAACGCATTGCGTGCGAGAGTATCAAGCGGATGATTTGCGCGGATGTCGCGCCAACCGCGATGCGGATTCCCACTTCCCGGGTCCGCTGAAGGACCAGAAAGGAAATCAGGCCGTATAGGCCACCAGCAGCTAGCACAACGCCTGTAAGCGCAAAAAGGCTGAGCAGCACAGCCGCGAAGCGGGGCCGTTCGGAAGCGGAATATATACGCTGCTCGACGGTGGCAATGGTTACCGGCACGGTACGATCCAATGCTGCCGCGGAAGTTCGAATCCAATTGGCGATAGCGGCGGAGCGAGCGCTGCCGCGCACGATAAGGGATGCTTCGCCGTCGTATAAATGAAGCGACCTGCCCGCGATGTTGGCATCGCGGCCTGCATTTGGGTCGGCGATCGTTTTGCGGGGAAGATAGTATTCCGGATCGGGCGCCTGGGAGAGGCCGTTGTTCGGAACATTGGCTGCAACGCCGACGATAATTGCCGGTGGAAAGTCGAGAGGGTCGCGGCGGAGGTGAAGCGCGCGGCCGATTGCGTTCTCACGCGGAAACATTCTGCGCGCGAGCGAATCGCTGAGGATCACGGCGGCGTATTTGCCGGTAATTTCCTCGCGATTGAAAGTTCTGCCTTCGAGCAGGGGAATACCGAGCGCAGAAAAGTATTCGGGGCTGATCCTTCGCCAGGCGACGATGCCGGCCGCGCGGTTTTCGGGAGTGGGGCGATCGATTCGTTGGACGGAATCGAGCGGTTTTGAATGCACGAATCCGTTCGGAGGCACGGTATCGGAAATAGCGACTACATCAATTCCGGGAATCGGCCGTAAACGGGCCGCAAGGGTCTCAAAAAATTGCTGCCTGCTTTGTGAATTCGGATAGCGGGTGGGACCGACGGTGATATCGGCCGTCACTACGCGTTCGGCGGCTTGTCCCACGTTCACTTGCTGCAACTTGGAGAGGCTCGCGACAAGCAATCCGGCGACAGCTAGCAGCGTTAATGAAACGGCGACTTGCGCGGAGGCAAGGAAATGTTTCAGCGTGTGGCCGGAGCCGGCGAACGATGGCGCGAGCCCAAATACCAGGCTAGAGAGAAGAGTGATGGCGAGGGCGCAGGATAGCACGCGAGGATCGATTGCAGCCTGCTGCAAACGGGGAATGCCAATGGGAGCAATAAACTGAAACAGCTTCAAGAGGGCCCAAGCGAGCGCGCAGCCCGGTACAGCGCCCAGCACGCCGAGCGCGGTGCTTTCGGTGAGAGCCTGCGAGAGCAGGCGTCCGCGCCCGGCTCCTAAGGCGGCACGGGTGGCGAGTTCTCGTTCGCGGCTCAGCTTGCGCGCCAGCAGCAAATTGGCGACATTTGCGCAAACAATCAGCAGAACGGCCAGCATCGCGCCAAAGAGAATCCAGGTGGCGCGCTTCACATCCTGAATCTGATAATCGCGCAAGGAGCGAATCACTGTGTGCATATCAGCCACACCTGCAGGCGGGAGCCATTCGAGCAGGACTTGCAGAATTTTTGCACCCGCCATCTGCCTTGCTTGCGCTACTGTGATTCCTGGTTTCAGGCGTGCAAAGACGCGTAACGGCCGGCCGGATTGGCGCGGAATGTAATGATCGATCGCCAGGGCTTGCGGTACAACCAAATCCGCATGGGCCAGGTTAGGCAACTCGAAATCAGGCGGCAGCACGCCTAGGATGCGCGTGGGGACACCATCGATGGCTATGGTCTTTCCGACTGCCTCCGGATTGGCCGCAAAGCGCGATTTCCAGAGACCGTAAGATATCAGTGCGACTTTGGGTGAGCTGTGGCGGTCGTCGGCGTTAGTGAAATTGCGGCCGAGGACGGGAACGATGCCGAAGGTGGGCAAGAAGGTGGATTCCACCTGCGCGCAGGTCAAGCGCCGCGGGTTTTGTTCGGTGAGATCGCAATCGGCTACACCGGTCCAGGAGGTGATGGCGGAGAAAACTGGGATAGGATGCTCGCGCAATTTGAAATAGTCGTTGGCCATCAGGAATTCGCCATCCACGATGGGGGTGGTGACGCCGACGGAGAGCAAGCGATCGGACTCGGGATACGGGAGACTGCGGAACAGGAGGCGGTCGACAACGCTGAACACGGCAGTGGTGGCGCCGATTCCCAGAGCGATTACCAGAATTGCTGTGTGCGAAAAGGCGGGATTCCGCTTAAACTGGCGGAGGGCAAAGCGCAGGTCGAGCAAGAGAGTCTCCATGGCGCAGAAACAGAATACTACATAGGGATCGCTCAGCTGAAAACCGCTCCCTCGCGGTCGCGGCTCGGTCCCGCGAATTTCGCGGTAGACCATGGGCTCACTTGACGCAGTGGACGCGTTGGATGGAGCGGGCGCGGCCGGTGGCTTCGTCAGCGTCGATGACTACGCCGTGCAGTTCGATTCCGTGACGGGCGGCTTCCATTCTTCCGGCGA
>JAICIH010000290.1 GCA_025924475.1 Bryobacteraceae bacterium
GCGTCACCACAGAAAGAGCTTGTAACGACGCCCCGCTCGCGGTTGGCGATTCGAGTGTTTTCGGATGGAGTGGATTCGATGTACAAGCGGAGATGTTTTTGCCGGGCTTGTGTGAGCAATCTTTCCGGCAGCGCGCCGGTCAGGATTGCGACACCGGTACCCGGGCGTGCGTGATGGATCGCCTGTTCAGGCGTGGAGAAGCGCGGGACGGATGGGAGGGCACGATACAGGCCGTTATCGGAAGGGCAACTCAGAGTGAGGGGCACTTCGTCGCGCGCGAACGCGAGAGGCGCCCAGAGGGTTGCGGCGAATTGTCGGCGCGAAGTATTCATCAGAACTCCAGGCGCAGAGCGAATTGGACCACGCGCGGGCCGGTGGAGGTAGAGACGATTTTTCCGACTTGCGTGGGGGAACTGATGTTGTTTTGCGGGTTGCTGAAATTCGCGTGATTCAGCGTATTGAAGAATTCGGAGCGGAATTGCAGGTTCCAGCGCTCGCGGAAGCGGAAATTTTTGAAGGCGCCCATATCCCAGGTGACCAGACCGGGTCCCCAGAGGGAGTTAGGCGCGGAATTTCCGTAGGCAAAGGGCGCCGGGACAGCGTACGCTTGCGGATTGAACCAGCCGTTGATGCCGGGGGAATCGACGGCCGGATTGCCGACGATATCGGCGCGGCCGCTGGGCTGGCCGAGCAGGCTGCTGGTGAAATTGACCGAGAAAGGCAAGCCGCTGGCGGCGGTGACGATGCCGCTGGTTTGCCAGCCGCTTAACAGGATTGCCGGCAAGCCGTGCAAGCTGCGTCCGAACGGGAGTTCATAGACATAGTTGGCGACGAGATAGTGTGTGCGAATCATGGAATCGTTGCCACGATCGAGGCGCCAGTTGTTGGGGACGCTGGGTGTGCCGGTGTCGGTTGCGGAGCTATCGAGCGCCTTGGTCAACGAATATTCCACCTGGAACGAAAGACCGGAGGTGTAACGGCGCTGCAACGAGAGTTGTAGTTGTTGCGTGTTGGCGGTTTGTCCATTGGTGTAGAGGGAGATGTTGCCAAAGGGCTGATAGGGCCGATGAGTCTGCACCGCTCCGGGTTGCGCGAGCGGCGTGTTGATCGGGTAGATCATGCCCGAATGTTGACGCTCCGAACCCAGATACGTGGCGCGCACAACGGTATCCGAAGAAAGCTGCGCTTCGACGGTGGCGTTCCATTGATGAGTGAGCGGATAACGCGCGCTCGGGTCCTGCGCCACGATGCCGACACCGCTTGGCGTGCTGCCACTGCCAACGGGAAAGGCATTGTTCAGGGAAAGAGTGGGAATGGTATTTGAGGAAGGTTCGTAGGAAATCGTGCCGGCGAACGGCGGATTGGTGCCCAGGATATAGCTTCCGAATTTCCAGGGCATGGGGTCGTAGTAGATGCCGTAGCCGCCGCGCAACACCAGACGGTTGCTGCTGAGAGGACGATAGGCCAGGCCGAAACGCGGAGCGACTTGCTTGAGATCGTTATTCAGATAGTTGCCGGTGTTCAGGCCGATGGATTGTCCGCTTACGATGGGCAGGCCGGGATAGGCGCCGGCGTTAGAGCGGCTCAGCAGAATGACGAGCGCGTTCAGATTTTGGTACCAATTGACCATGTCGCCTTTGGAATTCACGTACAGCGTGGGGAGATCGTAGCGAAGGCCGACGTTCATGGTGAGCCTGCTCGAGATGCGCCAGTCATCCTGCAGGAAGAAGCCGTAGCGGTAATTTTGCGCTTCGATATTCGAGGGGCCGAGCGGTTTAGAGGAACCGGAGGCGTAGCCGAGCAGAAAATCGGCGAAGGCGTTGCCGGTGTACTGGCCGGTGAACGAGACGGCGCCGTATTTCGGGTCCTGGTTGCCGTAACTCAGAAATTGATAGCGGAGGAGGGAGAAGCCGCCTTTGACGGTGTGCTTGCCTTTGGTCCAGGTGGTGGTGTCACTGAAGTGGTAGTTGGGAATCGTATCGCCGCTGCCGAGGGCATCGCTTAAGCCCGTGAAGCCGGTGATTGAGATGGTAGGGACACCGCCGAGTCCAGGATACTGGACGATGCCAGGCACGAGCGAGGCGGGGTCGAGTTTGTAGTTCTGGTTGTAGAAGGTGTCGGTCTCGCGCTGGAGGCCGAAGACGGCTACGTTTACCAATGTCGGAGAGAGGGTGCTGGTGTAGTTTACGACGAAGTTCTGATTGGCCAGGGGCTGGTTGTCGCCGCCGAATTTTTCCGTCGCCCCCGGCACATAGTTATAGATATCGGTGTAGAAGTATCTGGCAAACAGCGTGTTGGTTGCATTGAAGGTGTAATCGACGCGGCCTTCGTAGCGATAGTTGTGCTGCTGGGAAGGGAGATTCACGATGTAATTTGTGCCGAGCCCGGCGGGGGCGGAGGTAGGGCGATTGGGGGTGCTGAAAAACGGCGAGAGCGCTTTGGCGGAAGAATTGATTTGGCTGGCTGGAATTTGGTTGCCGGCGTAGACCTGTTGGGAGAACGGATCTTTAATGGGCGGTAGGCCGCTAAAATCTCCATTCAACAAGGCAGTGGTGGGTTGCGCGCTTTGGTTGGTGCTCGAAGAACGGAACGTGAGGGCTTCATAGCTTCCGAAGAAGAAGAGCTTATCGCGTTTGATGGGGCCGCCGAAGGAGCCGCCGAATTCGTTGCGGTTGTAAGGGGCTTTGGGAAGTCCGGTGGCGAAGAAATTTTTCGCGGCGGTGGCGCGGTTGCGGTTGTATTCGAATAAGCTGCCGTGGAACTCGTTAGATCCGGATTTTGTGGAAGCGATGACCTGCGCGGTTCCACCGCCGTATTCGGCCGAGCCGGTGCTATTGATGACGCGGAATTCGGCGAGGGATTCGAGCGACGGATCGGCGTTGGAGAGCCGAGCGTTTTCCATTTCCATGTTGAGTGAGCCATCCATGGTGGCCTGGGTGCCGATCCAGCTACTGCCGCCGATGCGCGGATTGGTACCGGCGCTTTGGACGCCCGGGGATAGCGCGAGCAGGCCGAACATGTTGGTACGGCCGTTGAGCGGCATGCGCTGGACCTGATTCGATTCGATGACGCTGCCGACCGAGGACGTGTCGGTTTGCACTAGCGCTTTCTCCGCGGTCACCTGAACGGAGGAAGCGACGGTACCGAGTCGCAGGCTGACATCCTGCCGGACGGTTTGATTGACCTCGAGCGGCAAGTGCTCCACGGTGTGGGGCGCGAAACCTTTTCCGTCGAAGGTTAATTGGTATGTTCCGGGTTTGATGTTGGAGAAGACGTACTCGCCCTCGGGATTCGTGACTTGCGAACTCGAGACATTGGTTCCTTCATTGCGCAGCGTGACGTTGACACCAGGAGCGGCAGCGCCGGAGGGATCGATGACACGCCCGAGGATGGTGCCCAGCGTGGACTGCGCGAGAGCGAGGCTCGAGAGAAGAATGAGGCATAAGGCGGCCTGGAAGAACACACGGGTAGCGCGGCTGTCGAGACAGCTTGTCATAGCGGCGAATTTTCCTTTCTTTTTACTGAGTCATTTCTTTGTCCAGACAGCGGATGCGACCGCGGAAGGGACTATACAGCGAAGCGATGTATTCGTCGCTCGCGGCTCCCAGATTGGCGCTCGGGAATATGGGTACCGAGCGTCCGCTTCGCGCGAGGAGCGCGGCGGCTTCGATCATGATCGAGTTAATAATGACGGCTCCGGCAATGGTCGAAGCCGGACCGATGGATTGTTCGAGATTTTCGAGACGCAGCATGGCGTCGCCTTCGGCGACACAAGTGTCGATGGCGAGATCGACAACTTCAAAAAGACGGCGGCCGGAGGGATGGCGCGACACGGCGCCGGCCGATTGCTTAAGATTGGTGATGGCAATGGTGCGAAGGCCGCGAGCTTTCATTTCGAGCGCCATGTCGATGGGCACAGTGTTGCGGCCGGAATTCGAAATGAGAATAGCGATATCGTTGGGCGTGATGCACTCTCTTTCGATAAGTGAGCGCGCATAGCCTTCTTCCCGTTCGGCGCGCGTGCTTTCGAGAGCGCCGTCGAGGAAAGCAAGGCGAGTATCGAGAATGGCGTTGACGGGGACAAGGCCGCCGGCTCGGAAAAAGGCTTCTTCAGCGATCATGTGCGAGTGGCCGGTGCCGAAAGTGTGGACGATGCCGGAGCGTTCCAGTGTTTCCGCAACCAGAGCGCCGGCAGTGGCAATGGCGGCGGACTGACCGGTTTGGATGCGGTCTAGAAGCTGGCGGATTTGTTCGATGTATTCGGTGAAGAGCATTGTGATTAGTCTCGTTTGGCAAAACGCGGACAGGCATCGGTTTCCGCAAGAGGCGCGGCATGCTCGCCAGTCCCCGTTTTGTGCGCTTGCCGTAGTGGAAGCAATCCGAAGGCGCCCGCGTCCTGGGAGGCTTGTCTTTTTTCTTCCGGTGAAAGAATCGTGTCAATGTAGCGCGGGAAGGCAAGCAAGAAAAACGCGCCCGTCAACGCAAGGATTGCGAAAAGAAGCAAACCAGTGTGATAGCGGCCCACATAGAATTGTGAGATGCCGGTGATGTAAGCCATAACGGCGAGAGCGCCGGCGAAGGCGAGCGCGAGGCCGGCTGCAATCGGGAAGCGCAGTCTGGTTGCAGGCTGTTGGTCGCCGGCGAGACGCGCGATGGGTTTCCACCAACCCAGCGGATGGGCACGGCGATAGAAGGCGACTAAAAGCTCGTTGCGCTCGGGTGTAGTGGCAAGCGCAACGACGATCCACAACAAAGTGGAGAGGCCAATGGAAAGGAACATTCTGTTCCACCAGGGAAAAGACGGCCACAAGAAGGCGATAGCGAGATAGCAGGCCCCGCCGCCGAAGGATGCGGCAACACGCGCCCAACCGTTGAAGCGCCACCACCACCATTGCGCCCAATTGGCGGACATTTCGGCTGCGCTTAAGCCGACCATGAATACAGCGACGTCGAAGACGAAGCGGACCTGATAGACAACCAGAAGCGAAAGACCGAGGACGACGAAGATGGCTAGGCGGCCGGCAAGCAGATAGTGGCGTTCGGAAGCGCGCTTCACGATGTGACGGCGATAAATGTCGTTCAGCAGCACTTGCGAGCCGAAGTTGAGATTGTCGCCGACAACGGAGATAATGCCGCCGAGCATCGCGACATAGACCAAGCCGAGCAGGCCCGGAGTCAGATAGCGAGTCATCAACAAGCCGTAGGCGAGCTCGCGATCCCACTGGCCATTGCGTAGCTGCGGCCAGAAAACGGCGGCGGCGAGGCACGGGACGCTCAGAAGCCAGACGAGTGAAAAGAGCGTGACTTCGCCGACGATGTACATTTTGCAGGCTTCCTTAGGCGTTCTAGAAGAGAGGATGCGCTGGCCTTCGACAGCGCCGCTCATGGGAGCGGCGTCGCCGCCGTAGCCGATACTGGTGCCGATCAGCCAGGCAACGCAGGCGATGGCGGGAAATACAGTGCTCTCGGTGGACGGAAAAATACCAAGCATGGAGGGTGCAAGCGCGTCGAGCTTAGCCGCTAGCTGATGAGGCCCGCCTACGGCCGACAGAACTCGCCAGGCAAGCACGGTAGAACCCGCAATGAGAACGGAGACTTGCACGAGGTTACTGAGCACGACACCGAGGTAACCCGAAAACCAGACGTAGAAGACGGAAAGCGGGATGGCGAGTGCGAGCGTTTCGGTTTTGCCCCAGCCGAGCACGGGCTCGGAAATTTTGACGAGCGCCAGAAGGGAAATACCGGTCCAGGCGACCATCGCAATTAAAGATGTCCGGAATGCCAGCCAGAAGCGCATCAGCGTTCCGGGGAGTCCTTCGAAACGAAGCTCATAGAATTCGAGCGTTGTAAAGGTGTTCAATCGGCGCCAGAAGACGGCGAATAGCATGGCGCCTAAGAACAGCGCGAATCCGAAGCGGCTGAGATAAATCCAGGCGACGGATAGACCTGTAACAACGGCGAGACCGCCGTAGCCAACGGCGGCATCGGCGCTGACCATGGAAGCTGCGTAGGAGATGCCAGTCATCCAGCCGGGCATGTTGCGTCCGGCGAGGAAGTAGTTTTCAAGATTCTTTCCTGCGAAGCGGCGCGAGCGGCCGGCGATGTAGAGAATGACCGCGGAATACGCGACGACGATCAGGATATCAATGGGGTGGAGTTTCATGCAGCCTCCGCCTGTAGCTCGGCCGCGATTTGGGCGAACAGCTTTTCGGTTTCGCCAGGCGCGATTGGGCACCAGCGGGCGCAAGCGACTTCATAGCCGCCTTGTGCGAACATTTCCGTGGCGGGGAGGTAGCCGTTTGCGCCGCCTGTGAGGCCGACGGGAAGGATCAAGAGATCCGGGCGGGCGGCTTGCAAGGCGAGTCCAAAACAGGTGAAGACCTCGCCGGCAATGCCGACGAGAACTAAATCGCCGCAGCGCAGGATTTGGTAGGGAATATCGAATTGCGGCGGCAGTTCGCTCACCGCTTGTTCTTCGGCGAGCAGGAACGCGTCGTAGCCGGCGCCGGAATGGTGGCGTACGGCGGCATCGGAAATCTTGGAGAGAATCTGGCGTTTGTGTTCGAGAAGAGCGGGAGGATGTGTTTCGCGGCGCCTTGCATGGAACGTACCGCTTCCTAGCGGTCGCGGCTCAGTTGTGAACACAGGGCGGGACTCTTTGCTAGCTACTGCGAATATTCCTTCGGTGAGGCGGGCGGTCATGATGTCGAGCGAGCGGTCGTCGCCCATGAGAGCCGGATCGATGTCGCCGCAGGGGCCATTCAGATGTAAAAGGACGACATTGCCGAAGGCTTGCTCGGCGGCTTGGATGGCGCGGCCCATGCAGTCGCCGGAGATCAGCTCAGAGCATTGCACGGCGACGCCGTGGATGCCGAAATGGCACAAGCCGCCGAGGAGTTCCCCGCCCTGGTTTTGGAACTTGAGGATTGTCATGGTGTCATTGATCGGGCCGGGATCGACAACGGAATCGGAAATGGGGGCGTGCAGCTCGGCGATGCGGCCGTTGGCGAGCAGCGGCCGGCGATTGTAGAGGACGCCAGGAACGCGGCCAGCGCAGATCGATACGGTCGCGTCGACACTGTTTCGAGCAGCTTCGACCGCGGAAGCGACGATGCGATCTGCGACGAAGGTGCCATACTCGACGCCGCGGCGAGTGTTGTTGCGATCGATCAGAGGCGAGGAATGGGTGTGCGTGCAGGCGATGAAGATATTCGCTTCAGGAATGTCGAGAGCGGCGGCTATGCGAGCGGAAGCATCGAGAACAAAGCCGAAGGAATCGAATATGGAGTCGATGGAAATGATGATTTGCTTTTCGAAAGCGAGAGTGCGGACAAAGAGCGGATCGCGAACGCCTGTGAAGCGAACGGCGCGTTGGTACCAATAACCGATACCGTACGCGTCGATGCGGTCGAGCGGCGGAGTGATATCGATTTTGGAGAAACCGGCTCTCATGACCGGCGCACCTTTCGGAATCCGGCGATGGCTTCCTGCATGCGGCGGATGGTGTCTTGATTGCGCGGTGTTCCGAAGTGGGCGAACCGGTTGGTGAACTGCTCGATCGGAGCGAGGAAGTCTTCGGTCGCTTTTGCCGGAGTGTGGCACATGTCCTGCAGGGCGAGATAGTGAACGATGGCTTCGGGCGGCATGTCCGCATCGAAGAGCCGGCGCGCGAGGCGGAAA
>JAICIH010000291.1 GCA_025924475.1 Bryobacteraceae bacterium
CAGGGGAAGCGGCGAGACTTTTGCGGAGATTTGCAATCGTCGCGCGGGTGCCGGTGAGCAGTTCCTCATCCGACATCCGGCTCAACATAGCCGCTGTTCGGACCTCTCGTTCGCTCCCCACGAGGCGAGCGAGAGAGATGGAAGCGCCGTCCTCGACGGCTTCGGCTTCTTTGAGACGCGCACTAAGCCTCGAATCCGCCAAGTTATAGATCGGATCGGCCACTCCGAGAAATGAGGGTGCGGGGTGCTGGTTGGAGGGGACGAGGAGGAGGAGTTCACTAGGCAGGAAGCGCAACGTGTGGCTGGCAATAAGGCGGTGGCCGGGACGGGACAGATCCGGAAGATTGGCGAACGGAACACCATTTAGAAGGGCGCCGTCGGCGACGATCAACCACTCAGATTTTTCCGAGGAGCGGGGCGAAAGTTGACTGAACAAGGCGCCGGCGAGGTCGTGGCCGGCCTCCGATTCGCCGCGGCCATTGTGCGTGGCAGCCGTCCAGCGGGCGGCTTTGGCGCCGATGGCGCTTTCCGAATCTAATTGATATACATTCACTTCCGTTCCCGTCACCGACCACAGAAAGGATTTTTCTTTCCCTAAGGAAAAACTGAGCAGTACCTGACTACTACTTAACCTATTCTGGATATCTCTAAGTGAATTCCTACGAAAATTTTTCTCACCTGGTAAAAAATTCTTATCGGATTTTAAGCCAATTTGATTCTCGATCTGACCTAACTCGGCATGAATTCGGGCCAGCCGCTGGCGATCTTCGTCTGTGTTTCGCCCTAAAGTGACGCGCGCCTGGGCCATTTGCAGTTCGGCAAGCTTGGTAAAGTAAGCTTCCGGAAGCTGGAACTGGCGGCCGAGTGCGGAAGTTAACTGTTCGCGAAGGCTGGCGGCGCGGTTTTCGGCGAGCACTTCGAGACCTTCGCGAAGAAGCACGGAATCGTGGCGCTGCAAAGACAATTCGGCCGCCAATTCGGCAAAATCGGCGTAGGTTTCGTGCAGGCTGGAGACAGTTTGCGTATTGGTAGTGTCGCCGGGCAGTGCGCCATGGCGCCATTGATCGGCGGAATGGACCGCGCGGCGAAATTCGGATAAGGCTTCCGATTTCCTGCCGGATTTCAGAAGAATTTCGGCGCGTACATGAATGGGATAGTATTGAGGGCTCGTCTTGAAGGTTGGGCTCGGGGCGGCGAATGCCTCGTCGATGAGCCGCAAGGCTAGCGGGTAATTGCCTGACGACGATTTCGCCAACTCGAGTTCGGCGAGATGTTCCTTGGTAATCGCGAGTCCATCATCGTCGCGGGCCGCCTTACGCAGGGAGTACTCGCGCGCGAAAGCGTCGCGTGCGGCGGAAACGCGATTCTGGCGCAGGAATGTTGCGCCGAGTGTCTCCCAGGCTAACGCTTCCAATTGCGGATCGCCTATTTGGTAGGCCAGTGTGATTGCGGCATGAGACCATTTCTCACCGGCGGCACTTTTACCTTGTAAGAGGCAAATGGAGGCACGGCTGACCAACGCTTTGACGAGAAACTGGCGAGTGCGGGCATCCTGTTGGGGAGCGTGCTCAAGAAGATCAATGGTGCGGCTGACCTGCTGCTCCGCGGATGGAAAGTCGCCCAACTGCATGTAAATTGTAGTGATGTTGCCGCTTGCAGCACCAGCCAGGAAATAACTTTTGCTATTGCGCGCTAAATTCAGGGCTTCTTGGGCGTTGGCCAACCCTGCCCGATAATTGAAAGCTCGAACTTGCGCGACTGCCAAAAAAATAAGTGCGTTCGCGGTGCGATTGACGTCCTGATACTGGCGTGCTAAAGCTGCCGCGCGGGCAAATTGCTCAATAGCGTTATTAAAATGGCCGAGGTCGCGTTGGGCTTTGCCAGCGGCAATGGCAGAATCAATGCTATGAAGCTGCTGCTGAGTTAGGTTCGCCGCGAACGAACCAAGATGCAAAAGACCAAGCACACTCAGCGAGATTAATGCCGTAGATAACCAATTTGCGAGTCTACGACCAGTTCGCCTGGGGGGTGGCAGAGTTTCTTTCCGATAGTTAGGTTTGAGAATACTCTACCACCTTTTCACAGGGCTTGTAATCCAATGGCTTAGGTCGACGCCTTGTTAACCGTGAATATTAATAGCTGAAGGTAGTGACAACCAGGGGTTCGTAGAAGATCGGAGGTAGCATGTGTGTTTTTCCTTCCCGCACACACGCTATCGGTTGAATGCGTCCGACGACCGGAAAAAACGCCGCTAAGCTACTGTAATTCAAGGAAAAATATTTTTGGGTACTTTTGAACTGAGGTGCTCGGCCATTCTCTTCGATATGGACGGCACACTGGTCGACTCCACGGCAGTGGTTGAGAGCGCTTGGGGATGGTGGGCCGAGCGCCATCGATTGCCGCTTCTGGAAGTTCTCGCGTTCTCACACGGGCGTCCGACGATTGCAACGATGGAACATTTTCGGCCCGGAGCGGATATAGGGGCCGAAGCGGCGGAAATGGAGCGGTACGAGGAGAACCGGATCGATGGAATCGTCGCGGTCGCCGGAGCCGTGGCTGCGGTACACGAAGCGCAGAAGGGTCCCTGGGGCGTAGTAACATCGGCTCCGCGCCTGCTTGCGGAGCGCCGCTTGTTCGCGGCGGGTTTTCCCGTACCGTCTGTGCTGGTCCCGGCGGATGAAATTGAGCGGGGGAAACCCGATCCGGAAGGTTATTGGAAAGCCGCGCGATTACTCAAGGTGGCGCCGTCCGAATGCATCGTTTTCGAAGATACGCGCCCCGGGATCGAAGCGGCGCGAGCGGCGGGTATGACAGCGATCGGCCTGCTGACGACATTTCCTGCCGAAGCGCTCGGCTGCGTTTGGACGATCCGGAACTTTCTGGATATTCGAGTGGAACGCGCCGGCAAAGGGTTTCGAGTGTTCACCGCATCGTTACAATAGGGCGATGCCTGAGGAGCGAGCCGCCTCTCCGAATTTCGAAAGCAGTCTCGAAGAGCTCGAGCGAATCGTGAAGGAGTTGGAAAAAGGGGACCTTCCGTTAGAGCGCAGTCTGGAGCTGTTTGAGAGCGGTATGCGGTTGAGTACCGAATGCAAACGGCTATTGGAAGAGGCCGAGTCGCGAGTGGAACTGTTGACAAAGCGCGGCACGGAAACAGTAGCGCTTCCGTTCAATCCGGACAAGCCGGCATGATGGCGAAAACGCAGCAGTCGAGCTTGCAAGAATACCTGGCCGACGAAGTAAAGATAGTGGATCGAGCGCTCGATGAATGGGTGCCGGCGGAAACGGTGGCGCCCGAATCGATTCATCGAGCAATGCGCTACAGCTTGTTCGCGGGCGGCAAACGTATCCGGCCGATCCTTGCGATCGCCGCGGCACGGACCATTGGCGGCGACACTACAGGGATTGAGAATGCGGCATGTGCGCTGGAGTTGATCCACACCTATTCGCTGATTCATGATGATTTGCCCGCGCTTGACAATGATGATTTGCGCCGCGGGCGGCCGACTTGCCACAAAGTATTCGGCGAGGCTTTGGCCGTGCTGGCCGGGGATTCGCTGCTGACGTTGGCCTTCGAAGTGTTAAGCCGCTTGCCGGGAGTGGCTGCAGAGCGCCGAATCCGGCTGGTGGAGGAGCTTTCGCGCGCTGCCGGAACGGTCGGCGGAATGATTGCGGGTCAGGTACACGATATCGAGGGCGAGCGGCAGACACCTACAGCGTTGCTGCTGGAATCAATCCATCGCGCGAAAACCGGCGCATTGCTGCGAGCGAGCGTACGGATGGGTGCAATTTATGCCGGCGCGAGCGCGGCGGAACTCGCAGCGCTTTCTCAATACGGCGAGCATGCCGGGCTGGCGTTTCAGATCGTGGACGATGTGCTCGACGTGGAGGAATCCTCGGAAGCGTTGGGCAAGACGGCGGGTAAAGACCAGGCGCAGCAGAAGATTACGTTTCCGGCGGTATATGGCCTGGAGCGCTCGCGGCAGATGGCCGAAGATGAGCGCGAGGCCGCGCATGCGGCGCTGAGTGTATTTGGAGATCGCGCCGCGCGCTTGCGGCAGATCGCCGATTTCATTGTGAAACGCAAGGCTTGAAAAAGCGCTTAGATGTCGTGCTGGTCGAGCGCGGCTTGACCGAATCGCGCGAGAAAGCGCAGGCATTGATCCTGTCGGGCAAGGTAACGGTCGATGGGCAGAAGGCCGGCAAGGCGGGACACGCGGTCGGGCCGGAAGCACGCATCGAAATAAGCGAACCACTCCGGTACGTCAGCCGCGGCGGATTGAAGCTGGAAGCGGCGTTGGCTGGATTCGGCGTGTCCCCGTCGGGACGCGTTTGTCTCGATATCGGCACTTCGACGGGTGGATTTACCGATTGCCTGCTGCAACATGGGGCCGCACGGGTGCATGCGGTGGACACCGGAGCAGGGCAGATCGATTGGAAGCTGCGAACCAACCCCCGGGTAGTGCTGCACGAACGTGTAAATGCGCGCTATCTTTCCAAAGATGAGATCGGCGAAATAGCCAACCTGTTAGTTTGCGACGTAAGTTTTATCTCAGTAACGCTGCTTATTCCGGCGCTTTTGCCGCTGGTGGATCCGGATGGAGACTGGATCGTCTTAGTAAAACCTCAATTCGAAGTGGGGAGAGAACTTGTCGAGAAAGGCGGCATTGTGCGCAAGCCCGCGGGCCATCGATTTGCGTGCGAACGGGTATCGGCGTCGATGCGAGAAGCGGGTTTCCGGACCGAGTTGATGGATAGTCCGATTCTGGGTGGGGAAGGGAATCGAGAGTTTTTGTTGCATGCGCGGCGCAGGAAATTGTGAGTTAGTGAATGTCTATATTTTTGGCGATTGCGGCTTTGACTTTGGCGGCGAACTTTTTATAGACCGAATGGCGGGCACCCATATCAGTGGAAAGGTGCCCTGGCAGATCGTCAAACGGTATGCGCATCGGTGGGCCTGGCGCGAATATCGCGGATAAGAATCGGTATCTTTAGCTGCCATCGAAAGGAAACTGATGTTTAATTCGAGTTCGCATTTTTGGCCGATAACCTCTCCCAAGCGCGGTCCTTTTCGGAGTCATTTGATGCTGATTTCGAAAGGTCGAGAAGAGGTGGCAATCCGGAGTGCGGCGGCAACATTTTTCGGACTCTACTCAGATGTGCCGAATAGGCATTCTCTAATGTCTGATCCGAAAGGCTATTGGGAGAACTCTCCTGGCTAACGCCTAGGCTAACGACGAGGAAGAACAGTATTGAGAGTACGGCAACTCTATCGAGTTTTTGTCCAGGTAAAGCATACTTCACTTATGCAATAAAGTAGCGAGAGGAGTAGCCGCCGCGGTGACCTCGTTTTCTGCTTCTCTAATGAATTGTCGCAATTGGGTTTCATCTTTGATTCCTGTGATTCGATTTCCGTTAATGAACAGAGTAGGAGTGGCTGTAGCTTGCCGGAAGTAATGGGAGAATTGGCTCAGGTTTTGATATCCGACTAAGGAACAGATTGTTTTTATGCCATGATGCGATTCTTGCAGCAGAAGAATTGCTCTTTACATTCGGACCTGTCGGAGATATTGGCGAAACGTAAGCTTCGACAAACGCTTTGTCCGTATGGCCGTTGTTGTATCCGCGTCGGCGGCGAGGAACCTCAGCGGCCGTAATTCGTTGTATACCCCATGCGGCGATTGCAAAACGGTTCGAACCGCTGCACAAGCGCATTCTGCCTATGGATGCGCTCAACGGGCGAACATCTTTCGAATGCAAAGCCCGTCGGCCTGCGGTTCGCCAGTTCGGTATCCGTCTCTTTCAAATGCTCCATTAAACGAGCCTGGATGTTATTCGTCTCGCCTACAAATATCCATTCACGAGCGTTTGAAAGGCCATAGACTCCCGAAACCTCTGGCGCATTCTTTCTAACGGACTCCACTGTGAACGATCGGGCAGAACCTTCTGCGAACGACATATTTTTTAGTGCTCCTTGAACGGTGTTCCTAAACGCAGATTCGATGCGAATGACGGTCTTCGGAACCGCGGGCGCGCTGGTTTTTTAAGCGCCTTCTCCGCCGCCTTTCGTTCGCGTTCCATGAGCAATGGACGAAAGTCTTCCGCTACAACTCTATAAGGGTGAAATCGGTTCAGATAATCGGGCCCCGCGACCGACGCAGCAGTCAGTAGTTGAAGGCAAAACATCGGTCCATCCTGCACAGGCACTCGGCTCTGCATCAACAAAGACAAGTCGACCTGAATTGAGAAGAGAAGGGCTGGGCTGTGATCTTCCGTTCCACGGAACAGAAAGCATCTCATGTCGCCCTTCTGCGTGAACCCTTCGTAGGCGAAATGCATGTTCACGTGCTATTCAGTTGGACTTAGTCGGTCGGGCTCCGGGAAAGAGCTGTCGAAGTTTGATCAGGGCGTCCGCGCGTGTATCGCTGGGCGTATCCGATATGACTGTGAATCCTATCTTTTGCTTCAGTAAGCGCAGAATTCGTTGTGGATCCGACTGCCAAACGGCTGGTACTCCGGACTTCTGAACGACATAGAATTTTGATGGCATATTTTTCCTTTTCGGGGCTGCAAAGCTAATCCCGTTCCGCTGGATCTGGAAAATCTTGAAATCCGGCGAGCATTTCTTTTGGGGTTACATCGCGATGGCCCGGGTAATTTTTGGAGACGCGAGGTGTCACAGTCCTTCGCCTCCAGGCTTTTTTGCTTAGATTTGTGATGAGGCGGCTGTCACCTCGAACCTCTCCCATGTAGTCGCCCGCGCATCCGTAGATTTCATCACCTTCAGCGAAGTAGCCTATCTGTCGCCCGTCGCACCCGAACAAGCAATCGGCGGTTCGATAACCTATATGCCGCCCACACCAGTTCCAAAAGCTTTGGGTTCCGTTTGCGTCCCGCCCTTCAAAAATGCCGATCATCAGACCTTCTATTGCTGCCCGACTGAGCAGAGCATAACATGTGGCTCGCTGTACTTACTTGACTGGCAGCAGAGTATTCATCTCGAATTAAGTGACCCGAAACCACTCTCCTCCGAATGGCCACAATACGACCTTTCGCTGTTGTTTCTAAGAGATAAGGGTCCAGAAGATCTGACTTAGTTCAGAGAATCTGAAGAATGGGCTAAAACGCTCAGACCTACTTATTATACGCTTAAATCTTCACGGAGTCCAGGTCTTAACATTCCGTCTGCTTTGACATAGTGCCGCTATGAAGTGGGTGAATTTCGAGTCCGGCTCAGAGGAATCAGCGCTGCCTGCCGACCTGTGCGTGATATACGGCTGCGACAAGTGCCCAGGATTCGCGCGGGTCCGGGATCTGCCCGAAGGGCGGATGAGGGAGATCGGCCCGGTTCCCGATGATCCGACTGTCATGGTGGTTTGCGTTCACGAGTGTCACCAGGTGTCACCGGAGGAACTGGGTTCTAAGGGCCCGGTGATCATGGTTATCTGTCCTCGCTGCGGGGCGGTACAGACGACGCCTGGGTTCGCCGCTGAACAATACTTTTGCCACTCCTGTGGGCTACATGTGAAGGTCGGCGAGGGGCCGGTTCAGTGAAGCAATCCGCACCAGGCAACACGCCCCTCTTGGCCGGCTATTGATTATCAATTCAAATCTCGTGTTCGATGAGCTCCG
>JAICIH010000292.1 GCA_025924475.1 Bryobacteraceae bacterium
AAATAGCTGGCCGCGTAAGCAGGCATGAACTAGTAGTATGCCACAAATGAAACCGGCCTGATCCGGAAGATAGACTGGCTATATGCGATGGGTTTGTACCCTCACACTATTTGCAACATTTCTCACAACACTACCTGCCGCCCCGCCAGCGAAGTCTTCTCACAAACGCACCACCACCACGCGCCGCCGTGTAACTCGGGCCAAACGGCGAGGTCCGTCGTACCCAACGCATCCTGACGCCGCGCGCTATAAGGAAATTCAGCAGGCGCTCGCCGATAAAGGCTACTTCAAAGGTGAAGTCAACGGCCAATGGGGCGACGATTCCGTCGCTGCCATAAAACAGTTTCAGGCCGATCAAAAACTGCCCGACGATGGAAAAATCAGCGCGCCTGTGTTAATCGGCCTCGGCCTCGGTCCGAAGCACGACGCCGCGCCTCCGCCGAAACCTCCGGCACAATAAACCTGTGGAAGAACACGAAGTCTATGCCGCAATCGGCAACGAAGGATTCGAGCGGCTCATCGCGGCATTCTACAAGCAGATCCCCCAGGACGATATTCTCGGCCCGATGTACCGCGGCCGCGATCTCGCCGGCGCCGAAGAACGTCTCCGTGGCTTTCTCATCTACCGTTTTGGCGGTCCGCAAACGTACATAGAAAAGCGCGGCCATCCTCGCCTTCGCATGCGCCATGTGCCTTTCGTAATCAATCAGGCTGCGCGCAATCGCTGGATGCAGTTAATGCGCGCGGCGCTCGCTGAAACCAATTTGCCGCCGGAACCCGCCGCCGTTCTCCTTCGATTTTTTGAATCGACCGCGACGGCAATGATCAATCGGCTTGGCGACTCGATAGAATAACGACTGCCATGCGCTTCCTTGCTCTTCTTGCACTCATTTCTCCTCTTGCCCTGGCCTCTCCCATCGGCACCGTCAATCAAGTGGTTGTCTTTGGCGATAGTCTTTCGGATAACGGCAATGCCGCCATTGTTGCGGCCCAACTCAACATCCCGTTCCCGCCGCTCTCGAACGGACCCCTGTGGATCGACCAGTTCGCCGCCAAGTTATCTGTGCCCGATCCGCAGCCTTTTCTTGCCTTAACAGGCGGCACGAACTATGCAATCGCCACTGCGCAAACCGGTTCCAACGGATTGAGCGGCGTCTCCGATCAGTTGGCGCTTTTTGCTGCCGCGCATTTAGGCGGCCTTCCAGCCGATGCGCTTTATACGTTCTGGGCGGGAGCGAACGATGTCTTCAATGGCGCTAACCCAGTTCTTGCCGCCGACAATATCTACAACAATATTCTTAGCCTAGCGGCGGGCGGCGGCAAATATTTTCTATGGCTCAATCTGCCCGACCTCGGCCTTACGCCCCGCGCCGTAGCGGCCGGTCAAACCGGGCCCGCCAATCTTGCTTCCACCGCATTTAACACCGAATGGGCCATCAATCTGGGCAAACTGCAAGCGCAAGGAATCAACGTGGTCGGAGTAAATGTCGAGGCGCTCTTCGCGCAAATTATCGCGAATCCCGGCGCTTTTGGTTTTTCGAACGTCACCTCGCCGGGACAAGGCCAGGCCGATCCTAACTCTTTCCTGTTCTGGGACGAGGAGCATCCCACTACGGCGGGGCATGCCCTGGTCGCGAATCTCGCTTTCGCCGATTTGGCGGCGGTCCCCGAGCCGGCCAGCATTGCCGTTGTGGCGCTTGGTCTGCTTAGTTTGGTCCTTTGGAAGCGGCGCGAAAAGAAAGCGTGATCGTGCGGCGGTCGCCGCCCGCATGCTCAATCCGAATCTCCGCCCTCTCTTTTGGCATGAGCTCCGGAAAGCGCTCACCCCATTCGATCAGGGTGAGCGCTGGCCGCTCAAATAATTCTTCGAGCCCCACTCGCAGCGCTTCCTGGCTCGTGTCCAACCGGTAAAGATCTACGTGGTAGACCCGCACCGGATCGCCATATTCATGGATCAACGTGAACGTCGGGCTCGAAACTTCGTCGGCCGGCGCCGCGCCCAAAGCTTCCACAATCCCTTTGGTTAACGTCGTTTTCCCCGCGCCCAATTCACCAATTAACAAAACCACGCCGCGCTCGGGCAGCATCCGCGCCAGGCGCCCGCCAAGCGCGCGCGTTTCCTCATCCGAATTGGTCTCAAAGTGAAGGGCGGACTTCATTCATTGCCTGTGGCAAAAAATCCAGCAGATCTGTTGCCATCGCCGCTTGTTCGCCCCAATGCTCGCCCGCCAGTTCCCCGCACCTGCCATGCAGCCAGACCGCCGCTACCACCGCCCGCCGCCAGTCCTTAATATGTTGCGCCATAAGCCCCGCCGTCATACCGGTAAGAATATCTCCGGTGCCGCCCGTCGCCAGCGCGGGCGAACCGGTCGGGTTGATCCACGTTTCCCCATCCGAAAACGCGATCACCGTATGGTCGCCTTTCAGCACAATCGCCGCACCGCTTTCCCGCGCCAATCCCTGCGCTGCGCCTAACCGATCGGCCTGCACTTCTTTCGTCGATTTTCCGATCAGCCGGCCCATTTCGCCCGGATGCGGTGTCAGCACCCGAACCTTATTATTAGTAGACGGCAATTTTCCGGCTAGCACGTTAAGCGCATCGGCGTCGAAAACTCCTGGAATTTCTGCATCATAGAGACGTTTTACGAAACGAAATGCCTCGGGTCCGGTGCCGAATCCCGGACCAACCGCGAGCACCGTCATCTTCCGTACCAACTCGAAAACGTTATCATCCAGGAATTCGGTCATCAACTCCGGACGCGCCGGCGCGGGCGCGCCTTTCGGAATCGCGACTGTGACCAAACCCGCCCCACTGCGATACGAACCCAATCCGGTCATCGCCGGCGCGCCGCTCTTGCCGGGAGAACCGCCCACCACCAGCACGTGCCCATACATCCCCTTATTCGAATCACAAGACCGGTTGGAGAATAAATGGCGAATGTCGTCCGGTGTGGTAAGCCGCAGCCGGTAATTTGGGTTCGAATCGCAAAAGCGCTCCGGTATCCCAATGTTGGCGACCACCAGTTTGCCTGTTCGTTCGTAGGTTTTCACCGCCGCGAACGTGACCGTGTAATCTGCTTCAAGATTCCCCGACGGAACATCGACCGCCACTTTCTTCGCCAGCGGAAAATGCTCGCTGATCATGCGAATGCCGTCGAGCGCCGGGCCGCGCGGCTCGCCTTTCGATCCAGTCCCCAAAATCGCATCGATCACAATGGTTGCAAAATTGGCTTCGAACGGTAATTCGCGCACCACCGGACACCCGCAGGCGTCCAGCATGCGCCGGTTCGCGAGCGCATCCCCGGCAAGTTCCTCTGCCGGAAAGAGCTCCAGTACCGTCAGCTCGCGGCACAGTTTCCGGGTGAAAAGCTGGCGTGCAATCACAAAACCGTCGCCGCCGTTGTTCCCCTTACCGCAAATCACTACGACGCGCTGCGCGGCAAGCGGCGCGAAGGTCTGCAACAGAAAATCGACCACGCGGCAGCCGGCATTCTCCATCAGGATCAATCCCGGAATGCCGCTCTCGATCGTGAGCCGGTCCACCTCCCGCATTTCGGCCGGGGTCAGAATCTTCATGCGGCCTCCCGCGCCAGCAGCAGCGTCATATCGTCCTGTAGTTCCGGTGTTCCGGTCCAGCTCCGCACCGCGTCGAGAACGATGCGGATAATTTCCTCGTCCCCATCGTGAGCATGCTTTTGTACCAGCTCGATCAGCCGCTGCTCGCCGAACATTTCTCCATAGGCATTTTCCGGCTCGGTAATGCCATCGGTGTAGCAGACCAGCAGATCACCCGCTGTCAGCGAAAGGGAGCTCTCGTTGTACTGCGAAAAGGGAAACGCGCCCACTACCGTTCCATTCGAATCGAGTGGCACCACGCTGCCGTTGCGGAACAGCAGCGGCGATAAATGCCCAGCGTTCGTATAAGTCAATTTACGGCTCTCCTGGTCGAACATCGCAAAAAAGAAGGTAGCGTATTTCTCCGGTGAAGTGTGCGCATAAATCTGCTGATTCAGCTTGGAGACCACTTGGGACGCATCGATTTTCGGAGCCTCGCCGGAAATCTGTGCGCGCAGCGCAGCCTGCAAAGTTGCCATCAGCAGAGCGGCCGAAATTCCTTTGCCTGCCACATCGCCGATCGCGAAGGCCAGCTTGCCACCGGCGGTCTCCTGGTAATCGTAATAATCGCCGGAAACCATGCGCGCCGGATCACACTGCGCCGTGAGCCGCAAACCGCGGGTCGGAGCGGCGCTTCGCGGATAGAGCTGATACTGCACTTCACGCGCAATCTCGAGTTCCGTCTGCAGCCGCTCCTTCTCTTTTTCCACGGCGAATAGCCGCTCGAGATTCGCCGTCATCTGGTTGAACGATTGGCCCAACTCGCCCAACTGATCGTCTGCCCGCGCCGGAATGCGATGCCGGAAATCGCCCAGCAGCACACGCCGCGTCCCTTCATACAGCTGATGCACGGCCCCCGTCAGCCGGCGCGACAGAGAAATCCCGATGATGACGGCAACTAGTTCCACTAGCAGAAACAGCACCACGAGTGCAATAAATAAGGTTGAAAGATAGCCGCGCACGAATTCCGCTTTGGAAAAAAATGTTGCAAGCACGGCGGATGTCCGTGAATGCACCCGCAAGTAACAATTGAATGTCCGGTTTGGCGTATCGAGGTGATAGCTGGGTATCGTCGAAGGCAGGAACACCTGAAAGTCGAAAAAGCCCATCGCCGGTGGTACACGGGCGCGGCGCCGATTACTGAAGTCATAGTCGGGATTGCCGGGCGATCCGTTGTCCACCGCGCTGAGCGATCCCGCCGTCGCTAGCGGGCGATCGCTGTGCTCGCTTGGTTCAAATAGGGTGATTACACCCAGATTCGGAACGAGCCCTTCGACAAACTCGTTAGAAAGCGGCGCCAGCGCGGTCACCCGCGCGTTGCCGCGTACGCGATGCGCCCACCCATAAAAGCGGCCGTTCCAGACGAGCAGGCCGTTTGCGTCTTTCCAGCCGGCAGGCATATCGAGCGGCGGGCTGGTGGGCGGATAGCGCCGCGAGCCGTCTTCGTCGTCGATATAGAAAGCAATATCCGGAAATCCTCTGCGGAACGCGATCTGCATCTCCGCCGCCGCTTCCGAGCGCTGCGCGGGCGGCATACGAGAAAGGCTATCGATCACGCCGTTAATCGGATCGAGCCTTCGGTCCAACGCCGTGCTCGCCAGATAAATCGCGACTTCGTTCGTCAGCCCCCAGGCGCTCAACCCGATCAGGACAAAAAGCAGAAGAATGGGCAGCGCGCCCATCAGGCCGTACACCAGCAGCAGACGGTTGCGAACGCTCCATAACAAATGCCGGCGTGTGAATCGCAGCGCGCGCACGGAAAGAATGATCGCGAGCACGATCATCGCGAGCAGCGTAAGAAACGCGAGCACGCCGTGACCTGAAAAGTAGAGCGCGAAATAGAGAATCAGGGAGCCAAGAAAGGCGATCCCGGACTTGCCGAGGCGCTCCAGTGCTTCCCGAACTCGCGGCATATCTGAGAGTATCGCGGGCAGCGCCGCCTAATCTGTTAGCTGGCCGAACCCAGTTCCGAGCGAATCGCCGAGGCGATCCGCGACGTCCATTTATCCACGTCTTCGTGCGTTTTGGCTTCGATCATGACGCGTGCTAAGGGCTCGGTGCCGGAGAAGCGGACCACCACGCGGCCGCTCCCCGCGAATTCTCGCTCGGCGGCCTGAATCTCCGCCTGCACGGTAGCTAGCTCGTTTAGCGGGCGCCGCTGCTTCACCCGCACATTCACAAGTTTCTGCGGGAAATTTTGGATTTCCCCCGCCAGATCATCGAGCGAGCGTCCCGAATCGCGCACGATTTCGAGCACCCGCAAGGCCGTGAGTAAGCCATCGCCGGTAGTTGCGTGCTGCAGAAAAATCACATGGCCGGATTGCTCGCCGCCGAGCACGCCGCCGCGCCGCAGCATTTCTTCGAGAACATATTTATCGCCCACCGGTGTGCGCACCATCTCGATGCCGTGCGCCGCCAGCGCTTTCTCGAGTCCCAGGTTGGACATGACTGTGGCAACCACGAGGTCGCCCGGCAATTGCCCGGCGCGCTTCAGGCTCGATCCCGCGAGAAACAGCACGGCGTCGCCGTCGACCACCTTGCCGCTCGAAGAAACAAACAGCGCCCGGTCGGCGTCGCCATCGAAGGCGATGCCCAAATGCGCGCCCGCTTCCGGCACGCGCTTTTGCAAACGATCGAGATGCAGCGAGCCGCAATCCAGATTGATATTGCGTCCGTCCGGCGCGCAGCTCAGCCATTCGACACGCGCGCCGAGCGAGGCAAATAGACGCGGCGCCACCTCGGCGGCCGCTCCGTTGGCGCAATCGACCACCAGACTAAGTAGAAACGAGCCGCTGACCGTCCCGGCGAGATAATCCGTATAAAGGTTATCGAGCGCGGGGTTCACCGCAAGCGCCCGCGGTGTCGCCTCTTCGCCTGTTGCCAGCCATTTCGCCATCAGATCTTCGAGCTCGATTTCGATTTCATCCGCCAGCTTGTAGCCGGAATGGCTGATGACCTTCAAACCGTTGTCGTGATACGGATTGTGCGAAGCCGAAATCATGACTCCAGCGACGAACGGGCCTGTCCGCGTCTGGTAAGCGACTCCAGGCGTCGTAATCACTCCCGCAAAGCGCGCGGAAACGCCGGCGCGCGCGAGGCCGCCCGCCACCTGTGCCGCCAGCCACGGACCGCTCTCGCGGGTGTCCATGCCGATGAGCACCTCCGCGGTCCCGTCGGGCAGGTCTTTCGAATGCGCGCCGCGCGCCCACGTTCCCAGGGCGACGCCTAGAGCGTGAGCGGTTCTGGGATCGAGCGGCGGTTCCCCGGCCACACCGCGAATCCCGTCGGTTCCAAAAAGCTTTCTGGACATACGAACTTCTATTGTCCTTTATATGTATATGACTAGAATGTAGTGTTGCTGTTCCGGCTGCATCCTCTGCGGTTTTCTTTCGTGGCCCGCGAACGCATCTATTTCCCACCAGGAAAATCGTCGAATATCTTGCGCGGCGCATTCGGCACAATCTTTCGCCGCATCGCCTGTGTGCCGCAATGCACGAGCGCGCGCGAGTGCGACTTGCGGGCAAGCTGTCCATACGCGCGCATGTTTGAACCGGCGGCGACGGGCTCAGGTCCCAGCGGACTGGCCGACTGGCCGCGGCCTTTCGTGTTTCGCGCGGTGCATCTGGATGACCAGACAATCCAGGCGGGCGAAGCATTTCATTTCGATCTGAATCTGTTCGACACCAAGCCCGATGCGGTGGCCTATCTCGTACTCGCTTTTACCCAGCTCGCACGCGAGGGTTTGGGACCAGGGCGCAGCAAAGTGGAATTGACCGGCGTCACGCAGCTCGATGAAAACGGCAATCCGACGCTGCCCGCATTCCCCAACGTTCCCACGCCGCTCGCGTTGGATTTGACGGCAACCGAGCAAGTCACCCGTATACGCGTTCAGTTTCTGACGCCGACGGAGTTGAAGAGCGGCCAGCAACTCGCGGCGAGACCCGAATTCGGCATCTTGGCCGCGCGCATCCGTGATCGCATCAGTACGCTGCGCGAGCTCTACGGCGACGG
>JAICIH010000293.1 GCA_025924475.1 Bryobacteraceae bacterium
CCGCCGTGAGATGCCAATGGCGCATTTGCATTGTCTATCACTGATCACCTCTCCTATATTGCTTTTGCTGAGTTGTGCGTTGGCCGCCGGCCAGCCGCCTCGGAAGATAGATCCGACGTTTTTGCATCGCTATATTCCCGACGTTTCCTCAAAGAGTGCCGATGTGACGTCCGATTCCTGTGAATACAAACCTTTGTTTGGCGCAGGCGATTTTGAGACGACCATAGTTCGCGGTATAGCGCGTTTCGGCCAAATGACAATCGCACCCTCGGGCAGTTGCAAGCCGGTCCAATATCCGGCCGAGGAGCAGGTGTACGTTTTGATGGACGGAAACGGTCAAGTGCACTATGGCGAAGATACGTCTTCGGTGAAGAGACACGACTTTCTGTATCTGCCGGCCGGTGTGGAGCACTGGCTCGCAAACGGCCCGACTTCTCGGATGCATGTATTTGTGATGGGGTTCAAAATAGCCGCTGGGATACCTCCCCCGCCTAAACTGCAGATCGCCAACTACGACGATGTCAGAAAGCAGAATGTCAGCGGACACCCGGACTCAGTGGTTTACCAGCTAATGATGGGCAGCGTAAAAAGTACGCGAGACCGCATCGCGGCCGGACATCTGCTCACGAGCCTCTACATCATGGAATTTAAACCCGGTGGCACGAATTTCCCGCACCATCACGAAGCCGAAGAAGAAGTTTACGTGCTGCTCGACGGAACGGGCGATATGGTCGCGGGCAGCGGGACGAATGGTCTGGAGGCCCGTTTCCCGTCAAAGCCCGGAGACGCTTATTTCTTCCGGCTGAACTGCACGGTCGGATTCTACAACAGCGATCGAGGACCGGCGCACATCCTTGCGGTTCGCTCGATATTTCCCCGTACTCGCGTTGAGTAGTGCGGAGGGCGGATTGGGTCGCCGCGGGACCATACACGAACCTCAAATAACGAGCCGGCATCCGCCGGTCACTTCACAGGAAGATATTTCCTGGGCACCTTCAACGCCATGCTGCCGGCCACAGTGACCACATCGTATTTACCGACCGCCCCAATCAACTGATGTGCAGCCCAAGCCTCCAGTTGGTAGTCCGTAACTAGCCACTGGACCATGTCTGTGGTAGCCATCTGCAGTCCGCGATCTAGCGAACTGGCAAATTCGGGCTGTGCGCCTACACTGATCAGAAATTCCTCCGTTTCCACGCGGGGACCAGTGACACGGCTATTCTTAATCACGTCCACAGAAAACTCGACATTCATAGATGTTTCAACGCCCGTGCCAGTGGCCTCGCCGTCGCCCATGAGTGCATGCCCGTCGCCCAAAAACAACAAGCCGCCGAGATGATACACAGGCAGAACCACCGTGGCCCCCTCGCCGATCTCGTTGTAATCGAGGTTGCCGCCATAGCTGCCGGCTGGACCCGAAGTTGGTACGAAATCGCCTGGTGCGGCCACGCCGATACAACCGAGCATGGGGCGTGCCGGAAAGCTTAACTTTACTTTGTTGCTGACAGGCTCACGCAGACGAACAGTCTGATGTTCTATGTCGATATCCCAGGGAACGATATTGTCGCGATTCTTGCGCACTAAATCGGCTTTGTAATGGTTTGCGTATGTGTTCTCTATGGATTCTGGTGTAAGAGCGAAAAGGCCGAGCCGATAGGCCGTGTACCCCCAGTTGCGGTTCAGGCGAACCTTGCGAAGTTTGACCACCAACGCGTCCCCAGGCGCCACGCCCTCAATATAGAAGGGACCCGTCAACGGATTACCTGGTTCCGATCTGTGTTCACCGCGGTAATCCTGCCCGCCGGAATCTAGCGTTCTAGTTATGACGACATCGCCAGATTTGATGGATTGGAGAACGGGATTGGTATGCGCGAAGGTTCGATAGTAGTGCTCTGGAGTGATCTGGTAGGTCTCACCCAACAGGGTTATCGGTAGAAGAATCGCTAAGAGAAGAAGCAAACGCATTTTCAATCTTTGCATGATAAATCTCTGTCCGTCTGCCAAAAACAGCCGTCGTGCTCACCCAACTCGCCCAGTCGCATGGGCGGCATTCTGCACTTCTTGCTGAAACTTCCGGATTGTGGCTGGATCGGGAACGAAATGCCGTTCAGTCCGGCGGATACCGGGTGGCTGCGGCCACATAGGCGCTGACGCCGTTTGAAATACTTCCTATCGATGGGACGCTGGCGCCAGCCGCTGCAATTCCTCGGTCCAATTCACAATGACGTGTATCTGTGGAGTCGATTTGCGTTCCGCGTCTGTGTTGCCGATAACGAGGAAGCGTCCATCCGGAGCAACGCTATACGCACGCGTCCACCAATCCGAGCTTCCAGCAAATCCAGGCGGCAATAACTCGTGAGGAATGCCGTCACAGTTGTCTTTTTGGCAAGTAACTTCCATAAACGCACGCCGCGTATCGGGAAAGGAACGAAAAACGCTAGAACCTTATCGGCGATGACTCGGCGCGGAAAGGCAGCGAGGCGCGAGCAGTGACACGACGCTTGGTTCGGCAAGACCGCGAGTTCATCATCCTACCTATTGAATTTTCATCAACACAAAAGTGAGGTCGTCGTGCTGAGGCGCATCGGCCATCCATTGTCGAAGCTCGCCCAAAATGGCCGACGACGCATCGCTAACCGAAAGATGTCCATGACGCCTCAGGACGTCTTTCAGGCGTGTCTCTCCAAACTCCTCCTGATTCGGATTGTGCGCTTCCGAAACACCATCGGTAAACAACATCAGGACATCACCAGGGTCAAGCTGCACGGTTCCTTCCTCGTATTGCGAGAACGGAAACATTCCGACGATCATGCCGCCGGTGGTCAACTCTTCGATCGCACCCTGGTCATGATTGCGCAGCAGAAACGGCGGATTGTGCCCGCCGTTCACGTATGTCAAGATGCGCGTCGTCTCATCGAGGCGGGCGTAGAAGAAAGTCGCATAGCTGTTTGGTCCAGTTGAGGCGCATAACAGGCGATTGATCTTGCTGGTCACCTGCGAAAGGGGAATCGCGGGATCGTCGGCGACGCTGCGCAATGAGGCCTGCACAACAGACATCAGTAACGCTGCAGCGATCCCTTTTCCAGCCACGTCCGCCAGTGCAATCCCCAAGTGGTCGGAACCGACACGCAGGAAATCATAGTAGTCGCCGCCCACGCCGCGAGCGGGCAAACAGTAACCGATGAGTTGCGCGCTGCGCACATCGGGGGCCTTCTCCGGAAACAGGCGCTTCTGCACTTCGGATGCAAGCGCCAGTTCGCGGCGCAGCCGCTCCTGTTCTACTATGCGATCCGTGAGATGTGAGTTCTCAATCATCAGGGCCAACTGCGAGGCAACGCTACGGAGCAGACGCATAGTTTGGCCGTCAGCCGATTTCATGCTTTGTAGCCGAACGAAGAGGATTCCCGAGATGCCGCTTTTCACGGCAACAGGAACTACCACCGCGGGGCCAATCGAACGCAGGGTGCGAACCTCATTCAAGTAATGACGGTTCGACTCCTGGGACCAGCGCTCGAGAACGTCAAGATCTGCCTGCGTAAACGGGAGCGCGGGATAATAATGCGCGAGTCTGTTAACAAGTAAGCCGTCGAAGGGCAGTGACAAGGTTTCTTTGCCTTCCGGTACCGCGCTGATGCACCGGAACGGCTCATTCTCGCCACGGCGGACCAATAGAACCGCAGCTTCGGCCGGCACGCGCTCTGTGACGAGCAGCAGAGCTGTACGAATGGCTGTAGAAAACGAATCTGCCTGGCGAGTGCTCTCTGCGATTTCGGCAAGCAGCGCGGACTCGGCTGTCCTGGCGATTGTGACTTCCGAACCCATCGCAGAACTGAGTGAGCGGGCCACGCGCCAGTAGCCGATTCGCGCACGCGCCCAGAAAAACTCCGGTGCTACGCGAAGCGCAATTGCCGGTGAGAGCAGGCTGGCGCGCCACGCAGGTATGGCGGATGCGAGGGCCGTGGAAAGGAGCACAATGAACAGCGACCATACAAAAGCGCCCGGAGTTGCGACAGTAATGTCGAAGTTATGCAAGAGCGGAATGGCGGCAATCACCATAGCGACACCGATCAGTCCTCCGAGAGCAGCTTTGACTACTGACTGTTTCAATACGAGATAGAGCAGTCCATTGCTCGTCGCACCCAAAGCGAGACGCGTGCCCATCTCCGGAATTCTTTGTCGAACCGTGTAGGAGATCACGCCGTAAACACCAAGCACGGCCAGAACGAGAGCTGTCAATCCAAACAGCAGGGTCATTTGCGACTGTAACTTGGTAGCGCCCAGGAACGCCTGCCTCCGTTTCTCCATCGTGCTGAAGCCATAGACTGCCAGTTCCGGGTCGACGGAGTGTATCGTCTTCTCGATGGAAGCTAGCGAGACCTGTGCTCCCGGCCTCATTCGAAGCGCCCATTCGGCCGGAAGCACCGGAATCCAGTTGGCCTGATAAGGGATGTAGACGTGTCCACTCACGACGTAATCCTCACCGGTTGCTCGTTGGCCGGACCTGTCCTGAACGTCCTTTACAACGCCAACGATCGTCGCCAGAATTTTGCCGCCCGCAAAAGTCACTCTTTGGCCCAGCGGACTTGCGTGCGGCCAAAGGCGAGAAGCGACTGTTTCGTCAATGACCAAGCCAGGCGATTTCGGGTTACCGTCCGCATCGGTTAAGTAGCGCCCAGAAATAAGTGGAATCCGCAGAGCCGCGAAGATATTAGGGCTAACGGGCCGGAATTGACAATCGAATAGTCGAACTTTTTCAGCGAAGGAAATATGACTGATGTCCCGGTGTTCAGGAATTATTTCTTCAGTGTCAAAAGCCGACGAAAACGGAAGTATTGCAGTAAAACCAACCGCTTGCGCCAAGTGCGCGTTTTCCAGGGCCTGTGACAAACGCGTCTGATAGCCGGCACGCGCAGCTTCGTTCGGAAAACGGGAAGTAGGAATGTAAGTCTGGAAGATTGTGACATCTCTCTGATCGAACCCGGCGTCCAGGCCCTCCAGAAACCGTAGTCTTTGAACACCGAGTATCGACACAACCAACAGCGCAGCACTCAACGCAATTTGGGCGGTGGTGAACATGGCCAGCACGCGCCGGGCGCCGGCGCTTGCCGTAGACCGAATACCGTTGGTGAGCACAGCATTGGGAGATGTATGAATGGCTTGCCATAGCGGCGCCAAACTAAACAGCACTCCGCAAAGGATGGCACAGCCCAGCGTCACAGCTAAAACGTTTGTGTCGATGCCAACTTCTTCGGCACGCGGGATCTGGTCACCGGCAAAGTGCAAAACCAACTTCACTAGAGCGACGCTGCCGAGCAGCCCGCCGCCTGCTCCTACAAGTGCAACGAAAAGGCCTTCGGCGATATACTGCGCAGCCAGTTGTGGGGCCGAGGCGCCAATGGCAACCCGAACCGCCGTTTCCTGGACTCTCGCAACAGAACGCGCCAGCAGCAGGCTGGCCACGTTGCCACACGCAATGGCGAGCAGGACAACTGCTGCGCCGAGTAACAGAAAAAAAACGGGGCGCACACGATCGGTAGTTGCACGCAGGAGCGAGACAGCATCGGAAGTGTGGTTCTTTTCAATATCTGGGTATTCATGCTCCAGTTCGGCCGCGATTCGGATCATATCCGCCCTGGCCTGCGCCTCTGTTACACCGGCCTTCATTTTGGCGAAACTGCTGAGCCAGTGATGATCGCGGTCCTTGCGATCGGACGGCGTTGGATCGAGCGGAAACCACAGCTCACCGGAGTATTGCAGCGGGAAGTGGAACCATGGTTTCGCCACCCCCTTAATGGCATACGGAACGGAGTTGAGCGAAATCTTCTTCCCCACTATGTCCCCGGGCGCGCCGAGCTCATGCCACAGATGATCCGAAATCACAGCGGAGCGGAGATCCGCCGGAGTATTGTTGAACCAGAAGCCCGTTTGCAAGGGTGCGCCCAAAGCATGCATCAGCAACGGATTCACGGCGATGCCTTGCGCGTAGCGTATTTGCTTGCCGATGGCCACGTTTTCCGCCTGATAAGAGAGGCAGCCGAATGCAGCCATCGTCCGATTGCGCTGCTCGAAATCGACGCAGTCCGGATAGGACCAAGAACCCCAGGGCGTGATGCCGCGCCACACCGAGAGCGGGATCACATAACGGTCCGGGTCTGCGTATGCTAACGGCTTTAACAAAACAGCTTGAATGAACGTATAGATGGCTATGGTTGCCGTAATGCCGAGTGCGAGCGCGGAAGAAGCGAGTATTGCAATGACGGGCGCACGTCTCCAGCTACGCCAACTATGACTGAAAAGAGGCAACACGGCGAACCGTCATAGTATCTTAGATGGCCATCGCGAAGTACTTACTTGAGTAAGGAGCTAATCGTGACGCAGCGCCGTCATAGGATCCACGCTGGCCGCGCGGCGCGCCGGGATATAGCAGGCGAGCAAAGCAGAAGCAAGGAGCGCCAGCGAGACCGCCAGAAACGTCGCTGGGTCCCAGGCGCTGACTCCGTAAAGAAGCCGCGAGAAACTCTGCAGCAGCCGCGTAAGCAGCAACGCCCCGACGGCTCCAGTTGCCACGCCGGCGAGCGCGAGCCAAAGCCCCTGCCCCAGGACCGCCCAAAGAACATTACGTCGATTGGCACCGAGCGCCATGCGAATCCCGATTTCGCGCACGCGGCGGGTCGTTGAATAGGAAAGCACACCGTAGGTTCCGATCGACGCCAGAATTAGCGCGAGCCCGGCGAACGCAGCGAGCAGGACCATCGGAAAACGCTGCGACGACATCGATTCCGAAAGAATTTCCTGCATGGTTTCGAGGTGATAAACCGGCTGGCCGCCGTTGGCGCCGTCGAGCGCTGCCTGGATAGAGGGCTGGAGGGCAGCGATGGTAAGCGGCGTGCGAACGATTATGCTGATATCCCGTTGGAAGGCGGGCACCCACTGGTCCACAAGCTGGTAAAAAGAGGCGTAGATCTGATTTTGCGTGTAGCCATTGGAGCCATCGAGCCCCCAGTGCCGGACATGCGCCACCACGCCGACGATCCTGGCAACGCCCCAATGAGGAATCGTCAGGGTCTCACCGAGCGGAGTGTCTTGAGATATTCCGGGCCGGTCCAATAGAAGAGCGCGCGCGGCGCTTCCGAGATCGACGCGGGTGCCTGCACACCGGCCCAGAAAGGGCCATTATTTGCCCGGGGGCTCAGCGGAATGAGCGCGGTGAGATCCGCTGCCTGGACACCGGGAATTTGCCGTATGCGCTCGATCAACTGCTGGTAGGCGCCGCGCGTGCCGGATGGCGTTCGGAGTGTAGAAGGCGAAAGGCCGGCTTTAAAAGCGATCACGTGATGAGCGTTAAAGCCGGGATCTACGTCCCACAAATTGCGGATGGTACGAAAAAGCAGGCCGGCGCCGGTCAATAAGACGAGTGTCAGCGCCATCTGGACAATCACGAGAGTCTGTTGCAGGCGCGGTGAACGCGAGGTATTTGGACGGTTTGCCGCGGGAGAAAGACCGAACAGAATTC
>JAICIH010000294.1 GCA_025924475.1 Bryobacteraceae bacterium
CGTTCACCCACCGGCGCAACCTATTGAAAGCTTCGCTACATACCGGCGAAGAGTTACGCTCGCAGGCCAGTTGCGATCACTCGCTGATTTCATGATGTCCGATTGAAGGCGCCACTGCCATCATACAGACACGAATGCTCCAATGGCGCTCGAAATGGGACGTGGTGATCGCGCTAGCTCTCGACGCCTGCGCCGCCTCGAAACTGAGCCGCGCACGAAGTAAGCGGTTTGTACATGCTAACGCGCCTCACCGCGACACTCGACTAACGCGCTGCCAGACCTAGAAGGGCGATTCCACCCAAAAAGACAACGGTGGATAGGAGAAGAAACATTCGGACGCGGCTGGATTTTGGCCCCGCACTAAATTCTTTCCACTTCACGAATCCCCAAAACACGGCAAGCGCCACCGAGGCGAGCGGTATAAATGTCCGAAGCGCCGCATCGAGTTCCACATTCGCGGGCGCGGACATGGCCAAGCCGACGGCAAGCATTCCGATCGCCCACAGCGCGCCGCCGCCAAATCCGAGGAAGTGCTGGCGGGGCAACCCGGTGAAATACGCGCTGAATCCGATGGGTCCTCCGGAGATGGCCATGTTCATGAAATAGAGGTTCAGCACCAGCGTCGAAATAAGAAGCGCGATGGCGATGAGCAGCAGACCGGCGTAGGGCCCCAATCCGAAATCGCCGCTGGTACCGCGCTGCACGACTGGGAAGAAGCAACCCAGCACGATACCGGAGATCACGCCGACGATAATTCCTTTTCCGCCGCGCGAGGGCTTCCTTGCGGGTCCTCTTATACCGGGCTTTGGCGCGGGCGCGCGAACGGATGCCTTATCGATGCGAATCGCCGCAATCGCGAGAACTACGCCGCAAATCAGGAGCGCTAATCCAATGGCGAGCCAAAGCGGCTGAGCGCTTCGAATCTGAAAAAGTGCGCCAATCAGGACGGCTGAGCCGACGCACAACGGGAACGCCGCCGACATGCCCAACAGCGAAATGGCTGCAAGGAACAGCATGTTTCCCAGCGCAAACACGGCTCCGGCCACAATGCCCAGTGCCTGGTTCGTGCGGCCCGCCACCAGCATGCGGTCGCTGAAGCTTAAGTCCGAACCGAGAGTTCCCAGCGTGTAGACGGCTATTACCGCGACAATAAGCGCGCCGACCGCAAAATCGATGGAGAAGAGTTCGAACCGCCAGCGGCTTCCCGTTGCTTTAAAAGTATTTGCCCAGGAGCCCAGCAAAAAAAAAGAGAGGGCCAGTAGAAGAATTGCGCTAAGCCACGTTGTGGGTAAGACCAAGTAGACCGCCCATTTTCACAACCCCAAAGGCGGAATTAATTCCGCATCGATACTAATTTTGTAGCGACCGTCGTGCCCGGATCGCCGAAATAGCCCTGCTGCGCTAGATTGCGATAAAGGTTTCCCGCGACGCCTGCCGCTATCGGGCCCGCCACCCCGCGTCCGCCAGTGAGCAGGACGACTACGGCTACTTTGTTCTTTCCGACATCATTAAACGAGCCAAACCAACCGAGATGAACGCCGGGCTGCGCCGTATCGGTACAGGTGCCGGTTTTTCCAAACACAGGATCGTTTTCATCGTAAATCGCGCGCCGCGCTGTGCCGAATTCCACCGCGCCCATCATGCCGGGCCGGACCATCGGCACATATTTCTCGATGTCCAATTCGCGCTTTACGCGCGGAACAAAATTTTCCTGCTCTTCCCGCGTCTTCGGATATTGCAGGTAGTACATCGTCCCGCCGTTAGATACCGCGCTGACGATGCTGGTCAGCTCGAGCGGCGTCAACCGGATTCCATCGCCAAAACTCGTCATCATTCCGACGCCGGTCGCGGGCGCCGCCTCCGCCAGATAGCCGGGTTCTTCGCCTTCGATATTCAAGCCGGCCTTTTCACCCATTCCGAAGAGCTTGGCGTATTTCTGTACACGCTCGAAGCCCAATTCCTGGCCGAGCTTCGCGAAGTATTGGTTGTTCGACATGGCCAGCGCCTTGGTCAGATCAATCGACGTGCGCCGGGTCAGCCTCACTTTGGTCGAAGCCTCGACGATTCCCTCACTAAGCGACGCGAAAGAAACCATTACTTTCACGGTCGAGCAGGGTTGAAAGGCGCCCGTCAAACCAAGCTTCTGATTCACGATTGTCAGGATCCGGCCGGTCTGCGGGTCGGCGACCACGACAGTTCCGTTGTATGGTCCTAATGCGTCGACGGCGGCTTTGCGAACGACAGGATCATCGGCCCCGACATCATCGCCGGAAGTGGAATCGGCGTAGGTCGGCTCGGTCCACGGATTATAAAAATGACGCACTCTGCGCCGATGCTTCGTGCGTGTCCGGGCCTTCGCCGCGACGCCCGTATGAATCACCCCGGCGCGCGTTCTGCTGCGGCGTGCCGTATGCGCCTTGCTGCGGGTCGAATGAGTTGTGGCCGTAGACTTGCGCGCGGTCTTATGCGAAGTCTTCCGTGCGGTGGATCGCTTGCTATGAGCGGTCTCGGAAAAGGCCGTTTCAGGGGCAAGCAACAACCCACAAGCCGCCATCGCGAACAACGTTGCGATGCAGCGCAAAATTCGAAAATGCAAGACCAATCTTCCCATCCAAACCCAAAAAACATCCTCAGGATGCGCCCAAGCGAATCCGCGAATGTACAGCAATTAAAGTTACTCTTATCCTAAGGGCGTTTGTTCGTCGCCGTCAACTAAAAGATTCGCCGAGAGTTAACAATATTTTCACGTCTGTGACCGTACGGACTACGCCGCGGTCCATCCGCCATCGATCGTTACCACCGATCCATTCATGAAATCGGCCGCCGGCGAGCAAATATATAGTGCGAGCTTGGCAATTTCATCGGGCCGCCCCAGCCGTCCGAGCGGCTGTCTCTGATTTAGTTCGGCCCGTACCTTCTCTTTCTCATGGCGGTGGTATTTCTCCAAGTACCCCTCGACGAACGGCGAGTCTACGGTACCCGGCGCAATGCAGTTCACCCGGATTTCGGTCGGGTAATCCACGGCAAGCTGCCGGGTCATGGCAATCACCGCGCCTTTGGTCGCGCAATACGCGAACCGGCGCTTAACTCCCACCAGGCCGGCCACCGAGCCGAGATTGACGATCGAACCGCGGACCTTTTTCAACAGCGGCATCGCCGCTTTGGTCATCAGGTAGGTTCCTTCCACGTTTACGCGAAAGAGCCGCTGCCAATCCGCCGCTTCGGTTTCTTCGAGATTGCCGACCAGTCCGATACCGGCGCTATTAATGAGGATGTCGAGCGTATCAAAGCCGGTAAACAAATTGTGTACCTGCTTCTCATCGGTGATGTCGCAGACGTGAGCTTGGCCGCCGGGCAGCGCATTCGCGACCGCGCGCGCTTTCTTTTCATCCAAATCGACAATGGCGACACGCGCTCCGGCCTCCGCAAACGTATGAGCCGTAGCTTCGCCAATTCCGCTCGCGCCGCCGGTTATGAGCGCCAGCTTTCCGTCCAGCCTGAAAGGATCCATGTATTTGAGGATTACATTGCGCCGGACAAACGCTTCAGCTCCCCGGCTAAATGATCCTGCGATTCCCGGTCCAGCTTGCCGCCTTGCCGGGTCACATAGAACACATCGATGGCCTTATGGGCTTCGGTGTCCACCAAAACCAGCTCAATATTGCAGCCGGACGCGGCAATTGCGGACGTCAGGTCATAAAGCAATCCGGGACGATCTTCGCCGATAAAATCGAGCAGCGTGCACGTGTCGGAAGCATCATTATTAAAGCGCACGGACGCCGCAATCCCGGCGCCGCTCGAGGGCCGGCCGGCCGCGCGCCTTTGCTTGAGCAAGTCGGAAACCTCGATCGCATCCCGCAGCACGCACTCGATGGTCCATTCCAGGCGGCCGACTTCATCCGGATTCAGCTCGAGCGTGTGCATCGGATCGTCGAAGCGGATGAGATCGAGGATGCAGCCGCTGCGATTGGAAGACGCTTCGGCTTTGAGGATATTCATGCCTCGGCTGGCCAAAGCGCCGCAGAGCTTGGCGAAAATGCCCGGTTTATCCGGCGCTACTACGATTAGTAGAAAGACTCCCGAGTCGCGGCGGATCTTGACCGCTACGCCATGCTGCGCTCTCTTGCGATCCAGCGCGAAATGCTCCTCTATTTGCTCGCGGGTGTGCGTGCGCAGATAGCGAGTCGGAAAGCCTTCGAGGAACTCCATCAGCTCCGGTCGCAAGCCGTCGGTCGAGTGAATGCGATCGGCCATCAATTCCCGCGTCAATTGCTCCAGGCCGGTGGCGTAGACGCGCCAAAGCTGTTCGAGCCGCCACGGGCTCATGGCCGTAGGATTCACCGCGCTGATGTCGGCGAAGGTCAACAAGGCGAGGCGCCGCAAATCCTCCTGCGTCGGAATACGCGAGCTGAGATAACGGGCCGTGGCCGGGTCTTCGAGGTCGCGCCCGTTCATGACGAGCGAAAGATCCAAATGATGTTCGATCAGGAAAAGGACACCCGCCCGTTTTGCTTCCGGGACGCCCAAGTGTTCCATCACATCACTGGCCGCTTCGAGCGATCCGCGCACGTGATCGCCGGGCAGCGTTCCTTTGCCGATATCGTGCAGCAGCAGCGCCAGCCGCAACGTTGCGATATCGTCCTCTTCGAGGAGTAAGTCATGAAAGCGGCTGGAAGGACCGTCTTTCTTCGCCGTCAAAGTGTCGATGGTTTCAATGGCGACGATCGAATGCTCGTCCACGGTGTAGCGATGATAAAAATCGCGCACGACCAGGCATTCGATGGAGGACCAGTGCGGAATCGCGCGAGCGAGCAGGCCGGTCTCCTGCATCTGGCGCAAACCCATCGCCACTTTCGGCTGCGAAAAGAATTGCTGCCAGGCGGTCCACGGGATTGCCTGCTCTTCCATGATTTTCGTTTCGCCGGCGAGCCGCCGCCGGGCGTCCCAGGAAAGCGGAATGCCATGCCGCGCGGCAAAAGTGAAGACGCCCAATATCGACTCCGCCGAGCTGGCGACCAGCGCCGGATTGCGCAGCAGAATGCGATCGTGCGAGACGGTGAACTCGGCGCTTGAAAGCCGCTCGCGCCAATGGCGGAATTGCCGCATCAGCGAGGGATCTTTCAACTCGGCAAACTCGAGCGCCCGCTGGCTGGCCTGAAACACCTGACGGGCATGGCGATAATAAACCCGCATCCAATCGGCGGGATCCATGGGCGCATCCGGCAGGCTGGCGGCGGCGCGATCCTGCCATTCGAACGTCAGCAGGTTGTTGTCTCTACCGGTCAGCTCATGCAGGAAGGAGCGCACGGCGAACAGAAACTCCCTCGCCGGGGCGATAGCGGCCAAGTCTTCACCAACCGGTCCTCGATCCTGAGTCAATTGGAAAAACCAATGGAGCAGATGAATGTCGCGGATCCCACCCGGAACTTCCTTGACGTTCGGCTCGAGATGATACACGGTGTCGTGGAATTTCGCATGGCGCTGCCGCGTCAGGGCAGCCAATTCCTGCAGCAGCCTGTTCTCATGGCGGCGGTAGAATTCGGCCAGCGTTTTGGAAAGCTCCGTATACAGTTCCGCATCGCCGAATACCTGGCGGGCATCGAGCAAGCTGATGTGCAACTCGATGTTGCGCTCCTGCAGACGCGTACACTCGGCGATGGTGCGGACGGATTGACTGGCGCGCAGGCCGCCATCCCATAACTCGCGCAGAAATTCCCCGAGCGGCTCCTGTAGCGCGGACGTCCTCGATTCATCCGGAGCCAGAATGATCAGATCGATATCCGAATGAGGAAACAGCTCCCGCCTGCCATAGCCTCCGACAGCAACAACGGCAAATGGAAAGTCGAGTTTGGGTTGTAAGTAGCGCGCCGCGGTCTCGCGGACGAGGCGGTCGACCGACTCAGCGCGCCCGGTCATCATTCATGTTTATAGCGCCATCTCGCCGGTATCGTCATTACGAATACGAATGGCATCCAGAACATCGTAGATGAAAATTTTGCCGTCGCCGATCTTGCCCGTGCGCGCGGCGGTCGCAATCGCCTGCTGGACTTCCCGCAGACGCGAATCCGGCACCACGGTCTCAATTTTGACTTTGGGCAGCAGGTCCACCTCATATTCCATGCCGCGGTAGACTTCTTTGTGGCCCTTCTGCCGGCCGTGGCCGCGCACTTCTGAAATCGTCAGCCCGTCCACGCCAATGTTCTTGAGCGCTTCTTTGACCTGATCCGCTTTATGCGGTTGAATGATGGCTTCTATTTTTTTCATGTGCGCTTACGCTTCCAGGTTATAGCCTTCTTCTCCATGCAGACTGACGTCGAGCCCAGTCACTTCGTGTTCCTGAGTGGCACGAACACCGACGACCAGATCCACAATTTTCAGAATGATCCAGGTCGCCACAATCGCGAGAACCCAGGAAATCACTATCGCGATCAATTGATTCAACACCTGCCCGGGATTGCCGTCCACCCAGCCGAGCGGGAGAGGCTTTCCGGCGGAATCTTTGAGTGCGTCGTTGATGGCATTCGTAGCGAAAACGCCCGTTAGCAGCGCGCCTAGCGTTCCTCCCGCGCCATGTACGCCAAACGCATCGAGCGTATCGTCATAACCAAACTTGCCCTTCACTGTGGAGACCATCCAGAAACAAAAGATGCCGGCGAGCAAGCCGATCAGCAGGGCGGGGAAGGGTTTCACAAAACCGGACGCAGGCGTAATCGCAACCAGCCCGGCCACGCATCCTGAGATTCCTCCCAGCATGCTGGGCTTGCCGTGCTTCACCCACTCCGCAAACATCCAGCCAAGCGCCGCGGCAGCCGCGCCGAAATGCGTGGCGACAAAAGCGCTGGTGGCGAGTCCGCTAGCGCTTACCGCGCTGCCGGCATTGAAGCCGAACCAACCCACCCACAGCAGGCAAGCGCCGATCACGCTCAGCGTCAGATTGTGCGGCTTCATCGGTTCTTTCGGAAAACCCACGCGCTTACCGAGATACAAAGCGCATACCAATGCGCTGACGCCGGAGGTGATGTGTACGACTGTGCCGCCCGCGAAATCGAAGGTCGGCACTTTGCCGCCGAGGAACGCGTTCAACAAGCCGCCTTTGCCCCACACCATATGCGCCATCGGAAAGTAAACAATCGTCGACCAGAGGCAGGTAAACAGCAGCATGGCGCTGAATTTCATGCGCTCGGCGAAAGCGCCTGAAATCAGAGCGGGCGTGATGATGGCGAACATGAGCTGGTAGATCATGTACGTCTCATGCGGAATGGTCGCGGCGTAGTCCGCATTGGGAGCCGAACCCACTCCGTTGAGAAATAAATACTGCAAACCGCCGATAAAGCTGTTGCCTTCGCCGAAGGAAAAGCTGTAGCCGTAAATCGCCCATAGCACGGTAACTACGCCCATCAGCGCGAAGCTGTGCATCATCGTGCTCAGCACGTTCTTCGTCCGGACCAGCCCCCCGTAGAAGAGCGCGAGACCGGGGCCGGTCATCATCAGCACCAGCGCCGCGCTGGTCA
>JAICIH010000295.1 GCA_025924475.1 Bryobacteraceae bacterium
CACAACGCTGAGCAGCAGCGGCAATCCGGCAAGCAGCGACATCGCCGCCGCACCGATGCCCTTCGTCTGCTGCAAATAGGTGGGCAGCCAGGTGATGTAGAAATAAAATCCGTAGCTCTGCGTAAAGTACGCCGCGCAGATCAAAAGGATGCTCGCGTCCGCCAGCATCCGAAACGCCGGCGTGTGGTCCAGGTCCGAGAGCGCGGTCCCGGCGCGAATGTGCTCCAGCTCCGCCGCGCTCACCGCTCGATGCTCCGCCGGATCGTCGCGGAACCAGAGTCTCCAAACGATGGCCCATGCGAAGCCAAACAGGCTGAAAATTACGAACACCGCGCGCCAGCCGAAATGCTTCGCCAGCAGCGTAACCAGCAAGGGGGTCACACCGCCGCCGAGGTGCGCGCCCATGAAGAAGATGCCTTGCGCCGTGCCGCGTTCGTTCCGGGGAAACCAGCGCGCCAGTGCCTTGGCCACATTCGGCCAGGCGCCCGCTTCTCCCATGCCGAATAAAAATCGCACCACGGCCATCGAATAGAACCCCACAGCCGTAGCCGTTGCGGCCGTGAATACGGACCACCAGACTACGATGCGCGTCAGTACGCGGCGCGGCCCCACGCGGTCTCCCCACCATCCGGTTGGCGCTTCGAAAATCGCGTAAGCGATCGTGAACGCGCTGAAGATGAAGCTCATCTCCACCGGCGTCAGCGCCAGTTCGCGCATAATGGCCGGCGCGGTCACCGAAATACAAACGCGATCGAGATAGGTAACGAAGGCGAGGCAAACCGCCAGCGCAAGAACTTTATGCCGCCCGGCCACCCTCACGGCGCGAGCGAGGACACGTAAGCCGCCGTATTGAGCATGTCTTCCTGGCTCAACTGCGCCACTACCGGCTTCATCAGCTCCGTCCACGTTCCTTTACGCGTTCCCTGCTGCATGTCATACATCTGCCGCACCAGATAACTCGGCGAACGCCCCGCGATGCCGGGGACCGGTCCCAAGCCCTTCAAGTCCGTTCCGTGACAGGTTCCGCACCCGGCCGCCAGCGTCTTCCCTTTCTGAATGCTGCCTACGGGTACATACGCGACAAATCCGGATCGCGGATTCCGCAGCACTTCCGTTTCCTCTGGATTTTCGGGGACTTCAATGATGCGCGCACCGAGTTCCTCGGTTCCGGCGCCCTCGCCTTCGATGGGCAGATAAAGACCAACGGACGTGTAAGTCTTCGGTACGGTCTTGGTTTCTATTACGCGAATCCACGGCGTCCATTTCATCGATCCGAAGTAAGCCGCACTGGCTTGGATCTCTTCCTCCGTCATCGCCTTGGCAATGGCCGCCATGACACCGGTGTTCCGCTTCCGTGAATCGGCGCTCATCCGTTCGCCATCCCGGAACTCCTTGATCTGTTCAATGAAGTAACTCACCGGCAAACCCGAAACGCCGGCGTTTTCGGCGCGTCCTTTTCCGTTCGGGTAATGGCACAACGCGCAAGCCATCATGGTGGGCTTGTGACCGTGCGCTACGACTTCCGGCATCGCCGGGTGGTCGCCGGGAAACCAGTCCGCCGGCCCGAAACGATCGCTAATCTGCGCTCGCGTGAACTCGAGCGTGCTTCCCGAAACATGCTTCAGGCTCGTATCGGGAGCTGTCTGCGGACCGCGCGGCCGCACCGTGGCCGGATCGGTTCCATACGCCCAAGTTGGCGGCCCCTCGGCAGCAAACACTGCACTCATCCCCAGAACGCCTAACAGAGCCGCGCGCGCCAGCAAGCGGTAGCTTTTCACCAAGCCCTCCTATATAAATCGATAATTTCTTCTGCGTTCGGAACTACAGGATTATTCTGCGGACTACCCGAAGCAAGCGCGTCATCCGCCATCTTCTCCAAATGAACCTCAAATTCGCTGCGCTCGATCCCGAGCGCGTCCCGCAACTTCGGAATCCCAAGCTCCGCGTTCAAGCGCTCCAGCCCATCAGCCAGATCCTCATCCCAGCCCATCTCGCGACGGATCCGCTCATATCGTTCCGGCGCGCCGGGAATCGAAAATCGTGTCACTGCCGGAAGCAGCACGGCGTTCGACAATCCGTGCGGCAAGTGAAACACCGCGCCGATCGGCCGGCTCATCCCATGCACCAGGCAGACGCTGCTGTTACTGAACGCCATGCCGCCTTGGCACGCCGCCAGCGCCATTGCCTCCCGCGCCTTTCGATTGTCGGGCTCTTGTTGCGCAGTGCGCAAATATTTTGATGTGAGTTGTATGCAGGAAAGAGCGAGCGGGTCCGTCATGCCGCTTGCTTTCTTAGAAACGTAGGCTTCCATTGCGTGGACCAGAGTGTCCACTCCCACATACGCCGTCAGCGCCGCCGGCATCGTAACGCTCAGCTCGTAATCGACAATCGCCACGCGCGGCAGAATTTTCGGATCGTAGATCATCATTTTTACGTGCCGCTCGGTGTCCGTGATGACCGCGACCTTGGTCGCCTCGCTGCCGGTTCCTGCGGTGGTGGGGACCGCAATCAGCGGCAGCCCAGGCTTCGGAATCCGATGATAGCCCTGAAAAGTCGGCAGCGGCTCGCTGTTGGTAGCGGCTACGCCGATAATCTTTGCGGCATCCATCACACTGCCGCCGCCGACGGCGACAATTGCTTCCGCATCGCAGTTCCGCAAACAGGCGAGGCCGGCAAAGACATTCCGATCGGTAGGATCTGGCTGGACTTCCGAAAAAATGGTTGCCGCAATACCATCGCCCGCCAACCTCTCGCGAAGGGTCTCGATCGTTTCGGTGTCTCTCAGGCGTTGATCGGTGACCAGCAGCACCCGCGCCGCGCCCAGCTTTTTCAGTTCCTCGCTCAACCGCAGCCGTGAGCCGGCCCCGAACAGAACGCTGGCGGGGATATCGAAACGAGTTTCCATGTTTCAGCAGCATTCAGTGTATCCGGAGAGCCGGTCTCGTCTCATCGCGCGCAACTCGAATCTCAGCCTTCCAGGGCGTGCGATCGAAGATGAGTGAAATTCAGAACCGGGATACGATCTCGCTGAAGCCACAGATAAAGATCGAGATCATCTGTCAATACGGCACATTGATGCTCACGCGCGACCGCCACGATCGATGCATCCGCCAGCCCGAGCGCGGGATAACTCGGGTCCAATGCAGCATGGGCGCTCGGTATCGCCACTTCGGTGAGAATAGAAATGGTTTCTTTGAGTACCTCTCTTACACGCAGCCTTTCCGCTCCCGCAAGGTCGGTCAAATTGCTTACTTCAGCTAAGACATGAGGCACCGTATAATGCAATCTCCACTGCTCAAGCACATTTAATAGCAAATCGAAATCCTGAATCGTGTACTGACTCGTTCGCTTAAACGTCGGAATACGGTGGCGATTTACTGTGCCTACAGCAAAAAGGACCAGTACATTCGTGTCGAGAAGTAGCCGGCTATTCTCGCGCGGAGCCCATGTCATCGAGAAGCGGTTTCACGTAGCTGAATTGCAATAAGCTCACCTGTCTCCGCATCAATCAGAAAACGTTTGTACTGCAGCGGGTCGGCCGAGAAGCGCGCAAAGCCCGGAATCCGGTCTACATCTCGCGGCACACCTAGAGTGATCTTCCACACATCACGCGCCTTGTATGTATCCCGTTCGATCTCCTCCAGACTGGACGAGTTTTTCTCCAGTATCTCTGTCGCCTTTGCCTTTGCGATTTGAACGGCTTGCTTTACGTCAATCATGAAGCAGTTCTCGATTTGCTGCGCTGCCGTTCTCATTATCGTCCATCTCTTGATGTAGAATTACAACGTGTTCGCCAAATACCGCCTCCACTCCGCCGGCTTCGCAATCTGCCCCACCATCAAATTGCGCTTCTGAAACAGCGGCTGCAGGTACCGCCGCAGAACAAGCGTCTCCGCAAAATTCCTAAATCAGAATCGGCGCGGCAGACTCCTAACTTCTAACTCCTAGCTCCTATCCCCTTCCCCTAACGCCCCGCCCCGATTCTGTCGAAGAGCTTACGTATGGATCCTTTCATTGGACAGCTTATGCTCGTCAGTTTCAACTATGCCCCACAGGGATGGATGTTCTGCGATGGCTCTCTTTTGCCGATTTCTCAATACCAGGCTCTTTTCTCGCTCTTGGGCACAACATATGGCGGGAACGGCACAACCACTTTCGGATTACCGGACTTGCGAAGTCGAGTTCCGGTGGGCGCCACCCTCAGCGGTGGCGGCCAGCAATTGACCCGGTACCAGATGGGCGAAACCGGCGGTTCGGAGACTGTCGCGTTAACTCCTGCCCAAATGCCGATGCACAACCACACGATGACCACGAACGATGCTTCGGAAACGCAGAACACCTCCAGCAGTCACTATCTCGGTGGCGGCGGCCGAACTCCTACGTACGCCGCCCAAGCCGGCACAACGACCCTGGCGCCCAATGCGATCTCTAGCGCCGGTGGCAGCCAGCCTCACGATAACCGCCAACCGTACGTCGGAATGAACTGGATCATTGCCGTCAACGGCATCTGGCCATCTCGCCCCTAGTAGCCCCGGCTCCTGTCTCAAAGCTCTGCACTTCCGAAGGAAATATATGCAAAAAGTTGTTTTGAAGAGGTCTTGGTCCGGCCTCTGCCCGATTCGTCGGGCCTTAGCCTGGTTCTTGTTGGCGGTATTTCCGTTCGGACAAGCTTTGGAAGCCGCAGGCCCCACTCTTCCGTCCGGCGGCACATTTGCCGCCGGCGCCGGGACCATAAGCACGTCGGCGGGCGCAGTCGCCATACAACAGGCAACCAACCGCGCCATTATCGACTGGAGCAATTTTTCCATAGGACAGGGCGGGCGAGTACTGTTCCAAAACGGCTCGGGCGCCACCCTGAATCGGGTAACGGGCAGCCAGATGAGCCTCATCCTCGGTTCGCTCGAAGCCACCGGCTCCGTCTACCTGATCAATCCGCAGGGTGTCCTCATCGGGCCGCACGGACGAATCAAAACAGGCGGGGATTTCGTCGCTTCCACGTTGAAGCTCTCCAACGAGTCGTTTCTATCCGGCGGCACGCTCGTTTTTGATGGAAGCTCCAAGGCTTTCGTCAAGAATTTGGGAACAGTTTCCTCCACCGGTGGAAGCATCTTTCTGATTGCGGACAAAGTATCCAACAAAGGTTCACTTTCCGCTCCGCAAGGTTCGGTCGGAATCGGCGCGGGCGATCAGGTTCTACTTAAGGACTCCAATAGCGATCAGCGCATCTTTGTAAGCGTTCCAGGCGGCGACGTCGTCAATTCGGGCGCAATCACCGCTGCGCAGGTGGCGCTCAAAGCGAATGGCGGCAACGTCCTCGCGCTCGCCGGCAACACCGGCGGCCAGATTCGCGCGACCGGCACAGCCACGCGCGATGGCCATGTCTGGTTGATATCGGACGGCGGCACAACGAAAGTAACCGGCAGTATCTTGGCCCAAAAAGCGGATGGCAAAGGCGGATTTGTAGAAACTTCCGGTCACACCGTCGATATCGGCAAGACTTCGATCCGCACCGGCGCCGGCGGCTCCTGGCTGGTAGACCCCGTGGACCTGACGATCGATAGCGCCGCCGCCTCGACCATTCAAACCGCATTAAACGGCGGAACCAATGTCACCGAATCCACCAGCGCCAGTGGATCCAGTGGATCTGGCACAACCGCCGCGGGTAGTGGCGACATCAACGTCTCTAGCGGCATCTCCTGGACGACTTCGGCATCGCTGACTCTGAGCGCCTATCGGAATATCAACGTCCAGAACGGAGTGACGATTGCCAGCAGCGGCGCCGGCGGACTGACCTTGCAGGCGGACAACGCTGCCACCGGAACCGGGACCGTCATCTTTAATGGGACCGGCAATGTCCACTTCACCGGAAGCGGCAATGTGGACCTGCTCTATCATCCTGCCGCCTTCCCGACGCCAACAACGTTCAGCAGCGTGACGATGGGCTCCGGCGTTTTCACGCCCTATATGACCGTCGATACCGCCAGCGACCTGCAAAACATCAACAGCAATCTTTCCGGCAAATACGCTTTGAACGCGGATATCGACGCCAGCTCCATTGCCAACTTTGTTCCCATCGCGCATGGAGCAAACTACACGGACCCAGCTCAGGGATTCAGCGGCCTCTTCGATGGCCGGTCCCACGTTATTAATCACCTGACGATCAACGACACCTCCGATACCGCCGTTGGGCTTTTTGCGCAAACAAGCTCTTCGGGCGTCGTTCGAAACGTCGGCCTCGTCGGCGCTTCGGTGCACAACACGGTAGACAACTCAAGCATCGGAGCGCTGGTTGGTGAGAACTTCGGAACCATCAATAGCTCTTACGTCGCCGGCAGCGTGAGCACTACCGGCTTTGGAAATACATTTGTGGGAGGACTGGTCGGCGAAAACGATGGAACCATCTCCAACTCGTATTCCTTGGCCTCAGTTTCGGCCACGGTGGACCCCGGCTGCCTCGGCTGCATATCCATCGGAGGGTTTGCCGGCGATAACGGCTTCAGCAATCCTTCCGCTTCCATTGCAAGTTCATTCGCAGCCGGAGCTGTCTCGGCCACGGGGACCGCGACCATCGGCGGGTTCATTGGCGAGAATGACGCGAACATTACTAGTTCGTATTTCGATTCGCAAACCACCGGCCAATCGTCGGGCATCGGCTTTGTCAATGGGTCGACGAATTCCGTCACAGCCCAGACCACGGCCCAACTGCAGACCAGCTCGCTGCCCACCGGCTTCAGCTCCGCATACTGGATCGCGTCCGCAGGCTCCTACCCGAAGCTTGCTTGGCAAATACCGCCCGGCATCCTGGTGACGGGAACTGTGTACAACGGGGTCAGTCCGCTGGGCTCCGTTACAGTTGTGGGATTGGCCAACGGAACCTCCTTCGGCTCCACCACCACCAATGGCAGCGGCGTTTTCAGCTTGACCGCTCCCGCCGGTACCACCGGCGTCCTCGCGTATCTGACGGGCGGTTACACCGGCAACACCTTTTCGAATAACCTCGGCTCTTCCTTCGCCGGAGTTGACATCTACGCCAACAGCCTTCGCCTGATCAATGCCACCAATAACAACTATTCCGGCATGATCTCTGCGTTATCCGCGGCGCTCGGAAGCAACAGCGGATCGAATTTCCTGTTCTCGGTCAGCGGCGGCAACTTAACGCTCGGCAGCGGCGCCAACTTCGCTGTTATTAGCTCAGTGGCGACGAACATCGATCAGAGCATCGCGGGAACCGGCACGGTGCTAGTGCAGTCTTCCGGCGACCTGACAATTAATGCCTCTAAAACGATTTCCGCAACGGGCGCCGGCACGCCTCTGACACTTGTCACCGGCGGCAAGTTCATTAACAACGCCGGAGTAAACGCACTGAGCACCAGCGGCGGCGGGCGCTGGCTTGTCTATTCGCAGAATCCGGCGAACGATACGGTAGGTTCGCTGAGCTATGGATTTAAGCAATACAAC
>JAICIH010000296.1 GCA_025924475.1 Bryobacteraceae bacterium
GAATCAGATGATTCAGTGCTGTTTTGCTGATGTCATAGGCCTCGCTGCCGCGCTTGGCGACCACTGCGTTGGCAGAACTGGTCAGCACTAGAGACGCGGGCAGTTTCTGATCGCGGAAGATCCAGCCCGTTTCACGGGCCAGCAAGTAGTTGCCGGTAATGTTTATCTGGAAGGTCTTGCTCCAGTGGGCTTCCGTGAGTTCGCCAACCGGGAAAATAGCGGCGGTGTTGACGATGACGTCGATCCCGCCGAATTCGAGAACGGTAAATTTTGCGGCGGCAGCGATGCTTTCCGCGGAGCTGAGATCGACAACCGTGTGGACCGCGCCGGCTTCGGCAGCGACTTCTTTAGCGCCAGCTTCGTTCTGATCGGCAACCACGACATGGGCGCCTTTGCGGGCAAGAAGCAGGGCAACTTCACGGCCAATACCGCTACCACCTCCGACCACCAGGACGATTTTGCGGCTGAATTCGGCTTCGGGAGGCATGCGCTGCAGCTTGGCTTCTTCGAGCGCCCAATATTCGATGCGAAAGGCTTCGGAACGCGGCAGAGAGACATAATTGTGAAAGCTGGCGAAAGATTTTGACTGTTCCGGGCGGCGAGCTTGCGGATACGGGTGCGCGGCATCGCCCGATTCGAGCGCATTGGCGCCCGCCATCACATGAATGGCGTTGACGAAAAATTCTGTCGTGATGCGAGCTTCTTTTTTGTTCTTGCCGAAACCGAAAAGACCGAGGCTGGGAATGATGACAACGGAAGGATTCGAATCGCGCAGCCGCGGCGAGTCTTTCGTCGCATGCGCTTCGTAATATTTCCCGTATTCGTTGCGGTATTGAATAGCACGTTCTTCGATAAGCGCCTTTAGAACCTCGACGCTTTCTTCGCCGGGTTTCCAATCGACAAACATCGGACAAATGCGCGTGCGCAGGAAGTGATCGGGGCAACTAGTGCCCAGATAGCCGAGTTCCTGTGCCCATTTCGAACCGGCGAAGGTGAGGGCATCGTCATTATCGGCATAGTGCGCGATAACGCGGCGATTGGAGGAAACAATGCCGCGCAGCGCGGGCAGGATAGCGGCGGCGACGGAGCGGCGATCTTCGATCGGCTTGTGAACGACGCCGCCAAAGAGCGGTCCCGATTTCTTTTGCCGTTCGACGATGAACTCGCCCATCTGATCGATAGTACGGACGCTGTTCAGATAGCATTCGCGATTGGTACTACCCCAGGTAAAGAGGCCATGGCTGCCGAGTAACACGCCGTCACATCCGGGATTCTCCTTCACCGCTTTTTCGAGCAGCAGAGCGAGTTCAAAGCCGGGCCTCTGCCAGGGAAGCCAGACGATTTTGCGTCCGAATTGCTTGTTGAATTCTTCGAGCTTTTGTTTGCCGTTGGCGCTCGCGGCTAAGGCGATCGACCAATCCGGGTGGAGGTGATCGACATGAGGAAACGGCAGAAATGCGTGCAGCGGGGTATCGATGGAAGCAGCTACGCGATTTTCGCCGTACGCGGAGAGGGGGTAGTAACGGACCATCTGATCCTCGTGCTCTTCGCCGCGATAGATGTGCTTGAGCTGTTCGAGCCTGTCGAGATACAGCAGTGCGAAGCCGTGTTCATTAATGGAACCGAGATCGCCCCCGCTGCCCTTTACGGCGAGCACACGCACTGGCTTTCCAGTGAACGGATCGGGCAGCTCGATTTTGGAGCTGGTGTTGCCGCCGCCAAAATTGGTGATGCGCAAATCCGCGCCCAGCAAATTGGAGCGATAGCGCAATTGTCCTAAACGGTCGTCGGCGAGCTCGCGTTCGCGGCGCTCGTCCCAGAGGTCTTTGAGATGCAGTAATTCAGTTGTAGAAGGCATGATTTCAGGCGTAAGAACCAGCGCTGGCCATGTTGCGCGCAGCGCGTTCGAGTGAGATGCGTTCCAGATAGCCGCTTTGGCGGAACGCTTCGAGCGGATCTTGTGGGAGGCCTTTGGACGCGCGCCACTCGCGGATGGCGGGGCGGACGTCGGTCGCAAAGGCGTCCTGCAGCAGAGATTCGGCGCGGACCAGATCGCAGGATTTTTGAGCAGCTCTTAATTGTTCGTAATCGACCAGGGCAGCCTTGGCGAACAGGTCCTGGGCCATCGCGACGGTTTGAATCATCGCTTCGATTTTGCCCTTGAGATTGTGGCTTTGGTCGATCATGTAGGCGATGTCGGCGCGGCGGCCTTCTTCCCATTCGAAGAAGAGAATCTCGTGAAAGATGCGGAAGACCTGGTAGGGATCGATAGAGCCTAGCGTGAGATCGTCGTCGGCGTAGCGGCGGTCGTTGAAATGAAAACCGCCGAGCATGTTTTCGGCGAGGAGCCAGGCGACGATTTGTTCGATGTTTTGGGAGGCGTAGTGATGGCCGGTATCGACCAGAACCTTGGCTTGCGGGCCGGCCGCGCGGGCCAGCAGAAGGGCCATGCCCCAATCGGCAATGTCGGTGTGATAGAAGGCCGGTTCGAAGGGCTTGTACTCGATGAGCATGCGCTGGTCCGGCGCGAGGCGCGCGTGGGTGGCGCGAAGGCACTCTTCGAACAGGCGCTTGCGCGCACGAATGTTGGCGGTACCGGGATAATTAGAGCCGTCGGTGAACCAGAACGAGATGTCGCGGCTATGGAGGCCGCGCGCGATAGCGATGCTTGTTTCCGAGTGCCGTAGCGCTTCCTCGCGGATGGCCGGATCGGGATTGCCGAACGAGCCATGTTTGTAGATTTGATCCTGGAACAGGTTCGGATTGATGGAGCCGGGGCGCACACCAAAACGCGAGGCGAGCTCGGCGACGTGAGGAACGCTATCGTAGCCATCTTCGAAATCCCACAAGACATGAAGCGCGATGATGGGGCAGACGCCTGTGAGCGCGTGTACCTGACCGGCGTCACTGAACTTTTCTTCGATGGTGGAAGCGGCGGCAGGCTGCAGAAATTTACCGAAGCGAGTGCCGGTGTTGGCAAAGCCCCAGGACGGAATTTCAATGCGAAAACGTTCGAGCGAATCGAAGATTTTTGGAGCGGTTTGGGATGGCATCGAGTGAAGCCGCCTTCAGGTTACCAGGATAACTTCCAAGGTGCGGGGGCCGTGGACGCCTTTGATACGCGTCATTTCGATGTCGGACGTAGCGGAGGGACCAGAGATTGTGGTGATGGGCAGCGTGGAAAAAGACGCCATCTGGCGGATACCTTCCGGAACGGTTTCGACGATCTGGGAAGGAAAGACGATGCAGAGGTGGTAATCGGGAATGAGGCTGAGTGCGCGCGAGACTTCGCCGGGCGCATGACGCAGGACGATGGTGCCCGTGGCTGCAATGGCGAGAGCGCAATCGGTGAGCACGCCTTCGCTGGAATCGAGCTCGTGGTAATCGGGACTCTCGCGGAAAAAGTAGAATCCATCCGGGAGCCAGATGCGCGGCAGATCGCGCGGCACGAGCAGGCCGGTTTTCGAGCGCTCGGTCAGGATGCCGGCGATTGTGGGAGCAATTTCGCTTTCGGCGCAACGATACACGGGCGAGCCGTAGTCAGCGAGGCGATCCGCGAACAGTTCGATGCGCGCCGCGGGATCGAGAATGCCGGCCTGACGGTAATGTCGGTTGATGGATTCATACTCGATTTCGCTGGTGATGGAAGAGCCGCCGGTGGCGTTGCGAATGCGGTCGATGATGTCTTGTTTAGCGCTCATTTTAGAGGCGAGGCTCCTTTTGGCGCTTGGCCCACCATTCGCGGAAGGATTGTTTGGGGATAGGCGCCAGATCGCGGACGGCGGTCCAGCCCGCGAGCATTCCGGGTAAGCGGCGAATAACGCCATCGTGCGTGAATGGAATCTGAGCGATGCGGGCGGCCTTCTGGGCGAGCGATAGTCGCTCGGGTGTTTCGAGCGCGTAGCCGGCAGCCTTCATCGCCAGCCTTTCGACGATTGGCGCGTGGCCTTCTTCTACGACACGGCCGCGCAGGTGAACCAGAATTTCGGGGATATTGATTTTGACCGGACAGACCTCGTAGCAGGCCCCGCAAAGCGAGGAAGCATAGGGCAGCGATTGGGAGTGCTGCATGGCTTGTAGTTGCGGAGTCAGAATTGCACCGATTGGCCCGGCATAGACGGAGCCATAGGCATGGCCGCCGGTTTGACGATACACAGGGCAGGCGTTGAGGCACGCGCCGCAGCGAATGCAATCGAGCGTTTCGCGAGAGAAATCGTCGGCCAGAACATTGGTGCGGCCATTATCGAGGAGCACGACGTGAAATTCGCGCGGGCCGCTGCCAGGAGAGACGCCGGTCCAAATGGAATTGTACGGATTCATGCGCTCGCCGGTAGCCGAACGCGGAAGCAGTTGCAGAAAGACTTCCAGATCGCGAAATTTCGGAATGATCTTTTCGATGCCAATGAGAGTGATGAGAACGCGCGGCAGAGAGAGGCACATCCGGCCATTGCCTTCCGATTCGACGACACAGACCGATCCCGTCTCCGCAATGGCGAAGTTGCCGCCGCTGATAGCGATCGGGACACGCAGGAATTTTTCACGCAAGTAGGCGCGGGCGGCGGCGGTGAGGTCTTCGGGTTCATAGCCGAGCTCCGGCAGATTCATCTTTTCGCTGAAGATGCGGCGGATCTCCATGCGATTGCGGTGAAGCGCGGGAACCACTATGTGAGAGGGCTGGTCTTCCCCAAGCTGGACGATCAAGTCGGCGAGATCGGTTTCATAGGGAGTGATTCCGGCGGCCTGGAGCGCGGGATTCAGACGAATTTCATCGGAAGTCATGGTCTTTACCTTGATGACTTCCGTAGCTTCGTGCGCGCGGATGAGATCCACAATGATGCGATTGGCTTCAGCGGCGTCGCTGGCCCAATGGACGACGCCGCCGGCGCGGGTACAGGCGGCTTCGAACTGCTGCAAGTAGAAATCGAGATGGCGGAGAACGTGCTCCTTGATCTCATGGCCGGCCCGGCGCAACTGTTCCCAATCGTCTACTTCTTCGACTACACGGGCGCGCTTGTTACGGATGATGTCGGTGGCGCGGCGGACGTTTTGGCGGATCTGCGCGTTGGAGACGAGCTTTTTCGCGGCGACGGGAAATTCCGGCGCGGTAGCGGCCTCTCCGACTCGAACGCTCATGAGACTTCTCCCGCTTCCGTGGAAGCGAGGATTTCGGCGAGATGGAGACAGCGCACGCCGGTGCGCTGGCGGCTAAGCCCGCCCCAGATATGCATGAGACAGGAATTATCCGCGGCGGTGCAGACTTCGGCGCGCGTTCCGAGGACGCAGCGGAGTTTATCGGACAGCATGGCGGCGGAGACTTCTACATTTTTGATCGCGAACGTACCGCCGAAGCCGCAGCATTCCGTGGCTTCGGGCAGATCGATCAGCGTCAGGCCGCGCACCTGTTTTAGAAGACGCTCAGGCTTGTCGCCCAGATGCAGCGAGCGTAAGGAATGGCACGAGGGATGGAGTGTGACCGAATGAGGGAAAAAGGCTCCAACGTCGATAACGCCGAGTTTATCGACTAGCAGCTCGGAAAATTCGAAAATGCGCGGCAGTAATTTTTCGACGGCACGCGCAACGGCGGAGTCGCCCGATGCGGCCGCCATCTTCGGATAGTGATCGCGAATCATCGCGACGCAGGAGGACGACGGAATACAGATGGTTTCGTCGTCGCGGAAGACTTCGAGGAAGTGACGCATCAACGGCATCGCCTCCGCCTGGTAGCCAGTGTTGTAGTGCATTTGTCCGCAGCAGGTTTGTGCCTGGCGGAATTCGATGGTGTGGCCGAGGCGCTCGAGCACGGCTACCACGGCTCTACCAGTTCGTGGGAAGAGCGTGTCGTTGTAGCAGGTGATGAAAAGGGAGATATGCACGGGTCGGCTCAGTACCAGTCTGCGCAGACCAAGCGCCGAGATGAGTCTCGGCGCGGCGGGCACGAGTGCCCACGCCACGAAGAAGCTCCGGCACTCAGCGCGAACATTCAGTTTGCCTGCGGATCTGGCCATGGGTTGGAAAATCGGGCCAAGCACCTGCTAACGCCACCACGGATGCCGGCCACTCGGTTTTGGCCCGGTAGATGATAGCTTCTGCAATCCATCGGTTGACGGAGATGCCCGCAGCTTCGGCGGCTTTTTTCGTTTGCGCTAATAGTTCGTCGTCGAGGTGTATGGTGATTTTCGCCACAATAATATTTTCCGCTATCAGCCAATAAAGACGGGGCGGATGTGGCGTTCGAAGAGATTTTCTGTCACGTTTTTGGCCACTACCGTTTCAAATTTTTCCAGCAGGTCGAGATAGCGGCGGCCGAGTTTGGCGGCGACTTTAAAGCCAACGTGCAAGAGCTGGCGCAGATGATTGTTGAAGGCCGGGTTCATTTGATTGTGCCGCAGGGCTGAGACGAATTGCTCTGACGTCCAGGCGTTTACTACGGCGGGTGAGGGCAGGCGTTGGGGATCAATGTCGATCACCGCGGCATAAGGCCCACAAAGGGCTTCGCGCTGCTCGTAAGCATGTGCATAGACTTCTTTCGCAAGGGCTAGTCCATCGCCGCCGGCTTCCGCCAAGCCAATCAGTTCTTCGAGCCACGTGGTCCCGGCCGTTTTCAGGTGCACGCCCGCGCCGGTTTTGCGGAGAGTCTCGCGGATGGGGCGATAAATAGAAAATTTATCGCTACCGGAGTGGACGCTGAGCTTGAGGTTGCGTGGAAGATCGTACTTTTCCACGGCTTGCGCGATGGTCGCGATATCGTCCGAGAATTCTTTGGTGAATTTTTCGACGTCGCCTTGATAGTCCACTCCTTTGTTGAAGCGGCCGGTGAATTTCGGGGCAATCGTTTGAATCGGAATTTTTTCGTCAGCGATTGCGGCGAGAATGATGAGCAATTCGGCCGGGGTCTGCGGGCTATCGGTCTCATCCATGGAAACTTCGGGGATGAACTTGTCTTTGCCCTTGGCAGCTTCGATTTTGCGGTAGATGCGGCCAGCTTCGGTGATGGCGGCCAGATATTTGGCTGCCGTAGCTGCAACAAAGCCGCGATCGAACTCGGGATGGCGCGCGGCGAACGCTTCGATTTGCGCGGCGCTGGCCGGCTTGCCGATCCAATCGGCGACGTCGATCGTGAAAAAATCGCTGGCATCGAGGAAGCGATCGACGGTTTCGAAATTGATATGGTCGGCGTCGACGTGATAGGCGCGATTCCAACCGAGGTTGCGAACGGCGCTGTCGGCAGCCGCCCGGACGCTTGCCGGTTCCGAGCCAATGATGTTGTGTTCGCGATTGGATTTATTCCAGACCGGGATGATTTCGACGCCTTGCTTTTGGGCCAGCAGGCAGGCCTGGAGCTGCGCTTCGGCCTGATGCGCGAAACGATCTCCCACGCCGAGAGAGTACTTACCGAGTGAGTTTTTTTCCATTAAC
>JAICIH010000297.1 GCA_025924475.1 Bryobacteraceae bacterium
GATTTCAGATCGATCTCGACAAATTGCCGGGCTTTCGCGGGACTCGGATGCGAGACGCCGATCAAGTGAATAAAAGTATCGGCACCCGCCACGGCGGCGGCGTAGGAATCGCCGTCGAGTGCATTGCCGAGGAAAACGCGGCAATTGGGCGGCAGCTTGTGCTGCGATTCCTTACGCGCCAGGGCCGTCACATCGTAGCCGCGCGCGGCGAGGGTAGCGGACAGGCGGCTTCCGATATAGCCTGTTCCGCCGGTGAGAAAGACGCGATGAGGGGTCACGCGGCGCTCCCAGTTGCCAACGGCTAAGCTGATTGCTTCTGCTGCACGAAAGCAGGAGACTCATCGGCGCTTGGTCCGTAGCTGGCCGGAACTTTCACATCCAATAAGCGAAGGTAGACCCCAAACTGCCCGCGATGCTGATACCAATGATTCAGCATGATGTCGCGCAAGAGTTGAGCTCGCGGCATCGTGAACAGTAGTTTTCCATCTTGTTCGAACCCCCAGCTTTGCTGCATCGCCGCGTCGTCGAATTGCGACAATGTGCTCTTGACCGTAGTGACGCTCTGGTCAAAGCTTTCCAGTACTTCCTGCAGGCTCGCCGGCTGAGGAGGTTCTCCGAATTTGGGTGCGGGTGCGACATCGTGCTTGGCGAGTTGAATCACACCGCCCGGTACTTGTGCGAGATGGAGGGCAAGTTGACCAGCGGACATCGATTTCGGATGAGGTTTCCAGGTCAACTTATCCGCCGGCAGGCGTTCGAGAAATCTACGCGTGATTGGGGCTTGCGTCTCGAATTCGGCGAGCATGGATTGTGCTAGTGACATACGTTTATCCTTTTATGTTAGTCAAGAGAACAAAATCGGCCGTTTAGGGGAATACGGCAGCAGCTAAGCTAAAGGCCCAGACTCGTGATGGCGGGCGGCATGTCTTCCTCGAACCGGACGTCTTCGTTCACGCGATGTTCGCGCGCCCTTCGCAGCCAGGCAAGCGCCGCCAGCATGCCGAGGACGGCCACGATCCATAGATATTTGGGCAGATCTGCAAGAGCGCGGCGCTCCCAATCGGCGCTCCAGAGAGTGGCATTGAGGCCGAGCAGCAGGCATAACAAGAAAGTGATGTGAAGGTTCGATTTTCCGGGCAGGTACGAACACGTGAAGGGAACTTTGCGAAAGCTGTACAGCCAGCATTCGACAATCGTCGTTCCCAGGAGAACGAGGACGGCCAGATGCCCGAGCGCCTGAGGCCACGGCCAAAGAGAAAAAAACAGAACGGCGGACGTGCACCAGGCCGGTGCCAATGCTAGCGCATAGGCGGCTCGACGGCTCGCTGCAAAATATTCCGCGGCGGGCTGAACCTGGGTGATGCGGAAAATCCAGTTGGCCCGCAGTTCTAGCGGGATGGCAAATACGACGCGAGTTCCTAAGATCCAGGCACATAGCATCACGAAGCTCGAGGCTAGTAATGGCGTATTCACCCGATGCCATGGATCGCCCGCGGACGTGGCCGCAAAATGGCGTGCGACGGGTGTCTTCAGGAACAGAATCACGACGGCAAAGCCGATTCCCGAATAGAAGGAAAGAAGTACGCGATGCTGCCGGCTTCGGATAAGGCTGCGAACGCTGAATTGAGTAATTGCCGTCGCCATGGAATTGCCGAATGAGGGCAACCAGTGAAAGCGGCGAGAACCGGGCACAATGTCGGGCTGCTCCACAATTTTGCGAAGAGTGCGGAAATAGGACAAAAGGAACGTACAGGCGGCAGCGATAGTCATAGCGCCGAAACCGATCCAGGCGCGAGCGGCCAGTTCCAGGAGTATGGGCCTCGTGGATCCATCGGCCAGAGATCCATTGCATTGCTGAAAAAGACCGAGGAACCAATACGACGGCAGCCAGAGGAGTAATAGGCGGTTTGCCGGCGCGGCGATGGCGTCCCGGGAAGCGAGCGAAGGTTCCAGAAAGTAGCCGGCCAGAAATATACAGAAAGCGGCTAGCTGGAGGATGGCCGAAAGTCGGAGAAACAGGCGGCGCGGCAGTTGCGCGGCCACTCCCTGCACCACCAACACAGCGCAGAAAACGAAAGCGCCCGAGATGAACATTGTAATCCAGTACGCGGCGAGAGCACGATAGAACTGCAGCGACACAAGCCAATCGAGCGGAGTGGCCTCACGAGGCGCCAGAGCTATCGGCAGGACAACAGCGGAAGGCGCGTTGAAGATCGCGACTGTCAAACTCAGTGCGACGGCCAGCGAAACGATTTTCGATAGAAATATCGTGCTTGCGCGTATCGGCAATGGCCCTAGCACCATTGCGTCGCGGCGGTCGGGGTAAGCCGAGTCCCAACTTAATACTGCGAAGAGGCCGACGATCAGCATGGTAGTTGCGATGAGCGCGTGTTCCGCGCCCCAGGCGGCCACGAACTTCACCTGCTGCGATTCGCGGCTGTCGCCGATGCCAAGCGCGGAGAACGCGAACGGAATACCGATGAGGAGCAGAATCGCCGCGAGCCGGCCGAGTAATTTGCTTGCATCGCCTTGTGCGCCGATCGATAGGACATCCCGATCGACGAGGCGAAAGAGAAATTCGCGGTATAGAACACCGAATTGACGCACTTTCATAGGACCTCAGGCTTGAATCAGGTCCGCGATCTGGCGGGAGATCGCCGCGGTGTCCTGCTCAACCGCAAGTTCCGCGAAGATCGCTTCGAGCGTCGGCAGGGCCATCAGAGTTCGCAGCCGCTCGATGGAATCGTCGGCGACGACTTTGCCGTGGTGCAGGATCACGATATGGGAGCATACGCGCTCGACCGTTTCGAGCTCGTGCGAGCTGAACAACACGACTTTGCCGCGCGACGCCAGTTCCTGAATCAAGCTGCGCAGCACCAGAGCCGAAGCGACATCCAGACCGGAAAACGGTTCGTCTAACAGGATCAGATCGGGATTGTGCAGCAGCGCGGCCGAGAGCAGGATTTTCTGGCGCATGCCTTTCGAGTAAGACGAAATCGCGGCGTGCCGATCGGAATGCAAAGAGAACAGATGCAGCAAGCCTTGGACGCGCTCCGCCGTGGATCTCCGCGGCAGACCGCGCAACTGCGCGACCATGTCGAGGAATTCGAGGCCGGAGAGATGCGAGTAGAGATAAGGCTCTTCCGGAACATAGCCGAGACGCCGCTTATACGCCATTAGATCCCGCTCGATGGGCGCGGAATCGAACAGGATTTCGCCGGAAGTCCGCTCGATCAGCCCGGTGATCATTTTCATGGTGGTCGATTTGCCCGAGCCGTTCGGCCCCAGGTAACCGGTGATTTCGCCGGGGCGCGCTTCGAAGCTTACGCGATCGACGGCGCAAATGCCGGAAAATGCTTTGCAAACGTTCCGCAGCTCAAGCATCATTCTTACCCCTATGTAGCACGCTACTATATCGGCCGTCAAGTAGCGCACTACATAGGTGCGATATTCTCTTGGATATGGACGCGGAGCCGAAGCTCACTCACACCGCAACCATGATTCTGCAGGCCGTGGCCGCAGGCAATGTTTATGGATTGAGCATTATGGAAGTGACGGGGCTGCCGAGTGGAACCGTCTATCCGGCATTGCGGCGGCTGGAGCGGGACGCGTTGATACGCTCTTCCTGGGAACAGCAGAAAGTCGCCGATGCGGAGCAGCGCCCCTTGCGGAAGTACTATAAGCTCACGCGATCCGGGAAAGCGCGCTTGGAAGCCGCACAAAAGCGGTATCCGCTGCTGGCGGTCCTGGCTAATCGGAAGGGCGAGCCATGACGGCTGCGTTATGCCGCGCAATCCTGGTGACCGCTGCCTCGCTTGTGCCCGGCGGCGAGCGCGCAGAGTGGCTTGCCGAGTGGAGATCCGAGCTTTGGTATCTACATTGTCGAGAAGCCGGGCGAAGCGCCCGGCGGCGCGACGGCGGTTCGTCGACGGTCAAGTTTTGTTTCGGTTCGTTCCGCGACGCCTGGTGGCTGCGGCGCAATCAGGCGGATGCCGTGCGAAAAGTCCGGCCCTGGCTGCAATCGCCGGGAAGATGTATAGCCGTGCTGATTGCACTGGCGCTTGTGGCGTGCTCGGTTGCCGGTTTTGTATCGGCCTTTCAGCGGCCAGCTATGGAACGTCCTTTCCTGTGGCCACAGCTATTCGTGCTGGGAACGGCGCTATTGCTCCTGCGAATCGGCACCCCTTTGGCATGGACCGAGTGTCCGTTAGTTCGAGGAGTACGCCTGCGGTGGTGGATATTTTTGGGCCTGAAGACCGTGCTCGTGCTGGTGATCGTGTTTTTCGGAACGCTCGATCTGGGATCAATCATCGCTCTGGCCCCGCTGCGCCCGCACGCGACATTGATCGGCTATGTTGTGGGCCTTCGCTGGGTGCTGAGAGATCAGCGCCGGCGTTGTCCGGTATGTCTGCGTTTGCTGACGAACCCGGTGCGCATGGGCGAGGCCTCGCACATGCTGCTCGGCTGGTACGGCACGGAGCTGATCTGCCTTAAAGGGCATGGGCTGCTGCACGTTCCGGAGATCCCGACGAGTTCCTATAGCGGGCAGCGCTGGCTGCGCTTGGATCCGTCCTGGCGGGAACTGTTTTCCTGAACACCTATCGGTCGTCGCAAGGCCCGGCACCCACCCTGTAATATGCAACACAGCCTATCCCCATCCTTCCTTCAGCCGATGAGAAAAATTGGAACATTTGTTATCCGAACCACGGTTGGGGGGAATCGAGATCGGGATTCTTCCACCGACCGCCGGAGGGCCGAATGAATTCCGGTTTCAATCCGCCAAGGCTCAAACGTGCCGGGTTGTTGCCCTATTTTTATTGTTGTTCCTGCTGAGCTGGTTATTTCAGTATTGGGGTCATAGCTGGAACGGGGAGAACAATGCGGAATCGGATGCTCCCGCGCATTATGTGTCTGGATTGATGGTCCACGATTATGTACGCCTTGGCTTTCCGGTCCCGCCGGTCAAATTTGCCGAGGTGTTCTACGCACACTATCCCAAGGTGGGGATAGGACATTGGCCGCCTGTGTTCTATGTACTACAAGCGGCCTGGATGTCACTTTTCGGGGATTCGCTGCACTCGGACCTAGCTCTCATGGCCTTTCTAACCGCCCTAATGGCTATGACTCTATATGTCGTAGCGCGGCGCGAGTTCGGATCGGAAGCCGCGGCTATTTTCTGTGCGGTGCTGATGCTGTCAATACCCATCGTGCAATGGTGTGAGGACAGTATATTGGCCGATACGCCAGTGGCGCTGTTTTCCTTTTGGGCGGCGCTCTGCTGGGCGCGTTATCTGGATAGCGGGCGAATTCGCTGGGCCGCCGGCTTTTCGAGCCTGGCGCTACTGGCAATCCTAACCAAAGGAAACGGTTATGCCGTGGCGCTGGCGCCGCCTATCGCGATTCTTCTGACACGGCGCTTCGATCTGCTGAAGAATATCCGGCTGTGGCTGGCGGGCGCGCCGATCGCCTTGTCGCTTTTTTGGGTGTTCTTCACGTGGAGGTTGTTGGGGCCAACGATGCAGTTCCAGCCCGGCGTTGCCTTCTTCATGAAAGCGCTCGTTGCTTACACGGTTTACTTGGCTACCGCGGCCGGTGTGCATGTATTTCTGTTCGCGCTGATTGGGGCTGCTACCCTGATCCCCGAGCTGCGCGCACGAACAATAGGAGGTTTCTGGCTATCGATGCTCGCGCTTCCGATAGCGGAGATATTGTTTCACTCCATCACGCCTGCCGCGATTGAACCACGTTATGTAGTTGTCATGATTCCGTGCATCCTTTTGTTTATGTGGCGCGGTGTCATTCGGACCGCTGCCTGGTTGTCGTTTGTGCCGCTGCCGCCCTCCCGGCGGATCCCGGTGTTGGCGGCGCTGATCGCAATTCTTTTCGCATGCTGCATATTTGCTTTACCGGCGAAACAGCCAACAGGCTTCGCTCAAGCCGCCGCCTTCCTCAACAACCATCGCAAATTCGCGCGGCCTGCGATCCTTGTCTCCTCGGAAGGAGACGGCGAAGGACCCTTCATTGCGCGAATGGCCGAATTGGATCACATGCGGCTCGACCGCGTCGTGCTTCGAGCCAGCCATGTTCTCGCCGACAGCGATTGGAACGGACGGAATTATAAACTGCTCATGCACTCCTCGGCCGAAATCGCGGACTATCTTTCACAAGTACCGATCGGCGCCGTTGTGATCGATCGAACAAGCCGCAAACTCCCGAATCTGCATCAGCCTTTGCTGGAGCAGGCCATCGCTTCTCATCCGGAGCAATGGACACTCGCCGGCATATTTCCTGCCCATGCGACCGAGCGTCAAGGCATCGCGGTTTACTGGAGAACCCACGATGCGATTCCGCAGCATCCAATTTTGCTAAAGGCAGCGGGCACATTCCAGCGGGCCATCACGATCGATTTATCGCGCCCACCCTGGTAGCTTTGGGCGCTCGGGACATGACCGGGTTCGACGCCATACAACTCATTCCGGAAATCCCGACAAGTTCCTACAGCGGGCAGCGGTGGTTGCGCTTGGATCCGTCCTGGCGGGAACTGTTTTCCTGAAGTGGGGCTGGCGCTGTTCCGCGCTATTCTCTTTTCATGAACGAAGCGTCTTGCGTAGCGGCGGTTACGATCCGTCCGGCCGTTTCAGAAGATGCTGACGGTATCGCCCGCACGTTCCTGGAAAGCGCTGAGTATCACGCCGGTCTTGATCGGGAACGCTATCGGATCCCCGCACTCGAGACGATATCGGCACGCTATCGCGAGGGGCGGCAGCATCCGCCGGACGCCGGTGGACAGGGCATCACCCTTGTCGCTGAGCTCCGTGGTGAGATCGTTGGATTCGTAGATACCCGACTCGACCGGTCGCCGGATCCAATGCACCGGGAAATCCTTTACTGCCATGTTGTAGAGATCGCGGTAAGCTCCCGGCATCAACATCAAGGCATTGGTGGACAACTGTTGCAAGCGGCTGAAGACTGGGGGCGCGGGCTGGGTGCGGAATTTGCCTCTTTGGAATATCTCGCCGTAAACACGCGTGCCAGCGAGTTTTATCAGCGGCGCATGGGCTATCGTGTCGCATCCATCGTAGCGATAAAGCGGCTCTAATAAATGGTAGTCCGGTTACTTACGTGCGGGGTTCTTTAATTGGTACGAAGCGTGTCGCCCGGGTTGAGCGAGGTTGCTTTCGCAGCCGGCACCAGCGTCGCCACAAGCGCCGGCAAGAGGAGCAGCAGCGCACCTATTACAAACGTGAGTAGATGACCGGGTTCGACGCCATACAACTCGCTCCGAAGCAGTGGTGTGAGAACCGCCGCGGCCGCTCCGCCGATGGCGATCCCGGCCAAAGCCGCCAGTAAGGTGCGCTTGATCAGGAGATACAAAACGTTCTTGCGAGTGGCGCCGAGCGCCATTCGA
>JAICIH010000298.1 GCA_025924475.1 Bryobacteraceae bacterium
CCGATGTTCGCCAGTTTCAGCCGCACACCGAATGTGCAGCCCTATACAGTTATCGAACCGAAAGTTTCTTTGACGGAACGTAATTCCGAGAACGGTGCAGGAGCTGCGGCGTCTGCACGCATGGATTTTTCGGAAGCCGACCGTATCGATGACGATGATCTAAATGCAATACTTTGGCGCGCGATTCGGCATTCTACCCCGCCGCCTCCGACTCGTAGCGGTTTCGCGCGCTAGCGCTCGGGAATTTTGTTAAATTTTCGAAACCACGGCCAGACGTAGAAACGGTGGTAACAAACCTGGCAGCGCAGCGGTTTGGCGTGCAGCAGCAACGGTATAAAATCTTGCCATCGATGGTGTGAATGGCGCACCCGCGTTGAAAGACATACCGGACACATAATAGTACCTGGAAAAACTTACAGCGCTGGAATTTCATCCGAGCACTGTTTTGTAGACGAGCGCCGCTGTCAAAACGATCATAATTATTGCGGTCGTCCAGGCGATAACATTTTGCCACGGTTTGTTCTTAAAGGTTCCCATTAGCCGCGGCCGGTTCACCAGCAAGAGCATATATACGAGAACAAAAGGCAGCAGAATGCCGTTCGCCACCTGCGAGAAAAGAATGAATTTGAGTAGCGGAAGGCGAGGAATCAGCACGATGGCCGCACCGCCGCCGATCAATAGCGTGTATAGCCAATAGAAGGTCGGCGCTTCCGAAAAGCGCTTGTTAATTCCGGATTCAAAGCCCAGGCCTTCGCAGATGTTGTAGGAAGTCGCCAGCGGGAGAATGGCCGCTGATAATAATGAGGCGTTAATTAAGCCCACGGCAAACAGTAGCGCCGCAAATTTTCCGGCAAACGGCTTGAGCGCCAGGGCGGCCTGCGCGACGTCGGTGATTTCCTGATGGTTCGAATGGTAAATGGTTGCGCCGCAAGCGACCATGATGAAAAAGGCGATCACGTCGGTGATGATGCAACCGAGAACTACGTCAAGGCGGCAAAGTCCGTAATGGCGGGTGTCCACGCCTTTCTCCACGACCGAAGCCTGCAGATAAAACTGCATCCAGGGAGTGATGGTGGTGCCGATTAATCCGACAATCAGGATCAGATAGGCAGGATCGTTGTTCAGGGGCGGCACCAACGTTTGCTTGATCGCCAAATCCCAATCGGGCTTGGCCAAAAATGCCGAAATCGGATAGGCGAAGTAGATCAGCGACGCCACGATCAGAATTCGCTCAACCGGCTTATAGCGGCCACGCACGATCAAGATCCAAACCAGTCCGGCGCCTATTGGTACGACAATGTATTTGCTGACCCCGAAGATGGACATGCCGGAAGCTAAGCCGGCAAACTCCGAAATGATGTTGCCGAAGTCGGCCAAACCGAGCACGACCATGGTGAAGAAGGTCGCCCGCAGCCCGAATTCTTCGCGGATCAGATCCGACAAGCCCTTGCCGGTGACCGCGCCCATACGCGCGGCCATTTCCTGCACCACGATCAGCGCGATGGTCGTTGGAATCAGCGTCCAAAGGAGCTGGTAACCAAACTGTGCGCCAGCCTGCGAATAGGTGAGGATACCGCCGGGGTCGTTATCAACGTTGGCGGTGATAAAGCCAGGACCCAGCACTGCGAGGAACGCCACTAAACGGGCGCTGATCAGAGTGAACGGGGATCTCCTGCGAGTGGCGGTCTGCGTCATAGCGCGTCAACGTCGAATCTTCAATGGTAGCTGGGGAGCCTTCGATAATAGAACCGATGACACGCTGCTCATGGGCCGGCGGCAACGCTCTGATGATCGACTACCACGACCGGGAATGGGGCGCGCCCGTTCATGACGATCGGGCGCTTTTCGAGTTTCTCATTCTCGAAGGCGCGCAAGCCGGGCTGAGCTGGTCGACCATCCTGAATAAGCGGGCGGCTTATCGAGTGGCATTCGACCGTTTCAATCCGCGAAAAGTGGCCCGCTATGACGAAACGAAAATCGCGGCTTTGCTCGAGAATCCAGGCATCGTTCGCAATCGGCTAAAGATTCGCGCCGCGGTTCGCAATGCGCAAGCCTTTCTTGCCGTACAAAAGGAATTCGGCAGCTTCGATCGCTATATATGGAATTTCACGGGCGGCGTTCCATTGCAACCGCGCCGCCGGCGCCCGCAAGATGTGCCCGCGCGCACTTCGGAATCCGACGCCATGAGTAAGGATCTCGCCAAACGCGGTTTTACTTTCGTCGGCTCGACGATTTGTTACGCATTCATGCAGGCGACTGGAATGGTCAACGACCATTTCGTCGGATGTTTTCGACATAAAGAGCTGCTGTAAGACGGAACGGCCTGCGTTGTCCGCTTACTTACGTGCGCGGTTCTTTGCCTTTGTAAACGGCTCTTCAGTCAGTCCCCAATTTTTCGCAAAACCGTGCGTTCATTCCAGCGCAACAATTCTCAGGTAGAATTGAGGACTGTTCAGGGGGTCTTCTCTATGTGTCTACGTTCCCGCTCCCTCGCGGTCGCGGCTCTGTTGCTGTATTCCGGCGGTTTGCTGTTCGGACAATTTGAATCCGCTGAGGTTCTCGGCACTGTCAAGGACCCTAGCGGCGCCGCGGTTCCGCAAGCCACGGTGACTCTTACCAGCCGCGACACCGGCATCGAAAACAAGGTCACGACGGACGATAGCGGTAATTACGATTTCTTCAACGTCAAGGTCGGCCTCTACACTGTCGCCGTCGAACATGAAGGGTTCACGAAGTTCACCACGAGTGACGTCCGCGTGAATGTGAATGCACGGCAGCGCGTGGATGTCACGCTGCAGGTGGGCGCGTCGAATCAATTTGTTGAAGTGCATGGCGCTGCAGCCGTGCTCGAAACCGATTCGAGCGAGAAAGGGCAAGTGATCAACACGCAGCAGATTGTGGAGCTGCCGCTCAACGGCAGGAATTTTTCGGACCTCGCGCTGCTTGCTACCAATGTCCATCGCTCTATTTATGCTTACGCGGTGCCACCGCGCGAAGGCGCCTTCAACGCCAACGGCTTTCGCAGCACCTATAACAATTTCATGCTGGACGGCGTAGATAATAACGCTTACTCGACGAGCAATCAAGGCTACTCGAATCAAGTGGCGCAGCCTTCGCCCGATGCGATTGCCGAGTTCAAAGTAATTACCAGCAATTACAGCGCCGAATACGGCCGGGTTGGCGGCGCGGTGGTCAACGCCGCGATGCGCTCGGGGACAAACCAGTTCCACGGAACGGCGTACGAATTTCTGCGTAACACGAACCTGAACGCGGTCGGCTTCATCTTCGTCCCGCCGCCGGTCTTCGTTAAGCCGACGTTACAGCGCAACCAATTCGGGTTCACGATCGGCGGTCCGTTTATCAAGAACAAACTATTCTTCTTTGCCGACTATGAGGGATACCGGTCTCTGCAGCACGCGCTTGCGTTCGATACTATCCCGACGCTTTCCGAGCGTAACGGCATCCTGCCGGTGCCAGTGGTCAACCCCGCTAGCGGGGCGGTCTATCCGGCTAATACGCCGATTCCGATAACGAGCATCAATCCGTTCGCGGCAAAAGTGCTGCGCGAACTCCCGCCTCCGACCGGCCCGGGGCGCTCCAACGACTACCAGACGCTGCTGCTCACCCGCGACTATGCGGATAAATATGACGCGAAGGTCGATTATCAGATCAACGACCGCATGTCCACGTTCGTCCGCTTCAGCCAGCGCAAAGACAACCAGTTCTATCAGCCGGATCTCACCGGACCTTCCGGAGGAAGCGGCAATGGCAATGTCCGGATACTGGACCAGAACGCGGCGTTCTCCTATACCTGGACGGTGACGCCGTCATCGCTACTCGATGTGCGGCTCGGGTTCTCGCATATCACGGGCGGAAAGTTCCCGGTCTTTCTCGGCAGCCAAAGCGCGCTCGATCAATACGGGCTGATCGGATTACCTACCGCGCCGTTTCTCACGGGCGGCCTGAATACGCAAAATATTGGAGGCTACTCGGGTGTTATCGGACGTCAAGCCACCAACCCACAGTTCCAGAATCCGACCTCTTGGGACCCAAAAGTCAACTACTCCTGGATTCACGGCCGGCATGCCTTGAAGGCCGGTTTCGAAATGGGCATCATTCATACGGAGGTGATGGACATCAATCCGGTGTACGGACTCAGCGCCTATTCCGGAAGTTTCAGCAAACCCAGGAGCTGTGCCCAAATTGGCGCGGCTCCCACTTGCACGATTGCGAACGATGCAGGCAGCTACAATCTCGCCGATTTTATGTTCGGTCTGCCCAGCCAAGTGCAGCTCGCTAACTACTTAGTAGGAAGTTACCGGCAGCGGCAATACTTCGGCTATATCCAAGACGACTTTCGCATCAGTAATAAGCTGACGCTCAATATCGGGCTGCGCTACGAATACGCTACGCCGCGCTGGGAAAGAGATAATGTTCTTTCCAACTTCGATCCGGCTACCAACTCGATCCTGATTGCGAAGAACGGCAGCATCTACGATCGCACGCTGGTGAATCCGGACCGGAAAGATTGGGCGCCCCGCGTGGGCCTCGCCTATACCGTGACTCCAAAAACGGTTGCCCGCGCGGGCTACGGGATCAGCTATGTCCACCTGAATCGTCTGGGCAGCGCCGACGAATTGGGCATTAACGGTCCGCAAGTCGTGATCGGCACCGTGAATCAATCATTGACGGCCAGTGGCATGCTTCCGCCCGGCTTCATCACGACGCAAGCGGGTTATCCGGCTAGCCTGGATAGTCCCGCTAACTTCTCGCCCGTTAACGCCAACATCAGTTACATTCCGAAAGATACTCGCTGGCCCTATGTGCAGGCCTGGTTCTTTTCTATCCAGCGCGAGCTTCCAGGAGACAGCCTGATCGAAATTGGATACAATGGCAATCACAGCTCACGGCTGCCGATCCTCGCCGATTACAACCAGGCGCTTCCTAACGTAGGTAGCGCCACGCTCGGCATTCAGGCGCGCCGCCCCAATCAGGCCTTTGGAGCGATTACCTGGGTGAATCCCGCCGGCATTCAAACTTACAACGGCTTTTCGGCGCGCTTCGAGCATCGTTTTTCGCACGGCTTCTATTTCCTGAATTCCTTCACCTGGTCGAAGTCACTTACGGATTCCGAGCAGGCGCTGGAATCCGGATCGGGTTACTATGTCGCCAATCCGCAGAATATTTACGACCTGAAGAACGAGCGCGGCCCATCGAGCCTGGATGTCACGTTCATCAATACGACAAGCCTGGTGTTCGATTTGCCTTTCGGCCGCGGGCGCAAGTACGGTGCAAATTGGAATCGCGTTTATGACGCGGTGCTCGGCGGCTGGCAAATCAATACGATCAATACCGCTAATACCGGGACTCCGCTCGATGTTTCCTATACGCCGGTGGCGGCCAACGATGTCACCGGCCGCATTCCGGATTATCGTGGGGAGGCGATCATGCGGCCTAACGTGGTTGTCAATCCGTCGGGCGTTTCCGACACGATCAATCATTACTATGGCGGCTATGCATTTTCGGTGCCGCCCGCCAACGCGCCGTTTGGGAATGCCGGCCGCAATGCTTTCCGCGGACCGAGCTTCTGGCAGTGGGACTTAGGCGTCAATAAGAGCTTCAGCATCACAGAGCGCGTGCGGCTACAGTTTCGCTCGGAGTTTTTCAACGTGTTGAACCACACGAATTTTGCGATTCCGAATTCGAATATTTCCGATGCGGCGTTCGGGACAATCCGCAGCACGTTTCCGGCGCGGCAGATCCAGTTTGCGTTGAAGTTGATGTTTTGAGGGACTAAAGCTCTTAGCTTTTAGCTCTTAGCTTTTAGCTTTTAGCTTTTAGCTTTTAGCTTTTAGCTCTTAGCTTTTAGCTCTTAGCTTTTAGCTTTTTGGGCGCAGGCAGCTCGAAGGCATGGTCGATTGGCGGAGTTGAAAAAACGAACCCATTTGCTTGATCGCGCGCAACGGGCGCAAAGCGGGGACAGGCGTCGGATTCGGCAAAAGGCGCCGAATGCTCGCCAGTCCCCGTTTTGCTCTGAACACGCTCGGCTTGTAATTTGCGGAGTTCGGCGATTTCTTTTTCTCGGCGACGGGCGAGGCGGGCTTCCTGCAGTTGCAGGTTGCGGATTTGCTTTTCGTAGGTGATGAAGGTGTGGGCGTCGATCAGATGCGGGCGGGCGGCGAGCTCTTGTTCGCTGAATAGCTCGGCGAATTCGATGCGGCCTTTGGCGAAGAGAGCCGATTCGAGCGCCGGGATGCGGCGCAGACGCCAGTCGGTATCGGCGATGGATTGCACGAGATTCGTTTCGAGCAAGCCGACCGGGGCGAATTCTTCGGCGTAGGCGGCGAGGTGACGTTCGTATTCGGCGGTGTCGTCGGAGGGCAGCAGAACGGTGCGGCCGGTGAGAGCAGTTTTAACAGCATTGAGAGAAGACTTGGCTCGCCCTTCCTCGCTACGGGGACCCGTTGAGAGTTGGGCATTGGCCCGGTTGGCAAGCAGGCGGGCCTCGGAAGGCGTTTCAGCCTGGAGGCGCTTCTTTTCGAGCTTTTTGGCTTTGCGTTCCATGGCGCGGCGGATGGATCGAGCGGTCATGATGTTAGGGCTCCTGGGAATAAAAATGGCTCGCTACAGGCCGGGGCCTGTAGCGAGCCTGCTAAAGCGTAGCACACGAAAAAAGCAAACCCGACCATGAGGGCGGCAAAATGGGGCTTAGTGCAATAGAATCAACGCGAAATTTTTTTTCGAGTTTTGTGACCGAGATCAGGCACTCACAGTGACAGCGCGACTGGCCAGCATCTCCATACCGATATCCCGAAGAACCTGGGCCTGCACCGGAGCGGTCTGACGATTGATTAGAGAGGCGCCGTAGTCGGGGCCACAGACAGTTCTTTGCGGGCGCTCGCCGGAAGGCGTGTCGATGAGCCGAAGGATGGCATTGGCGATTTCCTGAGGGTTGGGCGCCTGTTCAGATGCAAAGAATTTCTCGAAACTGTCCACAAAGAGTTCCCGCAGCGAGGCAAGCTGCCCATAACCGCGCGCACGTTCCTGATCTAATGGTCCGGGGCTATTGGCGAGTAGATGCGTTGGGAACGGGCCCGGCTCAACCAATACAGAATCGACGCCCAAACCGGTCAGTTCATAATGGAGGACCTCCGCATACGCTTCCAACGCAAACTTGCTGGCACAATAGAATGCACATGCGGGAAACAGTACACGGCCCACAATCGAGCTAACATGCACGATTAATCCGGATCGACGCTCTCTCATGTGAGGAAGCACAGCCCGGCACAGCCGAACAGGCCCGAAAAAGTTAACTTCGAACTGCTCCCGAATCTGATCCTCGGTAAATGCTTCCGCAATGCCGATTGACATATGTCCGGCATTGTTGATCAATACGTCGGGACA
>JAICIH010000299.1 GCA_025924475.1 Bryobacteraceae bacterium
CAATGTCGTTTACTTAAGCCTGACGTAACCGGAGTTTGAGACCCCTGCCGTGTGGGGCGGCTTGGTAAGCCGCGGCCGATTGGCAATCGGCCCTCCTTGAAACGTCTTCTATGCCGCTTAAGTAAATGGCATTGGGCTGGCGGCTTGCGCGCCGGTTGCCAACCGGCGCACTTAACGAATGTCGCTACCGTACCGAACTGAGCTGTCCGTCAGCGCAATCTCCACCCGCCGATTCTGGCTGCGAGCCGCGGCGCTGGTTCCTGCTACGTGCGGGCTCGTCTTGCCATAGCCTTTCACGTGAACTACGGATTCGTCGATCCCCGCATGAATCAAATAATCCTGCACGGCTTTGGCGCGCCGCTCGGAGAGTTGCTGGTTGTATTCCTCCGTACCCACGTCGTCCGTGTAACCGAAAACAGAAAGCCCATACCCCTTCGATACCAGCAGAATTCCCGCCACGCGGCTCAGCAATTCTTTATTCTTCTGGCTGAGTTCGGCGCTATCGAACTCGAACCGGAAAGTGGAATCGGGCAGCACGATCAGCATTCCGTTGGGTGTGCGATGCGTTTCCACAACCCGATTCAGCGCCTCCTGCATGCGATTCAACTCCTCCTCGCGTTCACGGCGCATCTGCGACATCTGATCTTGCGCCTGCTTGGCCTGCTCAGCCGATTGCTGCGCGGCGGTCACGGCTTGTGCGCGATCGACATCGGCCTGCTGCCTTAGTTCCTCGGCCTGCTGCTTCAGTTCCTCAGCCTTCTGCCGCGCTCCGGAGGCAACCTCGGCGCGCGCCGCCGCCTCGTCCGCACGCTGACTCGCAGCATTCGCAGCCGACGATTCGCGTTGCGCCGTTTCCTTTGCATCCAGCACCTGCTGCCGCAAATCCGCCATATCGGCCTGCATCGACTCGAAAATCTGATAGACCTTGAATCCGCCGAATCCGAGCCCGCCGGCTACAACAACGCAGGCGATAATAAGCGCGATCCGTTTCATACCTACTTTTATGGTCGCACCAGGTAGAGCGCGCCGTGCCCGGCGGCACGTTGTGCAAAAATCCTTCCCATCGACTGCGCCGATCCTGTATACTGCACAAGCCGGGCGTGGCGTAATGAAATCTGCCCCTTGCAGAAAGGTAATCTAGATGAAAAAATTCCTTCCGTGCGTATTGTTCATCGCCTCAGCAGGTCTGATGCGAGCGGACATTATCCAGTCGATCAGTTTTGACCTGTCAAACCTGCATCCCGGATCAACTCTTTCAGGCACGTTCTCTCTGCCCAACTCGCCCGTTTCCGGGGATACTGCTCCGGTTCTGCTGTCCTTCAGCGATCCGCAAAACTACACTCCGGCGTCAATAAGCGCAACGATCGAGATTGGATCTGGTACGCTTCTTGAGTTCACCGTAGGCTTCTCCGGCATCACTTTCACGAATCCCAGCGGAAACATGTTTACGTTGAACAACAATCTGCTCCCTCGCGGCATGGCTCAATGTGCGTCCTTTCCATGCTCGTCAACCGGAGGATTCCAAGACAATGACCCGCCGGCGTTCAATTCCACTTATACGATCGCGCCGGTAGCGGCAGCGGTTCCGGAGCCTCCCTACAGCCTGCTGATCCCGGTACTGCTCGCCGCCTTTGGACTCGCGTTGCGCTTCTCAGGTGTCGCGCACACGTCCCATCTCTAAGGCCGGTGCGCGCTTGCGCCAGATTCGGTAAGCTGCCGCACCGCTCGCCACAATCACCAATGCCATCAGGGAAGGACGAGTTTGCGTGAGAAGTGCATTCAGTATGAACCATACGGAAATTCCGATGAATGTCCACAGCGTGTATGGATATCCCCACATCTTGTACGGGCGGAACCTGTCTGGCATGTTTCGGCGAAAGACGTATACGGCGAGGACGCTCAAGGTATAAAAGATCCAGGCAGCGAGAATTGAGTAGGAATACAGTGTCTCGTACGAGCCGCTAACAATCAGTACTGCCGTCCAAAGTCCGCTCATAACGATAGAAAATGCAGGCGTTTGAAATCGCGGATGCACGTGGCCAAATCGCGAGAAGAAAAGCCCGTCCTGAGCTTGCGCAAATGGGATGCGCGCAGCAGTAAAGATGCAGCCGTTAACCGCACCCACAATCGACAACAGCACCAACAACGACACCAGCGCCCCTCCAATGCCTCCAACTGCTCGAGTGGCGACATCCGCAGCGACTCGGTCAGTGGCCGCGATCTCAGAGATCGTCATCACCTTCATGTAAGCCACATTCGCTAAGACGTATAGCGTTGCAACAACTGCCATTCCGATAACGAGCGAGCGGAGCAGGTTTCGCTTGGGGTCTTTTACCTCGCCCGCAATAAAACTTACATAGCTCCAGCCGTTGTAGGCCATCAGGCAGGCGGCCATCGCGGCACCGAAGTGGGTCAGGGAGAACGGTTGTGGTGTGGGTGTGTTCAGAGGTAGCGTGGCGGACCTGGGGCCTAATATGGCTATCCCGATGAGCAGGATCAAGCCCAGTATTTTTAGAACGGTGAACGTGCGCTGCACCCAGGCCGCTTCCCGAACACTGATCAGGTTCACAGCGGACAAGACCGCCAGCAGAGCAAGCGAGGCAATTTTGCTCGTGACGACCGTTAGCGGAAGGAAGTGAGCTAGATATATCGAGAACGTAACCGTCAGCCAGGCTGTTCCCCCGGAAAGCACAGCCAAGGTGAATGTCCAACTGCTCACAAACGCCCAAAGGGGTCCGTACGCTTCGCGTATGTACACATATAGCCCACCCGTGGCGGGCATCATGGCGCCTAATTCCGCATAGGCCAGAGCCCCGAAAAACGATAGAATTCCGGAAATAATCCAAACCGATAGGATCGCCGGCGCAGACGGGAGATTCCTAGCAATCAGGTTCGGAAGCACAAAAATGCCCGATCCGATCACGATGCCGATGATCATGGCGGTCGCGTCAAACATCCCCAACTTACGGGGTAATTCATTCGCGGCTAGAGTTTGTGGCTCCACGTTCAGGAATCGCGAGGCTTGCTTACATTAAGTGAGATCCGTCTACGCCCGCTGTTCAAATCGCACCCCGGTATGCTTCTGGACGGCATCCAGGTCGAGAGCGATGCCTAAACCGGGAGTATCCGGAATCGCCAACATCCCGTCCTGGTCGATTGACCAACCGCCGCAAACAATATCGTCAATGAAAGGCGATCCAGTGAGATACTCCACCATATCGGTGCTGCGGCTCGCCGATGCAAGTTGGAGATCTGCCGCCAGGCCCAGGGCAGTGTTCCATCCGTGCGGAATAAACCGTACGCCATTCTCCTCGGCCATCCACCCGATCCGGCGCTCCTCACTGATTCCACCCACCTTCGTGACGTCCGGTTGAACAATATCGAAGGCCCTCTGCTGCAGCCACGGTGTGAACGATTGCCTGCGAGTCAGAACCTCGCCGCCGGCGATCTTGACCGGAGAAGATCGCCGCAGTGTCACATAATCTTCCAGATTGTCGGGCAGCAATGGCTCTTCAAACCAGTGAACATCGTATTGAGCCAGCATCTGCGCAGTTCGCAGCGCCCACTTGTAGTCCTGTGGCCAGAAGGCGTCGCTTGCGCCGGCGTCCACCATCAACAGAGACTCCGGCCCCACAGCCTCGCGTGCAGCGCGCACAATTTGTTCATCCAGCGCGGTAGACCCTCGCCCAAAAGGGCCCCACCCGATCTTGAAGGCGCGGAAGCGTTGAGCGCGGATGGATAACAAATGTTCGCTCAAGGGCCCGGGTTCGCGCATCAGAATGGATGCATAAGGCCGCACCCGGTCACGATAGCGCCCGCCCAGCAGTCGACCGACCGGCTGACCCGTAACGCGGCCAAGAATCTCCCAGAGCGCGATATCGATACCACTGATCGTATGTGTTATCGATCCACCACGGCCCATCCAGAAAGTATTGGCGTGAAGTTTTTCGCTGACCCGCTCAGGTTCCAAGGGATTTTCACCTGTATACAGCGGCTCGAGCACATGGAGTGCTCCTTGAACCAGTTGGTCATTTGTGAATACCGATCCCCATCCGGTAACACCTTCATCCGTAAAAACAGCAATCAATGTATGGACGCAGTCGTCCGGTCGAATCTCATTGGACCAACCACCTTCTGGAGTACCGTTTTTCAGACCTGCTGCCCTGATTTCCGTGATTTTCATAAACGATTCGCACTTGCGGCTTGACACATAGCATATATTCCATATAATTTCGCCATGCTCAGGCGCAACTTTCTTACACAGCTGATGGCTGCCGGCGCAATGTCGAAGTTCGCGGCATCTCCACTCGCGGCGCAGACCGAATCATCCCGATCCAATATTTTTCTCGAGCGTCCCGCCACTGGCCAACCCCACAAAGGCAAGGTCTTGCTGGCGCTACAGGCGCATTCAGATGACATACCTCTATCGGCGGCCGGTACTGTGGCGAAACTCATTGAAGAAGGCTACACGGGCTATCTGGTTCGCGCAACCAATGACGACATGGGTGACGCACCGGGCCTCGGGACGCCGGGTACTATCGGCGAGAACGCTTTGCACAATGAGCGGGACAATGAGGAAATAGCGCGTATATTAGGCTGCAAGCGAACCTTTAACCTGAACTACAACAACCACCGGATGGCGGATATATCTCTGAATGAATTGATCAGCCGCCTTATCTTAATCATTCGGCTTGTCAAAGCGGACACCGTTGTTTGCTGGGATCCATGGGCGCACGACGAGGAGAATCCCGATCACTACATGCTGGCGCGTGGGGTGGAGGCCGCCTGCTGGATGGCCGGTCGTTCACACGATTATGAAGAACAGCTCGCGGCTGGCCTCTCGCCGCACGCCGTGGCCGACAAATATTACTTCGCGCGGCGCCCCGAGATTACGCGCGTGGTAGATATCAGTGCTCAAATTGACAAGAAAGTAGAGGCCAATCGCGCCAACAGCGCGAAAGGACCGGCTGGACACTTGGGCTCCAGGCTGCGCGCCGACCTCGCAAAGAAGGGCCAGCGCCTGGCGGTGCTGGGTAACGGCGACGATCTCAGCGCCGATCGGAACTATATCAAGGAATTCGGCATGCGCCGAAATCGCGAGCTAGGTGCTAAGTACGGAGTGGAATATGCAGAGGCCTTTCACTACCTGGCGCCGGGGAGCGCGGGCGCAGGAACCGATCCCGTAGTGGAAGACTACGTTAGACAGCACGCTGCACCCGTTAAATAATTTCGTGAGCGACTCAAGGCTTTCCGGAATGTGTAGCAATCATTAACGGAATCGCCGCCACGGCCGCGATCGCGATCAAAGCCAAAAACACCATGCCGATGATGGTATCGGCCCGGCTGTTCACATGCCGCCCCATCACTCCTTTGTCCATTGCTACCCGCAGAATCGGATAGTAAGTGAACGGCATCACGACCATACCGAAGACGACCGAGATATTCACCAGTTGCAATGGCCGGAAGCCGCTCAGAACCAGGAGCGCAGCCACACCGAGCGAGGCCATCCAGGACGCCGTAAATACCGGCACGTCGCGTAGTTTTTGGGTTTTCCCCCAAGGCCAGTTGTAAAACTGGCAGATGTTATATCCGGCGGACAGCATCGTTTCGACCGCCGCGCCGGTCAGGCAGGCAAGTGTTCCGAGCAATACCAGGCGCAGGCCGCGATGGCCCAGGGGCGTCGCAATCGCGAGCGTCGCCGTCGTGAGTTGCTCCGGATAGATACCACGCGGAAGAAGCACGAGAGCGCCGATCGCAAGCAGTGCCACTGTTAGCCCGGCGCCAAACACCGAGCCCAAACTCGCAACCATGAAATTCTCCGGCAAATCTTTGGGTTTCCAATCCTCTTCCAGCGCGCCGGACGAATAGAAATGGACTTCGTATTCCATGAGCATCGCGCTGAAAATACCCACCGCAAAAAAACAGTAGCGTAAACTTTGGCCGGGATTGCCGCCGGGCGTCCGAGGCAGCAAACCCCATCCAAGCGCTTTCCAGTCGGGATGGAGCATTAGCGCGGAAACTCCGGCCACCAGCATCAGAAGACCGGCCATACCGAACACGCGCTCGATCCATTGAAAGCGAAGGACGGCAACCATTCCAAATAGCGCCACGACGGCGGCCGCCAGCAGCAGCTTCTCAGGCCATCCGGTCAGCAGATGCAAAATGATGGCAATGCCGCCCAACTCGGCCGCGCAGGTAATCACGTTGAGGAGATTCGAGGCAACCAGGGCAACAATGCCCATCGGCTTTGGAAGCCGGTCACGAACGATTGCAAATACGGGTTCCTTCGCCACAACGGCCACGCGCCCGCACATTTCCATGTACAGGATGATCGCCGCCGTCCCCAACACGATCGACCAAATCAATCGATAATCAAACAGCGCACCCGCCTGCAAAGTGAAGACAATCTGTCCGAGATCGACGAAGCCTCCCAACGCCGTCATGATGCCCAGCGTGATGCCAAGAAGCTTCTTCATACCGCGGCTGCTTTTTCCCTTGATTGCAGCTCCGCCGCTAGCAGTGGAGTTTGGGTATTTTGTCTTATTTCAAGGCCTGCAAATGGGGGGTCGGCTTCAGCCCGCGCGGGGCTTTTAAGCCCCGCTTTGCCGGGTCTCATCCCGGCACTTGTTGGTTGCGGCTTGGCTGCCGTGTGGGGCCGGTTGTTAACCGGCGGCGGGTTGTCAACCCGCCCTTCCATGCCGCTTGACTCAACGGCATGGAGCGACTGCTCCGCCTTCTTCCGGATCGTCTCCATCCGGACCTTTGCGGCGGCAAGCGCATCCCGATCATTCAAAGCGGTCTTCAGCCCATTCACGCTCTCAAGCAGCAGTTCGTACTCTCGCTGGCACTCGGCGAACCCGGATTCCAGCCCCTTCGCCGGAGGATGGTGTTGCAACTCCTGCCGGTTTTGGCGGATGGCATCAGCAAGGGAATCGGCATACGTCCGGGCATAGACGCTCGTGGCCTGGTGCTTCTGCAGCCGGTCCAGGAATAATTCCGCCTCGGCGGCGTTGGATGCAATGGAATGGAAGCTGGAAACCAGTCGATCCCGCGTAAGCGGCGCCGGTGAGCAACCCACCAGGGCCAGCATGACAGCCACGATTGCGATTCGAGCGGCGTGAATGGATTTCACAACTCCATCATGTTACGAACTTCGTAGTTTTGTGGGGCGGACGTCCTCGTCGGCCTGCCCAAACAGCGCGTTCATCTCTTAGTCGTCGACGGCAGAAACACAACAAACTGACAGCTCGGCGATGTGTAAGTGGAACACGAAAGAACGCCGCGCCGCGGAATCTTTTCAGGCCCTGTGTCCGGAACGCGAATGTCGTATTTAGCGGATGCAAGAGCGCTGCCCGCGCCTTTGAGCGATTCGCTACCGCTGACGAAC
>JAICIH010000300.1 GCA_025924475.1 Bryobacteraceae bacterium
CGGATGCCAGTGTCGTGATGGTCGGCGAAGTGCCGGGCGACGAAGAGGACCGCAAGGGGCATCCGTTCGTGGGTCCGGCCGGCCGGCTGCTCGACAAAGCGATGCATGAATCCGGGCTCGATCGCGAAAAGATCTATGTCACCAACGCCGTAAAACATTTCAAATTCGTGGAGCGCGGCAAACGCCGCATCCACTCCAAGCCGAGCGGCGCGGAAATTTCGGCGTGCCGGCCATGGCTCGAAGCGGAGCTGGACGCTATAAAACCCGAATTGGTCGTCTGTCTCGGCGCGACAGCGGCGCAATCGCTAATGGGCCGCGATTTTCGAATCACCGCGAGCCGCGCTCAGTTCTTTCCGAGCCGTTGGGCGAAAGAACTGGTTGCCACCGTGCATCCATCGGCCATTCTGCGCATGCCCGATACGTTCGAGGAAGAATACGCCAAATTCGTGCACGATCTCGAAATCATCGCCGCGCGCGTAAAGCAGCTTTAATTCAGTCCGGCTTTCCAGCGCTCGATCATTAATAATTGCTTTTCGATTTGTTCACGCTCAGGCGAACCCGGCTCCAATCGCAGATAGGTCTCGAGATCACTCTTTGCGGCGCGATGATTGAGTTGGCGCAGATGCACCAGGCCGCGATGGCGATACTCCTCGGCATATGCGGGCATCGCTTCAATCAATAAATCGAGCACCTGTCTCGCCTTATCCAGGGCATCTCCGCGCAGGTAAATAACCTTGAGATTGCTCAACATGCGGACCAGTATCTGGCGCGTGGAAACCGGCGCCAGCACGGCTGGATTAGAGCGGATATCGACACCGGCGGTCTCTCTCGCCAACTCGCATAAATCTGAAAAAGACAGAATGCGGCCGGCGTGAAACGGATCAATCCAATAACGCGCGCTCGCATCCTCGTAAGCCACGATGAAGTGGCCCGGCAGACCGACTCCGTAGACACGCCGCGAGAGACGGCGGGCGATTTCCATGTAAACCACCGAAAGGGTGATAGGAATCCCCAGGCGGCGCATTAGAACGGAATTAAGACAGCTATTCCGCGGATCATAATAGTTTTCTTTATCCCCGCGAAACTGCAGGACATCAAAAAGCAAATCATTGGAAGCGCGGATGAAATCGAGGCCACTCGCGCCGGCGGTGAGTTGGCTGCCGATCTGCTGGGCCAGGTTGTCGAGCCGAAAAGTGGAGGCTTCGAGATCCAGGCCGGGAAACTCAATATTTGCCAGTTCCAGAGCGGCGATATCGAGCGGCACGTGAGAGCGATCGTCGCTTAAGGCATCGCGCAGGCGCTGCACGCGGATTAGCTTAGCAAGTTATAATCAAGGCGGGAGTCCTCTCTTGAAATTGAAAGCCTTTGTGCGTCTTTTCACGCATATACAGCTCCTTCCGGTGCTCGAAAACGGCGAAGAAACGACGCTTGTGGGCGGCCAGGCGGTGATGGAAGGCGTGATGATGCGATCGCCCCACAGCTACTGCGTCGCGGTACGCAAGGCAAACGGCGAGATCGCAACACAAGAGAGCCCGTTGGGCCGGCTTTCCGATAAGTATCCGATTTTCAAACTGCCGGTGATTCGCGGCTTGGGCACGTTGGGATCCGCGATGTGGCTGGGAATGCGCGCGCTGAAGTTTTCGGCCGATTGCGCGATGGAAGACATGCCGGCGAAAACGGATAAGGCGAGCAAGAAAGAACTGGGACCGGCGGCGATGGTCCTGCAGATAGCCGTTTCATTGGTGTTCATGATCGCTCTCTACAAACTGCTGCCGCTCTTTCTGGCTACGGAATTAGGGAAGCATTATGACGCTGTGAGCAGCCGTTTTGCCATAAACATGACGGATGGGACGCTGCGCATTGCGATCTTTCTCGGGTTCATGTACCTGCTTTCCCGGCTGAAAGAAATGCGGCGGGTATTCGAATATCATGGCGCGGAGCACAAGGTCGTATTCAACTTCGAATCCGGGCAGCCGGTCAACGTCACCAACGCGCAGCGTTTCGTGACATGGCACCCGCGCTGCGGGACCAGCTTTCTGGTAGTGGTGCTGATCATTGCGATGATTTGCTACGCATTCCTGCCGTTTGATAATTTCTGGGCGAAGCTGGTGGGCCGCATCGCGTTATTCCCAGTGATTGCGGGTGTGAGCTACGAGGTGATCCGATTTGCCGCGAAGAAACGCAAAGGTCTCATGGCGCTGCTCACGCAGCCGGGATTGTGGCTGCAGCGAGTGACCACGCAAGCGCCCTCCGATGAACAGACCGAAGTAGCGATTCACGCGCTCGATCGCGCTATGGCGCTCGAAGCCGCCCAGGGCGGCGAACTGATCATCGCCTAAACAACATCCATGCAATATCAGAGCCGACTGGACGAAGCGGAAGCGCGCTACAACGAACTGACCGCGAAGATGGCCGATCCGGCTGTCATTAGCGATTCCGAGCAATACCGCAAAGTGGCGAAAGCACAGAGCGAGCTGGCGGAATTGGCGAGCCAATATCGCGAATGGAAGCGGGTGGATCAGGAACTACGGGACGCGCGCGCGATGCTGGAGGAAACCGATCCCGATTTGCGTCAAATGGCGGAACTCGAAGTGGCGCGGCTCGAACCGCAGCTTGCCGAGATCGAGCAGGAATTGAAAATTCTGCTGCTGCCCAAAGATCCGAACGATGAGAAGAACATCGTTCTCGAAATCCGCAAAGGTGCGGGCGGCGATGAGGCGTCGCTATTTGCGGCCGAAGTCTTTCGCATGTACACACGTTATGCGGAAGAACACGGCTGGAAAGTCGAAGTCACTTCGCTAAGCGAATCCTCGGTCGGCGGTTTAAGCGAAGTCATCGCATTAATCAGCGGAAAGCGCGTATACAGCCGTCTGAAGTACGAGAGCGGCGTGCATCGAGTGCAGCGCGTGCCGGCGACCGAGACGCAGGGCCGTGTTCATACTTCCACGATTACGGTAGTTGTCATGCCGGAAGCCGATGAAGTGGACGTCCAGATCGATCCGAAGGACATTCGCATCGACACGTTCTGTTCGTCGGGTCCTGGCGGGCAATCGGTAAATACCACGTATTCGGCGGTACGAATTACGCACCTGCCAACCAATACAGTAGTTTCGTGCCAGGACGAAAAGTCGCAAATAAAGAACCGGGCGAAAGCGATGCAAGTGCTGCGCTCGCGGCTGTATCAGGTGGAGTTGGAGCGGCAGCTTGCGCAGATCGGCGCAGAACGCAAGAGCATGGTGGGAACGGGCGACCGGAGCGAGAAGATCCGCACCTACAATTTCCCACAAAACCGGATCACCGATCATCGCATCGGGTTAACTCTGCACCAACTCGATTTAACGATGGAAGGGCGGCTGCAGCCGGTCATTGACGCGCTGACGAGCTACTATCAGGCGGAGCGTCTGCGCGGCGAAGGCGAAGCGGCATAAGCGCAGGCGGCGGTGACTCTCAAGACCGCACTCGAGCAAGGCGCCGCAATTCTTGAAAAAGCAAAGATCGGCGTTCCACGGCTGACAGCGGAAGTGCTGCTGGGGCACGCCATGCGCTGCGACCGCGCGTATCTGTTTGCGCATTCCACAGACGAGCTGACCGAGCTTGCCTGGATTCATTACGGCCGCTATTTGAATGAGCGGCTGAAGGGTAAGCCGACGCAATACATCACCGGCAAGCAAGAGTTTTACGGACGGGAATTCTACGTCAATTCGGATGTGCTGATTCCCCGCCCCGAGACCGAGCATCTGGCAGAAGCCGGAATCGCGTGGCTTCGGCAGCACTCGGATGCGCGCGTGCTCGATGTCGGCACCGGATCCGGCGCCATCGCGGTAACGCTCGCGGCGGAGTTGGATCGTAAGGTTTGGGCGTGCGACATTTCCGTCTCCGCCTTGGCGGTTGCCGAGCGCAATCGCCGCTGGCACCAGGCGCGCGTGGCGTTCTTCTTGGGCGATCTGGTCGAGGCTGTTGCGCCGGCGAGCATCGACTTACTCATTTCCAATCCTCCGTATGTACCGGGCGCCGACGCGGCAAACATGCAGACTGAGGTGCGGGACTGGGAGCCTCACGTGGCGCTGTTTGCAGGCGACACCGGACTCGAGATTTATAAGAGCCTGATAACCGGCGCCCGCACGGTATTGAAACCGGGCGGAAGATTGTTGATGGAGCTGGGCTATCAATCGCTCGAAGGGGTGCGCGCGCTGCTCGCCGACGGGTGGCGCGATTTCGAAGTAATCTCAGATTTGGCGGGTTGGCCGCGAGTCATCGGATGCAGCGTTTAGTTTGCCATGTCGATATGGACGCGTTCTTCGTATCCGTCGAAGAACTGTTCAATCCTGCGCTCAAAGGCAAACCAGTTGTAGTAGGCGGCAAGCGGGATCAGCGCGGCGTGGTAGCGGCGGCCTCCTATGCGGCTCGCAAGTTCGGAGTGCATTCGGCAATGCCGTTGCGCACGGCCTCGCGATTGTGCCCGCAAGCGATCTTCGTGGAAGGGCAGCCATCACGTTATCGCGAATATTCGAAGAAAGTCTTCAAAGTATTGACGCGCTTTTCTCCGCAGGTGGAGATGGCCTCGATCGATGAAGCGTATCTCGATCTGACGGGCACGGGACGGCTGCATGGGCCGCCGCTCAAAACGGCGCACGCCCTGCATGAGGCAATCGGCGCGGAGACGAACTTGCGATGCTCGCTGGGGCTGGCAGGCTCGCGGCTAGTAGCGAAGGTGGCGTCAGATCAGGCCAAGCCGAACGGCGTGCTCTATATTCTTCCGGGACGAGAGGCGCGATTTCTGGCGCCGCTGCAGATCCGGACCATACCGGGCGTCGGAAAGAAGACCGAAGCGCAGTTGCACCAGATCGGTATTCGAAAGGTAGGAGATCTGGCGGCGCTGGACGAACACTTCTTAGCAGAGCGGTTCGGCCGGTGGGGTCTTGCGTTAGCGGGCAAGGCACAAGGACAGGATGCAGGCGGCTGGTTCGACTCCGAGATCGGCACGAATGAAGACCCGAAGTCCATTAGCCATGAGAACACGTTCAACGAAGACACAGCCGATCAAGATCGGCTCGAAACAGTGCTCCTGAAGTTGTCGGAAATGGTCGCGAAGCGGCTGCGCGAACATCAGCTCTATGCCCGTACGATACAACTCAAGCTGCGCGATGAAGACTTCGTGACGATCACGCGGGCCGAGTCGCTTGATCATGCTACGCAGCTTGATCGTGAGATTGCGGGCGCAGTCGTAAAGCTATTCCGGCAAGCTTGGGATGGCAAGAAGCCGATCCGGTTGCTAGGCGTGCATGCCGGATCGCTCGAACATTCCGAAGGACAGATGAGTTTGCTTGAAGAGCCGAATACTGCGCGGCTCCGAGAAGTCTTTCGCTCGGTGGATCACATACGGAATAAATTCGGCGATGCCAGTATTTCACTCGCGAAAACGCTGGATTCAGGGATTCGCGAACGGGTGCATGAAAATCCGTTTGGGTTACCGGGCCGGGGCCGCAACGCTGACGATCTTAAAAAATGATTCCGGGTCGAGACTGGCGCCGCCGACTAGCGCGCCGTCGATTTCGGGCTGGCGCATGAGGCCGTCGATGTTGTCCGGTTTGACGCTGCCGCCGTACAGGATGCGCAGTCGATTGGCGGCTTCCGTACCGAATCGCTTTTCGGCTTCCGAGCGAATCAACTGGTGCGCGGAAGAGGCGATTTCGGGAGTCGCGGTCTGGCCGGTACCGATTGCCCAGACGGGCTCGTAGGCGATGACAATTTGCGCAAACTGTTCTTCGGTCAGGCCGGCGACGCCGGCGGCAAACTGACGCACGAGCACTTCACCGGTTTTGCCGGCTTTGTGTTCTTCGAGGCGTTCGCCAACACAAACAACAGGTTTGAGACCGGCGGCGAGAGCAGCTTGCGTTTTCTTCAGCACGTCGGCATCGGCTTCGTGGCAGACGGTATGGCGGCGTTCGCTGTGGCCTACCAGAACCCAACCGGCACCGGCGGCGTGCAGCATGTCGGCCGAAATTTCGCCGGTGAACGCGCCTTCTTTACCCCAGTAAATGTTTTGCCCGCCAACGCCGACGTTCGAATCGCCGGCGGCGGCGACGGCGGCAGGAATATTGATGGCTGCGGGAAAAACCACGATCTCACAGCCATCCATTTTCGAAACCAGCGGCTTGAAGCGCTCGATGAACTCGGCAGTTTCGCGCGCATTCTTATACATTTTCCAGTTGCCCGCCATGATCGGGCGTCTCATACCTCTATCTCCTCCAGGAAGCTTGTCCCGACGGCCAGTTCCGTTCCAAAGTTATGGGCGACGCTCTGGCCGATGTCGGCAAGAGTGGCGCGAGTGCCGAGATTGCAGCTAGTGTGAACATGAGGACCGTAGACGAGCAGTGGAGTGTATTCGCGCGAGTGATCGGTGGACGGCGTAGTGGGATCGCAGCCATGATCAGCGGTAAAGATGAGCATGTCGTTCTGTTGAAGTTCCAAGGTCGGGAGCCAGCGATCGACAGCTTCAAGAGCGCGGGCATAACCTTCGACGTCGTTGCGATGGCCGAACTGCTGATCGAAATCGACGAGATTTACAAAGATCACACCATCAGGCTGGGCCTTCATCGCGGCGATGGTTTGCTTCATGCCGTCGTCATTGTCTTTCGTTTTGACGGAATGCGTGATGCCGCGGCCGAGGAAAATGTCGGCGATTTTCCCGATGGAATACACGGGCACGTTTTTAGCGGCGAGGCGATCGAGCAGCATGCCCTGCGGCGGCGGGACGGCGTAATCGTGCCGGTTCGCAGTACGGGTAAACGAGCCGGGCTGCCCTACGAAAGGACGGGCGATGACGCGGCCTACTTCGTGGGGCCCATGGAGAATGTCGCGAGCGATTTCGCAGATACGATAGAGTTCCGCGAGCGGAATGATTTGCTCATGCGCAGCGATTTGAAAGACGCTATCGGCGGAGGTGTAGACGATGGGGGAGCCGGTGCGCATGTGCTCCTCGCCGAGTTCCTTGATAATTTCGGTGCCGGAGGCGGGCTTGTTTCCGAGAACTTTGCGCCCGATTTTTTCTTCGAACGGAACGATCACATCGGGAGGAAAGCCGTGCGGATAAAGAGGAAACGGTTTATCGAGAATGATGCCGGCCATCTCCCAATGTCCGGTGGTTGTGTCTTTGCCGGGGGAAGCGAGACGGCATTTGCCGTAAGCGCCAGCGGGGGACTCGGAACGCGGGAGACCGGCGAGGCACTTAATGTTTGCCAGACCGAGGCGGCATAAGTTGGGCAGCTCGAGCTTGCGTTTTCTGGCAACGTTGCCGAGGGTATCACTGCC
>JAICIH010000301.1 GCA_025924475.1 Bryobacteraceae bacterium
AGATTTTCCGCCGGAAACCGGCGCCGATAGCCGCGCGTGAGTATGGCGGGCGCATACCCGGCGGCGCGCAGGCGTTCCGCCATGTAATTCGTGAAAGGCGTTTTGCCGGAGCCTCCAACCGTGATACCGCCAATGCTCACCGCAGGTACCGGAAGTGGCAATAGAGATGCGGCGCGCCGCTCGGCCTTGCCGCGCTGTATTACCGCTCCAATTTTCCAAACAAAAGCCAGCAATCCAAGCACAGCGCGCATGAAATCGCTGCGCGAAGGCTTGAGCCAGGCCGAATGATAGAGCGGCCAGAAGCGAGCGGCCAGCGAGCGCGAAACTCCTTGCCGGCCGAGCGCCAAATGCAGCGCACGCCGTCCCAGATCACCCGCCCGGCGCGGATTCATCATTAGATCGCGAATCGTGCCGGCCAACTCATGTTCGTTGCGAATCTGAACCACGGCTTGTTGCTCTAGGAAATCTGCGGCGATCGCCTCAAAATTCTGCATATGCGGTCCGATAACAATCGGAACACCCGCCACCGCCGGCTCAATGATGTTGTGGCCGCCACGCGGCGCAAGGGTGCCGCCGACAAACACAACATGCGCCCGCGCGTACAGACTAGCCAATTCGCCGATCGTATCGAGCAGAAGTACGCCGGGCAGCGGAATATCCGGCGCCGCATCGCCGCATATGGCGCTGCGCCGCCGCCAGGACAACCCGCTCGCTTCGAGTTTTCGCGCGACTTCAGCAAAGCGCGCCGGCTGCCGCGGCGCCAGGATCAGCAGAGTATTGGGAAACTCGCGCGCCAACTCCTTAAAAACCGAGAGCACAATATCGTCTTCATCGACCGTGTGCTTCATGAGACTGCCCGCCTCATTCGGCCCGGCAGTACTGGCCGCAATCCACACATGCTCCGCCTCAAACGGAGGAAGAGCGGACGGCGGAGCGGCAGCCGCTGCGTCGTATTTGAGATTGCCCGCGATGGAAAGGCGCTGCGGCGTAACGCCAAGCCGCAAGTAGCGCTCGAAATCCGCCGCGCTTTGCACGTGAACCTCATCGACAAGCTGCAGCACCGGACCAAACAACCAGCGCCAAGCCTGATATTGCGGCCAAGCCCGCGACGAAATCCGGCCGTTGGCGATCGCCAGGCGCGCTCCCGAACAATGAACTTCCGCGTAGAGATTAGGCCAGATCTCGGTCTCGAGGACAATCACAAGAGCCGGGTGAATACTCCGCAGCACGCGCCGCACAAAGGAAACATAGTCCAGCGGCGCATAGAAAATGCCATCGACCAGAGTCGCTGCCTGCCGTACGGCAGCTTTGCGTCCAGCCACCGTGGACGTGGAAAGATAGAAAGGGACCAGCGGCTGATCGGTACGGAGTTGCCGGATCAGGGGAACGGCGGAAGCAACCTCGCCCACCGACACGGCATGCAACCAAATGCATCCCGGGTTCGTCCGAGAGAAAGATTGGGGGAGCAGGCCCAGGCGCTCCAGAAAGTGCGGCCGATAGCTGCTATCGAACAGCAGCCTGGCAGCAAAGTAAAGAACGATGAAAGGAAACGTGACGAGCTGGATGAACCGGTATAAAAGAAGGGCGCGCGTGATGCCTGGAACTCGTTTCTTGATTCCGAGTATAACGTTGGCGGCGGCCCTGCTCCTCGGCGCGCGAGCCAGCGACGATGAGCCATTTCGGGCGCTCGCCGCAAGCGAATACGCCCACCAGACTGTCCAGCAAGTGACGGTAGGAGCGAAAGCGTTCGACAGCCCGGAATTGACCGCGCAGGCATTCGGCAAGAAGACTGATTTTTTGAAGTTCGGCGTATTACCGGTACTGGTCGTAATAGAAAACAAACGTACGGATTCGCTTGATTTACGGCAGCTTGAAATCAGCCTGGTCGCCTCCGATGGACGGCACGTCGCCGCTGTGTCTCCCGACGAACTGCCATTTCTCGCCAAAAACGGCAAGCGCCGGCCTTCCGGGCCCGGAATCGGCGGTTTACCGGTTCCGATGCCCAAAAAGAAAAATCCATTGGCGGATGATTCGATCGTGGCGCGCGCTTTTGTGGCAAAAATGTTGCCCCCCGGCGATTCCGCCAGCGGGTTCTTTTACTTCGAAGCGCGTCCGGAACGCGGCGACAGTATCTATTTGAACGGCTTGCGCGAGGCGCGCTCCGGGAAAGAAATCATGTATTTCGAATTTCCGCTGAACGGAAAGCCCGGCGGCAGCCAATAAATTTCTTGGGCGGCATCAACTCCGCGCCAGCGGCAGATGACTCTCCAGGTAGGCTGCGAATCCCCCTCTAAGCATCGCGACGTTTCGATAGCCGAGGTTCCACACCACACTCGCCGCAAAGCTGCCGCGTTTTCCCGTTTCACAGACAATGCACAATGCGGTCTCAGCAGGCAGGCCGGTAAGCGAGCCGGTTAAAGTATCGGCTGGAATATGCAGCGCCTCCCGAATCCTAGCGCGTTCGAATGCTGCGCGAGTGCGCGTGTCGATCACAACCGTCTTCCACGCTGAAACTCGCACCGCGAGCGTGTCGGCTTCAACGATTTCTAGCGAACCCAGATCGCCATAGCGCTTTCGCCATTCTTCCATCCCGGCCGGTCCCCACACGCCTCCAAACTCCAAATCCAAGCCGGACGCCACAGCTTCTCCATACTGTGCCATTTGCTCGTCCGTTTCGGTAATGATGAATAATTTCTTTCCTCTGACCAAGCCGTTGGCCCTGAGCAATTCCAGGCAACTGGCATCGGGCAGATGGAAACTTCCAGGAATAAACCCGCTGGCAAATGCTGTTGGGCTTCTCAAGTCCAACAACAACGCGTCCGATTCTTGTGTAGCCCCTATCGAGGGCAAACCTCCACCCTCGATTGGCAGCCGGTTCTCCCCGGATGGGGTAGCTCCCATGAAACTCTCCAGATTTATTGAGAACGGATGTAATAAATATCCTACGTTTAAGGCGGAATAGTCCAGCAATATTTTTGGATTTAATCTGCCCATGAAAATCGCCGGCGGCGGCGTATATGGCTGCAAGCCCAGGCATTATCGGAATTGACCGGAGGTCAAATCAGTATGGATATCCTATGATTGACCATTAAATCGGAGCTGGCCGATCGGCTAAAGTGCTCGGAATTAGAAGCCGATAGCAGAATCGGAGAGGAGCAGGCCAAGCGTACAGGGGTAGCGGCGCTTTTCCAAAGCGAGTAACGTTCTTATAGACTGTAACTTTTGCCCTGCTTTCCCTACAATCAATGTGGACGTCCCAAATCCTATGAAGTACTCTTTAGCGTGCGCCTTAATCTGCACACTGGTCCTGCTGACCGGATGCTCGCAGAGTCCGGAAAAGTTGTTGGCGGCTGCCAACAAATATCACCAGAACAAGAAATATCAGGAAGCCTCGATTCTGTACCGGAAGGTGCTCCTAAAGGACAAAACCAACGCCGAGGCCTATTATCGTGAAGGACTAAACCTTCTCGATCAGGCGAAGGTGTCGGAAGCGGCCAGCTATTTGCGGCGCGCCGTCGACCTGCGCCCGAGCAACACTGATGCGGCGGTTAAGCTTTCCGAGATTTACTTGGCCGCTTACGCGCAGAATCCCAAAAAATTCAAGACGCTTTTATCCGACGTCCGCGATTTGGATAAGAAGATCCTGCTGCAGAATGGCAACTCCTTCGACGGCTTGCGTATTGAAGGTCTTCTGCAAATCGCGGATAAAGAGTACGACAAGGCAGTGGTGACGCTTGCCAAAGCGAACCGGATCAAGCCTCACTCTCGCAATCTCGTCGGCTGGTACGCCCAAGCGCTGGTAGCCACCAACAATCTTCCCCAAGCCATGAGCCTGATGGAAGATATGGTTGCCAACGACAAGACCTTCGGCGCGGGCTACGATTTCCTCTTCCTTCAGCACAGCCGCGCCGGAGAGCGGGACAAGGCGGAAGCAGTGCTGCGCGATCGCGCAAAGAACGATCCGGCAAATCCCGTCGGCTATCAAAATCTCGCCAATTATCTGCTGGCTTCGAATCGCGCTCCCGAGGCCGAGGCGCTGATGCGCCATCTGCTGGACGACACCAAGACGTTTCCCAATGCGCATGAGCTGGTTGGCGATTTCTACGTTCGCGCCAAGAAGTACGACCAGGCGCTGGCTGAGTATCAGCAAGGCCAAAAGGCCGACTCCAAAAACGCAGTGAAATACCAGGAGCGCATTGTGGCGCTGCACGCCTTTAACGGCCGGACAGACCAAGCCTCCCAATTGGCCAAAGAGCTCGCCGAAAAGAATCCGAAAGATCTTTCCGCGAATGAGATGTATGCCTCGCTCCTTTTACAGAGCGGCAACAAGGCGGATGCCAGCAAATCGCTGGCTGAATTGAAAAAGCTCGCGGCAAATAACCCCACCGATCCGGTGTTGCACCTGGATCTTGCGCGCGCCTATTTTGGTTTGAACGATCGCGATAAAGCCTTATCGGAAGCGCTCGAGGTCCTACAGACCGAGCGGAAGTCCAATCCACGCGCCACAGTCGTGGTGCCGGCAAGGATCGTAGCCGCGCGCATCTATGAAGATCGTGGTCTACACGCCAAGGCCATGGAGCAGGCCAATATGGCGCTTTCCATGCAGCCCGGCAATCCGGACGCCGGCCTAATTCGAGCCCGCGCACTGATCGGCATCAATGACCTCGAAAAGGCTCTGCCCGAGCTCGAAGACCTCGTGAAGAAATTTCCGCAGATGAATGATGCGCGGCTGCAACTCGGCGGTCTCTATCTGGCCCAGCGCGAATACGACAAAGCCGAAGAGCAATTTCAGGCCGTAACCAAAGCCACACCGTCCGATATTCGTGGCTTCCTGGGGATGCAGACTCTGCGTCTCGCTACCGGTAAGAGCGCCCAGGCGCTGACAGCGATGCAGGATTTAGTGGACAAAAATCCCACAAATTCCGCCTATCGCTATCAACTGGCTAATTTCCAAGGCACCGCAGCCGGTATGGTGCGTGCATCGAATACCGCGCACGCCAAGCAACTGGCGCAGCAGGCTGCCGATAATTACAAAGAACTTCTGAAGACTTCGCCCAGTTCCTCGGATGTCTGGATGCGCCTCGGAGTGATGCAGCGCGACCTCGGACAATTCGATGCCGCCTTGGCATCTTTCGAGCAGGCCGCCAACTCCGATCCCAAAAACGCGCAGGCGTTGCTCAATCGCGCCTTGCTGCTCGAGGCTACCGGCAAAAAGAGCGAAGCGCATGATCTGTACACGAAGGTCCTGGCCTTGGAGCCGGAAAACGCTTTGGCGCTGAACAATCTTGCTTATCTCAATGCCGATAGCGGCAAGAATCTCGATCAAGCCATGACATTCGCGCAGCGCGCCAAGCAAAAAGCGCCCGATAATCCCGACATTTCGGATACGCTCGGCTACGTCTATTACCAAAAGAACCTGAATTCGGAAGCGTTGCGCATTTTCCGGCAGAACGTGCAGGACCATCCGCAAAACTCCATGTTCCACTTTCATCTGGCGATGGCCCTGCTAAAGCAAGGAGACAAAGAAGGTGCGCGCCAGGAAGCCAATAAGGCGCTCGCCAATGCGGTGCCCGAGCAGCAGGAGAAGATCCGCTCGTTCGTGAATCAGATCGGCTAACCCGCGCGTTTGTGCCCATTCTCGACCGGCATCCAGCGGCTCGCTATATTGCGCCTTTCGCCACGGTTCTGCTATTTCTTGCGCTCTGGCCAAGGGTGCCGCTCCCCCCGGCTTGGACTTGGCCGCTGACCGTTCTCATCGGAGGAGCAGTCTGCCTGGTTTGCTGGCCACGGGAGCTTCCTCTCCTCCCTGTTCGCTGGCCGGCAAGCGTCGCGATTGGCGCCGCAGTGTTTATTCTCTGGATTGCCCCGGACCTGCTATTTCCCGGCTATCGCAACTCTGTTCTCTTTTCGAATCAGATCTTCGGTCACGTGCATTCGTCGCTGCCACCGCAGGCCCTTCACAGCTCCTGGGTGCTCGCCTGGCGCACGGCCCGCGCCGTGCTGATTGTCCCGGTTGCCGAAGAGCTGTTTTGGCGCGGCTGGTTACTGCGCTGGCTCACTAACCCCGATTTCCGGAAGCTGCCGCTCGGCGCCTGCTCCTCTTTTGCGTTTTGGATCACTGCCGCGCTCTTCGCATCCGAGCATGGGCCCTACTGGGACGTAGGCTTTGTTACCGGGGTCGTTTACAACTGGTGGATGATGCGCTCGAAATCCGTTGCCAGTTGTGTTCTCATGCATGCGGTAACGAACGGATTGCTGAGCGCTTACGTAATCGGCTACAACCAGTGGCAGTACTGGCAATAGTAAGAAGCGATTGGCTGTTGGCTTTTAGCAGTTAGCTCTTGACGTGGAACTGATAAGCTAGCTGCCATAGTCAGCTTTTAAAGCCAAGAGCTAATCGCTAATTGCTGATAGCTAAATCCAATGCCCTGCCTACTTGCGCTGTTAGCTGTTGCTTTTCCTCGTGTCGCGATTGTGTTGCTGTGGCTGTTCAGCAACTTTTTCACCGGTGTTTATCACGGCCTTATCATCCCGGTCATCGGATTTTTGTTCCTGCCGCTGACATTGATCGTCTATACCTACTTGGCCAAAACTTCCGGCGGCCACCTGACGACCACCCAATTCGTTTTCATCTTTATCGCCGTAGTTGTGGATCTCGGTCTGATCGGCGGAAGCTACCGCCGCAAAGGCTGACGCATGCCGGCCGAGCAAGTCACGCTCGAGCGGCTGGACGATCAGATCGCCTGGTATAGCCGAAAGAGCCAGGGCGCACAGCGCCGCTATAAATGGATGAAAGGCTTGACGATCATTTCCGCCGCCTTAATACCGGTGCTGACCACATCCCAACTGCCATATGGAACGAGAATAGCTGCGGGACTCGGGGTTTTGATCGCGGTCCTCGAAGGCATCCAGCAAATGAACCATTATCAATCCAACTGGACGTCCTATCGGGCCACGGCGGAAGCGCTCCAGCGCGAGAAATTTCTCTACCTCGGACAAGCCGGCGCCTATCTCAACGCGCCGAACGCCCAGGCCATGCTCGCCGAGCGGGTCGAAGCGCTGGTTTCGCAGGAAAACGCGCTCTGGGCCTCCACCGCCGCAAGCAAACCGGAGACTCAGAATTCTCCTACCTCGAATACTTAGCCCTGAGAGAAACCCCGGATTACCCTACTAGCACTGTGTGGCTTTGTTCCGCACTTTTAGCGCCGCTATCCAGGGCATCGACGCCCATCTTGTAGACGTCGAGGTCGATATGTACCCGTCCGGAACCAGCCGCGACTTCGTCACGGTTGGCATGCCG
>JAICIH010000302.1 GCA_025924475.1 Bryobacteraceae bacterium
CGACGAAATCGATGCGGTGGGACGGCATCGCGGCGCGGGCCTCGGTGGCGGCCACGACGAGCGCGAACAGACGCTGAACCAATTGCTCGTCGAAATGGACGGCTTCGAATCGAATGAAGGCGTAATTCTGGTAGCGGCCACAAATCGGCCGGATGTGCTTGATCCGGCGCTTCTCCGCCCCGGCCGTTTCGACCGGCGCGTAGTCGTCGACAGGCCGGATGTGCGCGGGCACGAAAGCATCCTGAAAGTACATACCAAGAAGACTCCGCTCTCGGACGATGTGGATTTATCGGTAATCGCGCGCGGCACGCCTGGTTTTGCGGGTGCGGACCTGGCGAATCTCGTCAATGAAGCAGCGCTTGTAGCGGCGCGGCAGAACCGAAAAGTCGTCACCCAGTTCGATTTTGAACTGGCGAAAGACAAAGTGCTGATGGGCGTAGAACGCAAGAGCATGATCATCAGCGACAAAGAAAAGAAGATGACGGCGTACCACGAAGCGGGACACGCCTTAGTCGCGGCGTTAATCAAGGATGCCGATCCGCTGCATAAAGTGACGATCATCCCGCGCGGCATGGCGCTGGGTTTGACGATGCAGTTGCCGCTCGACGACAAGCTTTCGCATGACAAGAAATATCTGGAATCGCGGCTCGCGATTCTGATGGCCGGGCGCATCGCCGAAGAGATCTTTCTCGACCAGATGACGACCGGTGCGGGCAACGATATCGAGCGCGCTACTGAAATGGCGCACAAGATGGTCTGCGAATGGGGTATGAGCGAACTCGGCCCGCTGAGCTTCGGGAAGAAGGACGAACAAATTTTCCTGGGCCGTGAAATCGCGCAACACCGCGACTACAGCGAAGAGACAGCCATCAAGATCGATCAGCAGGTACGCAAGCTGGTGGAAGACGGCTACAACAAGGCGCGATCGATCATTCAGGATCGTTCCGACGCTTTGGTGAAAATCGCCGAGGCGCTGCTCGAGCGCGAAGTATTGGATGGCGCGGAGGTGCTGGACCTGATCGCCGGCAAGCAATTATCGAAGCCCTCGAGCACCCCGCCCAAACCGACGCCGACTACGCCGGATGGCGGCATCACGATCGCTCCGCATCCGGGACCGGTTCCAGGATTGATGGGCGGCGAAAGCCCGCAGCCGGCTTAGAATAACCACAGTTACCTAAGAAAGCTTCATGCCATTTGCTGGCATGAAGCTTTCTTTTTATCTGGCTACTGCGCGCCCGAGCGTGGCTGGCGCTGTACTGTAACAGTCAAGGGCGATTCCAGGCGGAAAGTTAACTGCGTTTCCGAAGGAATTTTCACCTGCTGGCCGTGAGTGAAAGCCTGAAGGCCGATCCCGGCTCCGCCACCGGCAGCCGAGCCAATTGCGGCTCCTTTGCCCCCTCCTGCCAGGCCTCCAATGATTGCGCCAGCTGCCGCGCCGATGCCGGTGCGAATGGCGGTCTGTTTGCCGCGCGCGCTGCCCTGCTGCGAGTAGGCCGCGGTATTGATCGGCACGTTCTCTCCGTTAATTCCGATGCTCGTGGCGCGCAGTTCGAGGGAGCTTTGGCCCTTGATTCTGCCGGCGCCCTTAGACGCGGCGAGGAGCACGGTGACGGGGGCTCCCGCGGGAACAACAACGCGACCGCCCGAAGTAAGCGGCGCGTCTAGAGAAGCGCGGAAGGTCTGGCCTTCGTGATCCTTGCCGGTATCAATGCCGTCAACCATGCGGACCGACACCCGCTCGCCCGCCGCAATCGTATAGGTCCGGGTAGCGGGACGCGGAGCGGCCGCTCGCATGGGCTCGCTAGCAGGCGGCGGAGCCGGTTCGGCGGCGGCCTGTTTGTCGGGCTTAGGCTTCGCGGAGGCCGAAGTATCCGCAGCTGAAGTTGGAGCAGGCGCGGCATCCGGCGGGGGTGCTGGCGCGGCGGCGAGCGCCGGGTTTACTTTCATCTGGTCGCTCACTCCATGAATGCCGGAAGTGCCGTTCGCAATCTTCATTGCCTGCAATTCCACATCGGAGCTGGGCACGTCTCCGCTCAAGGTGACGGCGCCGTTCGAAACGGCAACTTTAATATTTGCGGCACGAGTAGCATCGTTCGCATACAGCTTGGCCTGAATATCGCTGGTCAGCGCCTGATCGTTGGGTCCCTTTGGCCCGCAAGCCAGCGTGAGGCAACCCACGGCCACCGCGGCAGGAAGGGCAATCCGTATCCTAAACATGCGAAACATGTGTCCTCCTAACCCTTCCAGGGTAACCCCAACCACCCTCAACGGTTTGTGAAGAAATTGGGGATAGCCGGGCCTGCGTTGCCCGCTTACTTACGTGCGCGGTTCTGTTGGCTTGGCGCACAATGAGCAAAAGCGCGCTGTGCGCTTCCGAGGCGAAAGATACAATAAGGGTTTCAATGGCAGAAGACACAGCGACCGTGCGGACGGGCCAGTCCGAAGAAAAGGCGACAGAAAAACGGGAGCAAGCGCGGAACAGCATTGCGGAATGGGCGGTAACCATTCTGCTGCTTTTGTTCGGCACGACAACGCTCGTGCAGGCCTTCGTTATTCCAACGGGCTCGATGGAAGACACGCTGCTGATCGGGGACCATTTGCTGGTGGACAAACTCGCCTATTCGGCTCCCGGGCCGATCAGCAAGTATGTCATGCCGTATGAAGAGCCCAAGCACGGCGATATCATCGTGTTCCGCTATCCAGGGGATATCACGCAAACGTTCGTCAAGCGAGTCATCGGGCTGCCGGGCGACCATTTGAAGATGGTGCATCGCACAGTCTACCGGAACGGCGTGCCACTGAACGAGCCATATACATATCACAAGTTTCCGTACGACGAGAGCCGGGACAATTTCCCCGGGGCGCCATCACCGTTTGCCGAAGGGCTACAAGCGCAATTGCAACGCGAGATGCTCGAACACAACGTGGTGAACGGCGAAGTCGTGGTTCCTCCGAATTCCTTTTTTGCGATGGGAGACAATCGGGATAACTCCCTTGACAGCCGTTATTGGGGATTTGTCCCAAGGGACAACATTATCGGCAAACCGCTGCTGATTTATTGGTCGTACAAGGCTTCGACAGAGGATCTGGCAGGATCTTCCATCGGTTCGCTAGTGCATCATATGGTGGACCTTGGAGAGCATTTCTTCACACGCACACGTTGGAGCCGCACGCTGCGCATCATTCGCGGTTTTCCGGATTCGCAGCTGGCCGATCATGCGCTGCCGATAAATAAGGGCAATCCGGATCCGTAAGGAATTGGCAGGCGAAAGCGTCTGCCCCACTCGATTCATTAACACTATGGCGAATCATCGGTACGGCTTGATCATGGCCGGCGGCCGCGGAACGCGCTTTTGGCCGCGCAGCCGCAAACGCAATGCCAAACAGGTGCTACGTTTCTTTGGCGAACGCACACTCATCCAGCAAACGGTCGCCCGGCTCGAGCCGGTGATACCACCCGAAAACATCTGGATCATCACGAACGAATTTCTGCAACAGGAGATTCGGAAACAACTGCCGCAAGTGCCGAAGCGGCAGATCCTGGCCGAGCCGGCGCAGCGCAATACCGCTCCCTGCATTGCGCTCGCGGCGCAGATTCTTTCGACGATCGATCCCGAAGCGGTAATGGGCGTGTTTCCGGCAGATCACTTGATCGTTAAAGAAAACCAGTTTCGGAAGTTCGTACGAACGGCTTTCCGGTTGGCGGAGGAGCAAAGTGTGGTAGTGCTGGGAATCCAGCCGCGCTGGGCGGAAACCGGTTACGGCTACATCGAATTTCCGAAAAATGTCGCGGCCGGAAAATTAGAGGCTCTTCCGGTAGCTAGTTTTCGCGAGAAGCCGGATGCACGCACCGCCGCCGAGTTTCTCGAACGCGGGAACTTCTATTGGAACGCGGGAATGTTTTTCTGGCGCGCCGCCAGCGTGCTGGAGCTGATGCGCCGTCATCAACCAAAGACGGCGACGCTGCTCGCGGGCCTGCCGGGCATTGAAACGAAGAGCTTTGCAAAAGAACTTGCCGCCGTGTACCCGTTGTGTGAAAACATATCGGTCGATTACGCCATCATCGAGAAGGTGCAGGGCGTGGCGGGATTGGCGGTGGACGATATCGGCTGGAACGATGTGGGGAGTTGGGAAGCGGTTTACGACCTTGCCAGCAAGGACGGCCAGGCTAACGCGCGCAACGGCGACTTGATTCTCGAAGATAGCCGCGGAAACTATATCGATGCGAAGAAAACCGTCGCGTTGGTAGGGGTGGAGAATCTGGTGATCGTGGATACGCCGGATGCGTTATTGATCGCCAATCGTAGCCGGGTGCAGGATGTCAGTAAGATTGTCAAGACGCTCGAAAAGAACGGGCGAGAGGACCTGCTCTGAACAAATATGTCTCGCCTCCGCTGCCCGTAGCCCGCCACGCAAGCTTTACGCGCGCCAATATCGAGTTTGACGGAGTAGAACAGGCAGGACCTGCCTACGAGGGGCGGGTTTTTCTGAATAACGCAGAAGCCGATGCCAACACACCGCGGACGGCAGAGTATGGATACGCCGGCTCATTTCACGTCTATGGCTTGGGAGTGCCGCTGCCGGAAAAGGCTGCTATTCGTAAATCGGTTATAGCGACGGAAGCAGTGCGCGCTGCTCTGGCAAAGAGCGAAGTTATCACCGTCACGGTAGTTCCGATATATGCGGGAGGCGAGCCCGCCGCAGCTACAAGACCCATAACGTTTGACGACGTACGGATCGTGCTTGAGTAAGTAATTTCCAACGAAATTCTCTTGACTTGCGGGGGATTTACACATAATGTTGGAAGTCGCTACGCCAATCGCTCCCTTACGGTCGCGGTTCTTTAGTTGGCGGACGGCGCTTCATTACTTATGGCAAACAGATTGACGTTGCGGCAAAACATCGAGAGTCTCGAACTTACTTCCAGCGGTTTGGTCGCATTTCGGGATGCAGTTGCGAAAATGCAGGCGCTCAGCGCGGACGATAATCGCAGTTGGATGTTCCTGGCGGGATATCACGGATTTCCGCAGTTTCAGTGCTGGCACGGGGGGCGAATCGGGCTCAACCAACAGGCTCTGACGTACGATCTGTTTCTGCCCTGGCATAGGGCCTATCTAATAACGATGGAGCATACGCTGCGCGATCAAAACGCAGCGGCGGCGCTTCCATGGTGGGACTGGACGTCGTCCGGCTCTCATCGCGTTGGGGTGCCGTTAGCTTATTCGACGCGCCGGATCGGCAAGACGCCCAATCCGTTGATAAACGGGCCTGTGCCCGAGGTACGCTCCGGACGCGTCCCTGGTTTGCCGCCTAGTCCGGCGCGCAAGACGACACGCGCGCCTGGCGATCCGGAAGATCTTCCGACAGCGGACCAAGTAAATTCCGTCCTCGCGCTGACGGATTTCGTGGATTTTTCACAGCAGCTCCAGGATATTCACGACCAGGTACACGGCTGGACAGGTGGAAGAAACGGCGATATGGGCACCATCGTATTCGCCGGGTTCGATCCGATCTTTTTCGCCCATCACTGCATGATCGATCGCATCTGGTACCTATGGCAGTTGCGGCACGGCGTGCAGAACGTACCGCCGGATTACATGAACAAACCTTTGGCTCCGTTTCCGCTTACTGTCGGAGACGTGCTTGACATTCATCGCCTCGGCTATGAGTATGCCCAGGCTTCTTCGAGCCATGACTAAGTGAGGAATCGATATGCCTAAAGCACCTGCCACAAAATCAAGAAAGAGAGTCGCGCCGAAGAAACATGTGACGACGGCGATCGGCACCGAGTCCCTGGCCACAGGATTTGTGCGCGCGGACCTGGTGTTCGACGGGCTAGACCACTCCGGCGCTTCGTTTGAGGCGCGGATTTTCATCAATAATCCGGATGCCGATGCTAACACTGAAATGACCGTGCAGAACCGGTATGCGGGGAAGTTCCACGTGTTCGGCCACGGAGGATGCTTTGGCGACGTAGGGCACTGCGAGGTGCGCGGTATTCCCCGCCCCTACGATCCGCGACCGGCGCATCCGTTAACGCCGATGCGCAAAGTGGTAATCGCGACAGAAGCGCTGCGCCGGGAAATTAAGCGCAGCAACGGTAAGGGCCTGACGCTTACGATTGTGCCGATTGTGCGCAGTGGGACAGTGCGATGCGATTACGAAAATGTGTTGAAGTTCGACGGGGTGTCGGTGGTTACGTACGCTTGACTAAAGCGAAGGGCGGAACCAGTGCATCCAGATGCCGAATTTTGCGAGATCCGGGGCGCGCACGCCTGATTGCTTCAGAGCCAACAAAATTTGTCCGCGATGATGCGAATCGTGGCTGACCAAATAACCTAACAGCGCGAGACCGGAGCGGTCCTTAATCCGGGTTTGCTCTTCGACGATGCGCGCGAGGCGTTGCTCGATACCTCCGGAGCAGCTTTTGAAGGCGTCAATCAACTCCTTGCGCGTTGGAAGATACTCTGTTTTGAAATTCGGTATACCTTTGAGGAACTCACGGCCCACATGCGCGCGGCGCACTTCGTGCATATGTTTGAACACTCGGGCCACGTTCCGGCCCTTGGAATATTGGCCATTCTTCAGTAACGTTGTAGCTTCCAATCCCGCATCGGAGATCTGCTCGAGGAGATAAAAGTTGATTTCGTCGTGGGTGCGCCAGACCTCGAGCAGATCGTCGATCATACGGCTTTGAAGAGCTTTGTGAGGCCCTTGAGCGCTTTATCCACTTCGCGTTCCGTAATGATGTAGGCGGGGAGAAAACGCAATACCGTTTCGTGTGTGCAGTTGAAGAGCAGACCGGCCTTGATGCCGTCAAGAACGAATTGCTTACCTGGAATATCCAGGTCGACACCGATCATCAAGCCACGGCCGCGCACTTCTTTGATGAAGGAAAAGCGGCGCGCCAAATCATTCAGGCCGGCGCGGAAGTAGTCGCCCACGCGATTGATCGCAGGCAGCAGCTCGTCCAAGATATCAAAGAATTCGAGCGCTACGTGACAGGCGAGGGGACCACCACCATAGGTAGACCCATGCATACCGGCGCGAAGGGCGGGCGCCGCTTTTTCGTTAGCGATCGCGACGCCTAACGGGATGCCACAAGCCATAGGCTTGGCGGCGATCACGATGTCGGGAAGAATGACGGGATTGAAAAGCTGGTAAGCGAAATGCGCGCCGGGCCGGCCGACGCCACATTGAATTTCATCGAAAAGCAAAAGCGCGTTATGCCTTGCGGCAAGCTCATGCGCTTTGCGGACAAACTCCTCCGAGGCTGCGAG
>JAICIH010000303.1 GCA_025924475.1 Bryobacteraceae bacterium
CAAGCGCGTGCTGATGATCGGCTATATGAATCGCGAAGCGTTCGATAAGACGCTGGCAACGCGGCACGTGACGTTTTTCAGCCGCTCGCGGCAGAAACTTTGGACGAAGGGCGAAAGCTCGGGCCACTATCTTCTTCTGAAATCGATCGCTACCGACTGCGATGGCGATGCGCTGCTGATCCAGGCCGAACCGCTGGGGCCCGGCGTTTGTCACGACGGCTATGAGAGCTGCTTTTATCGAACGTTCGAAAACGGGAGCTGGGTGGAATCCGAAGCGCGGGCGTACGATCCGGAAGCCGTCTACGGGGCAAAGCAGTGAAGCTCAAACTCGGCATTCCCAAAGGCAGCCTGGAGAGTGCAACCATCGATCTGTTCCGCCGCGCCGGATTCAATATCGCCACCAGCAGCCGCAGCTATTATCCGGCGATCGACGACCCCGACCTCGAATGCATGTTGATCCGCGCTCAGGAAATGGCGCGCTACGTGGAAGACGGCGTTCTGGATGCTGGCCTCACCGGCCGCGATTGGGTGGAAGAGAACGAAGCGAACGTCGTCACCGTTGTGGATCTGGTGTATGCCAAGCAGAGTTTCGGCAAGGTCCGTTGGGTGCTGGCGGTTCCGGAATCCTCACCTTATAAAACCGTTCACGATCTCGACGGAAAAATTATCGCCACCGAACTGGTTTGCACTACGGAACGCTATCTGGCGAACAGGGGCGTGAAGGCGCGAGTCGAGTTCAGTTGGGGGGCAACCGAGGTGAAGCCGCCCGATCTGGCCGACGCCATTGTCGAAGTGACCGAGACAGGGTCTTCCTTGCGCGCCAACAACCTGCGCATTGTCGAGACGGTGCTTGAATCCAATACGCAGTTGATTGCAAATATTGACGCCTGGGTGGACGGATGGAAGCGGCGGAAGCTGGAAGATATCAAACTGCTTCTCGAAGGCGCGATGAATGCACTCGGCAGGGTGGGGCTGATGCTGAATGTGCAGCGGCAGGATCTTGCGAATGTGCTGAATGTACTGCCGTCGCTGAAGAATCCCACAATTTCGCAATTGAGCGATGAAGCCTGGGTGGCGGTGAATACGATTCTCGAAGAATCCACGGTGCGGACGATCATTCCGCGGCTGAAAGAGGCCGGGGCGCAGGGCATCGTGGAATATCCGTTAAACAAGATTGTGATGTAGGCTGCGTCCAAGTGATCAAGATCCTACAGAATCCGCCGCCACCGGGCCGCAATCGTAAAGAGACGGGTGCCGAGGACGCCGTCCGGCCGATCATTGATGCAGTGCGCCGCGAGGGAGATGCCGCGCTGCGCCGCTATGCGCGGCAACTCGATGGGCTAGGCGATCAGCCGCTACGGCTCACGGAAAAGGAACTTGCCGAAGCGGCCTCGGCGTTGCCGGTTGCCGTTCGCGAGGCGGCGGAAATCGCTATTCGCAACATCCGGCAATTTGCCGCGGCGCAACTTCCGAAGGAACGCTTCGAAGAGTTTTCACCCGGCCGCAAGCTAGGCTGGATCGTGCGTCCGCTCGATGCGGTGGGGTGCTACGTCCCGTCGGGCCGTTATCCGCTGCCTTCGACGCTGCTGATGACAGCGGTGTTCGCGCAGACCGCCGGAGTGCCGCGCATTGCGGTTACTTCTCCGAAGCCATCGCTCGAAATTCTGGGCTGCGCGCATTTGTTGGGCATCGGTGAGTTTTATCGTGTGGGTGGCGCGCAAGCCATTGCGGCCATGGCCTTGGGCACGGCGGCGATTCCGCGCGTCGATCGCATCGTGGGACCGGGCAATGCTTATGTTGCCGCGGCGAAAAAACTTCTGGCCGGCGAAGTCGGCATAGACTTTCTCGCCGGGCCGACGGAAATTCTGATTCTTGCGGCTGCGGGAGGCGCCAAAACGATTGCCGCGGATATGCTGGCGCAAGCCGAGCACGATCCGTCCGCCTCGGCGACATTCGTCACGACTTCCATGGCGCTCGCCCAAGCGGTCGCCCAGGAAATTGAGAGACAGCTCGAAACCTTGCCGACGGCCCAGATCGCGAGGCAATCGATCGAACATGCGAGCGCGATCGTGGTGATGGACGATATGGACGAGGCGGTCGCCTATGCGAACGAAGCGGCGCCGGAACATTTGAGTTTGCATGACGCTTCGCTGCTTGCGAAGATTCGCAACGCGGGTACAGTGTTTTTAGGCGCGAATTCGCCGGAATCGGCGGGCGACTATGCTTCCGGACCGAGCCATGTCTTACCCACCGGCGGCGCGGCGCGGTTACGCGGCGGGCTCTCCACTGCGGATTTTGTGAAGGTGATCGCGGTACAGTCGTTGACGCCCGCGGCTCTCTCCGAACTGGCTCCGGCGATCACCGCGCTGGCGCGCGCGGAGGGTTTGGAGGCGCATGCCCGCGCCGTGGAGGTGCGTTGTGGCGGATAGTTTAAAGCCGCGGCCGGCGGTGCTCGAGATGGCTCCGTACCATCCGCCGACAGGCGGGCGCCGGAACAAGCTGCGCCTCGATTTCAACGAAAATACCGTGGGCGCGCCGCCGCATGTTATCGATTTCATCAAGCGCTATCTCACCGCCGCGGATCTCAGCATCTATCCGGAATATGAAAATACGCTCCAAGATTTGGCACGTCATTTCGATGTGTCCATCGATCAGTTCACGCTCTCGAACGGCACCGATGAAGCCATCCAACTGCTCATTAATACCTACATAGATGATGGCGACGAAGTCCTGACCTTGCGGCCCTCCTATGCGATGTACAAGTTCTATAGCCAGCTCGCCGGCGCGCGCGTGGAGGAGCTGGATTACCGGCCGGGCACGCTGGCGTTTCCTTTGGAAGAGCTGCTGGAACGTATTACGCCGGTGACGCGCGCTGTTCTGATCAGCAATCCGAACAATCCTACGGGCACTGGCACGCAACTGCCCGCGCTTCGGAAAATCTTGGAAAAGGCCGCGCACGCGCCGGTATTGATCGATGAAGCATACTACGAATTCAGCGGCGTGACGCTGCTGCCGCTGCTCGATGAGTATCCGAATCTGTTCGTCAGCCGGACGTTTTCGAAAATTTACGGCATGGCCGCCATGCGCTGCGGTTGCCTTTTTTCACAAAGCGCCAACATGGCTTACGTGCGCAAGGCCCAATCGCCGTATAGCGTGAACGCGCTGGCCGCTATGGCGGTGCGGATCGCGGTCGAAGACCAGAAGTTTGTTGAGGACTATGTTCTCGAAGTCCTCACTGCCCGCGAGCTATTGTACGTGGGGCTCGAACGCTTGCGCATTCCCTATATCAAGAGCCAGGCAAACTTCGTGCTATGCCAGGTGGGCGATCGCGCCATCGAGCTGCGGGATGAGCTCCGCCAGCGAGGCGTGCTGGTGCGCGACCGCAGCTACGAGCTGACCGGATGCTTACGAGTCACAGTAGGCACGCGCGATCAGATCCGGCGCTTTCTCGACGAATTGGAGCAGATTTGGTGAATTCTCCCGACGTACTCGTATTCGATATGGATGGCGTGCTGGTGGAAGTCATGCAGTCGTATCGTGAATCCATCCGCGAAACGGTGCGGCATTTTACCGGCAAGACGGTTTCTCACGATGTGATTCAGGATTTCAAAAACGCCGGCGGTTGGAACAACGACTGGCTGCTTTCGCACCGCCTGATTCAGGACGAAGGCGTGCAGGTGGAATATCAGGCGGTAGTCGACTATTTCAACCGCGTTTTTCTGGGTGAAAACGGCGACGGGCTGATTTTGCGCGAGCAATGGATGCCGCGCAACGGTCTGCTCGAGAATCTGAGCCGGTGTGCAACGCTGGCGATCTTCACCGGCCGGGCGCGCTATGAAGCGGAAGCGACTCTCACGCGCTGCGCGCCGGATATCCGCTTCGATCCGATAATCACCGACGATAGTGTCGCGAAGCCGAAGCCCGCGCCCGACGGCCTGCTGCTGATCAAACAGCGCTATCCCGACAAGCGCATCTGGTACCTGGGCGATACCGTGGACGATGCTCGAAGCGCGCAGGCCGCCGAGGTCCCGTTTATCGGCGTGTCTACGCCGCATAACCCACGCCACGCGGAAATTACGGAAATTCTGCGGCAGCATGGCGCGTTTGAAGTGATTGCGGATATTAACGAGCTCGAAAGTTTAACAAAGGCATGAGAGAAGCAAAAATCGAGCGCAATACGAGAGAGACTCAGATTTGCGGCGAGCTGCGCATTGAGGGAACCGGCAGATATGAGATCTCTACCGGCATCCGCTTTCTCGATCACATGCTGGAGCTGTTCTCGAAGCACGGGGCTTTCGATTTGAAGCTCAACGCAAAAGGCGACCTGGATGTCGACCAACACCACACGGTGGAAGATGTGGGCATTGTCTTAGGCGATCTGTTCGCGAAGGCGTTGGGCGACCGGCGCGGCATCAATCGCGCAGGCTATTTCGTGCAAACCATGGATGAATCGCTCGCGGTGGTGGCGATCGATCTCGGTGGACGTCCGGCGCTGGTCTACGATCAGCAGGTAAACGTGGTGCACGTCGGCGATTTGCAAACAGAGCTGCTCGAAGACCTGTTCGATGGCTTCGCCAACCATGCCGGGGCGAACGTGCATGCGAAGGTGCTCTACGGCCGCTCGAATCATCACAAGATCGAAGCGATTTTCAAGTGCTTTGCGCGTGCGCTGCGCTACGCCTGCTCGATGGATGAGGGATTGAAAGACCAGCTTCCTTCGACCAAGGGTTTGTTATGACCACCATAGTCGATTACGGCGCGGGCAATATCCGGTCGGTGGAGAACACGCTGGCGGAACTCGGCGCGGACTTCACCGTAACCAGCGATCCGATTGTGGTGAGCAGTGCACAAAAGATCATCCTGCCTGGCGTAGGGCATTTCGGCCAGATGATGCAAGCGATCGACCGTCTGCGCCTGCGCGAGGTTCTCATAGAGCAAATTCACGCCAGAGTACCGTTTCTCGGCATCTGTATCGGCATGCAATGCTTGTTTGAAGGAAGCGAGGAGTCGCCTGCCAGCCGGGGGCTCGGCCTGTTTTCCGGCTGTGTGCGGCGCTTTGTAGGCGACGCGCGTATTCCTCATATGGGCTGGAACTCGCTTGAGAAAACCAAGCCATCGAAACTTTTGGCACAGCTCGCAGACGGAGCCTTCACCTACTTCGCCCATAGCTATTACGCGCCGGTAAATGAGGCGACGGCCGCAACCTGCACCTACCTGCATCCGTATTCGGCGGTGCTGGAAAAAGACAACGTGTACGCCGTGCAGTTTCATCCGGAAAAATCCGGCCTAGTCGGTTTGCAAGTAGTCAAGAATTTTCTAGAGATCTAATATGTTTTGTGGGGCGGACCTCCTGGTCCGCGGCCGACGTCCTCGTCGGCCTCCTCAGGGAGGACAATAACCATGCTCGCCAAGCGAATTATCCCTTGTCTGGACGTAACCGGCGGACGCGTTGTAAAAGGGGTGAACTTCATCGGTCTGCGCGATGCGGGCGATCCGGTGGAACTCGCCGAGCGCTACAACGCGCAGGGTGCGGACGAACTCGTGTTTCTCGACATCACCGCGTCGAGCGATGCGCGCGAGATCATGGCCGATCTCGTGGCGCGGACAGCGCGCAGGGTGTTTATTCCGCTGACGGTGGGCGGTGGGCTCCGCAGCGTGGCCGATGCGCGGAAAATTATTCTCGCCGGCGCCGATAAAGTGAGCGTCAACACCGCGGCCGTGCGGCGGCCGGAACTGATTCGCGAACTAAGCGAGGAATTTGGCGCACAGGCTGTTGTGCTCGCCATCGATGCGCGCCGATCGGGGGCGGGGAAGTGGAACGTGTACACGAAAGGCGGACGGCACGATGAAGGCATCGATGCGGTGGAATGGGCGGCGCGCGGCGAATCGCTAGGAGCAGGCGAAATTCTGCTGACTTCGATGGATACCGATGGCGTACAAACCGGCTTCGATTGCGCGCTGACCAAAGCCGTTGCCGCCGCGACAACGGTTCCGGTGATTGCCTCGGGAGGAGCGGGCAAGCCGGAAGATTTCGTCGCTGTTCTTACCGAAGGCCGCGCCGATGCCGCGCTCGCCGCTTCCGTATTCCACTACGGAAAGTATTCTGTTGCCGATCTCAAACACGCCCTCGAAGAAGCCAGCGTTCCGGTGAGGCCGGCGGCATGATCGTTCCTTGCATCGATCTGATGGATGGTAAAGTCGTTCAACTTGTCCAGGGGCGTGAGAAAGCTCTGGAAGGTAAATCGATTGACGAAATGCTCCGGCTTTTCGAGGGCTTTCCGCAGATTCAGGTGATCGATCTCGACGCCGCCATGGATCGCGGCTCGAATAGCGAATTGGTGAGATATCTTGCCGGCCATGCTATTGTTCGCGCAGGCGGCGGCGTCCGTTCGGTGGAGCGCGCCCGGCAGCTCTTGGAGCAAGGCGCCTACCGGGTTATTGTGGGAACGGCGGCTTTTCTGGTTCCCGGATTCCTCGAAGAACTCGCTCGCGCCATTGGCCCGGAACGCGTGATTGTCGCCCTCGATAGCAAAGATGGCCGCGTCGTCGTTAAGGGCTGGAAGGAATCCACTGCATTCACTGCCACGGAAGTTATTCACAATTTCGAACCGTATTGCTCCGGCTTTCTCTGTACGTATGTCGATAAAGAAGGCATGCTGCAGGGTACCGATCTCGAATGGTTCCGCGGCCTGCGCGGTGCGACGAAGCATGAGCTGACCGCCGCGGGCGGGATTACCACGCTGGCCGATGTCGCCGCGCTTACCGCGCTCGATATTCATTGCGCGATCGGCATGGCGATTTACACCGGCCGGCTCGATTTGGATGAATTGCGTAAGCTGAATCTGGTCAAATCAAAGTGAGGTCATTGCTCCAATGAAGTGGCTTGGCTTATGTGCACTCGTGGTTGTAGCGGTCTACGCGGATACTTCCGATATCAAAAACGTTATTACCGGTCAACAAGCGTTTGTCAGCTATAAAGACCAGAAGCCCGGCGTCACCCGCAAAATTACCGTGGCCGATCTGCCGAAGCCGTATGCGACCCAAGGTGTATCGAACGGTCCCGATGTCGTGGCAAGGCCGGCCGATGCGTGGCCGCAGGCTCCCCACGGCTTCAAGGTGGAGTTGTATGCGGAAGGGCTCGACCGGCCACGCGAGATCAAAACCGCTCCGAACGGTGACATGTTCGTTGCCGAGAACGACAGAGGCGAAGTCCTGGTATTTCGGGGCATTTCGCAAGACGGCAAGCCGTTGCAGAAATCGACTTTCG
>JAICIH010000304.1 GCA_025924475.1 Bryobacteraceae bacterium
AGCGGCGCGTAGTTCCGATTGCCGGACTGGCTTGGTCAAATAGCCCGCCACGCCCAATTCACGGCACCGCACGCTATCGCCCCGTTGGCCGGCAGAGGTGAGCAGAATGAGCTTGGTCTTGCGGCCGCCGGATAGATGCTCAGCCAAATAGAAACCATCCCGGCCGGGCATATGTACATCGCACAGCACCAGCGGAAACGGCGAGCCACTCGCCTCGGCCGCGTGTAGCAGGCCGAGCGCTTCATCGGCGCTGTGTGCGGTCGTCGCTTTCATGCCCCAGCGCGAGGCGGTTGCCTCGAGCACGCGGCGGTTCGCGTCGTTATCGTCCACCACCAATACCGCGACGTTGTCGAGCGACGGTCCGAAGGCCAGCGGCGCATTGATTTTGGCCGTCGCCACGCCCATTTTGCTCGTGAAATGGAAGCGGCTCCCTTTCCCAGGTGTGCTTTCGACCCAGATCCGCCCCCCCATCATCTCCACCAGGCGCGCCGAAATACTCAATCCCAGACCTGTGCCGCCGTACTTTCGCGTAGTCGAAGCGTCTGCCTGTGTGAATGCGGAGAAGATCGCTTTCTGCTTCTCGGGCGCAATCCCCACGCCAGTGTCGCTCACCACGAAGTGCAAAATGGCGGCCGTTTCGTTCATCGATTCTACGCTGACATCGAGCGTAACCTCGCCCGCGCTGGTGAACTTAATGGCGTTTGAGATCAGGTTTGTGGTAATCTGCCGCAGCCGTGTCGGATCGCCGATGACGGTATCGGGCACTTCGGCGCTGAAGCCGCACACCAACTCGAGTCCTTTATCGTGCGCGGCTATCGCGAGCGTCCGCACGCTTTCTTCCAGGCTATCCCGCAAATCGAATTCGATCGGGTCGAGTTCGAGCTTGCCGGCCTCGATCTTGGAGAAATCGAGAATGTCGTTGATGATCGTCAGCAGCGAATCGGCCGAATGTTTTACGGTTAGCAGGTTGTCGTGCTGATCGGCTGTCAGTTCGGTATCGAGCGTCAGCTCGGTCATGCCGAGAATGCCGTTCATGGGCGTGCGGATTTCGTGGCTCATATTCGCCAGAAACTCGCTCTTGGCCAGATTGGCTGCTTCGGCAGCCTGTTTCAGCGATTCCACCTCGGCCAGCTTCTGCGCGATGATCGCCGTTTGCTTACGAACGCGGCGGCGCAAGATCAGCACCCACATAAAGACGAGCGCAATTCCCACGATCGTGATGGCAAGCGCCTGGAACGTTCGTTTCGGAGTCAAATATGGCGCGGGTCGCAAGACCACCGCGTCGGCCGCCGAGCGCAAACTCAATTCGAAGCGTCTGGGAACGGCGATCCCGCGGAAGCGCTGCGCACTCACGGTACAAATTCCCGTCAGGCGAAGAACCGTTCCGCTTTCAAAATAGGGCAAGCGATTGTTACCGCGCACCGTGAACGTCGTTCGTCCGGTTCTTACCACCAGCATGCGTTCTTCGCCATTGGTAAATTGATCGAGCAGGCGCGCGTCGATCCGAACGAGCTGCGCATCGTAGTTTCCCGTCAATGCTTCCTCAGTCGAAATAACCACCGGCATGGGTTCCGGTCCTGCCGCCACCTTTCTGATAACGGCTTGCTGGATTTGTGGCGAGAACATGCCGGGCGAGGCAAAGCCGGCCACTTCGACCACCACGCCGGGCGTCAAATCGATGTCGTCGTGATCGCGGATCACCACGCTGCCTGTTGTGTCCCGCACCCAAACGGAGCCGTGCGCCACTGCTGCGAGCACCGTTCCTTGAATATGTATGCGATGGCCTGGGGCCGCCGAGGGATTAAACTGCAGCAGATCGTGGATCGGTTGAATCGGCGTCTCGAAGGGACCGGCGCGGGGCGGCTCGAGTACGGTAATTTGCTCCGGAGACGGCACAAAAAGCTGGATTCCCAACACCTGCCGCTTGGAATTAAATACCGTTCCACAAGCGCCGTGCACGCGAACGCGCGCGTCGACCCAGCTCTCGGGTATGCTTCCTTCGGCCAAACGGATTTGATAGCGATGCGGTCCCCAGGCCAGTTCCGCTGCTGCATAACCGCTGTCCGATCCGGTCTTTTGAATAATGCCCTCCAGCTTCACCCATTGGCTATCCGCGCGGCCCATGAAAATGTCCTCGGCGTTCAGGTGAGAAGGCGCCGGCAGCGGCGTGCGGCCCAGGAGCTTCACTTTCGGCCTTTCCACTACCGGAGCGAAGTCGCCGGGCCCGGTGACGCCCGTAAGCAACACGTGGTCGCCCGCGCGGACCGGAAGCACTCCCACTCTGTGGACATTCACATAGATGCCAGCGCTGCGGTCGGCAAAAAATGCGGTCTGGGTCTCCGGCTTGTAAAACGTGATGACACCGTCGAGCGATACCGGCTGGGCCCGGCGCGCCTCCTGCGCCGATAGCGCGTGTATGGCCGCGGCCGTAGTTAGCATGGAGCGCGCCCCCGCTTTCGGAGCGGACGGATCGCGGAGCTCACCCGGATTCCCGAGCGTTTGCGCCTCTTCCAGTACGATTCCGGAAGCGCTCTCGCGCGCGAAGGCCACGATATCTACGTCGCTTTCCGAAATCAGATCGGCTGCCGCCGCCGCGCGAATGGGAAGCGAGCCGCTGGAGTCCCGAAAGCGTAGCTCCGATGAAGAGTCCGTATACACGGAGCCGCGCAGGCGTACACGGTGTAGAGGAGGATCTTCCATGTCCAACAACTGCTCGGCGTAGCGGAACGGAGCTACTCGCGGATCCGGCGCTTCTTTCAAAATCGAGATTGACCGCGTGGCGGGGATCAGCAATGTAAAATCGGTCACGCGGTTGTCTACATCCACCGAGGTTGCCGCCACGCCCGTCGCATCTACTTCCGCATCCAATAAACGGTTCGTCAGTGGATCGCGGTCGTCCATCACGCGCGCGTTGATCTGCTCACCGTCCACTTGCATTGCAAGTGAAGCTTGTCCGGTAGCGTTTACCCGCAGCGAACGCGGCACCGCGTGGACCGTGACGAGCAGGTCGTCGAATCGATCATTCCTTAAATCCTCCGGCGAAAGACGGACGGGTTGGGGAAACGCCGCCTTGCCCAGGTCCCGCACCGAAGCGTCCACAATCGCATCCGCATCTCCGTCCGGCGATGTGCCGCCCCGGATCTCGACCTTATGCCCGGTGAGGCTGAGGTCTACAAACGAGCGCGGCTTAACGCGGATACCGGCGGTTGCGTCCTGCACCACGAGGAATCCGAATGGCGGATTCACTACGGTGACTACACCCTGAAAAGTAACCGTACGCGAGTTGGGCTGTCCTTCACAAAGCCTTTTCAGCTGCTCGATCGTCAGAGCGCTACGCCCTGTTTCGAGCGAGTTGCGAGCGCATCCCGTGAGCCCTAAGAGCGAGAGGCACACCGTGAGACCCGCAACCATGCAGGCTGTGAGTCCCGATTGTCTGGTCAGTTTCTGAATCGTGGGCACCCTATTGCCCCTCGTGCTTGGATTACCTCCATGGGCAAAGCAAGCGTCCGCTTATTTACGTATCGGACGCAGGCGAAATTCGTTGTAGGGCGCCGCCCTAAATGAGTATCGGATTTTACCTATCAGCGTCGAGAAGAGTCTCGACGCGGCACGCAAGAGTGCGCAATGCCATTTACTTAAGGCGAATGTTTGGCCGGGTAGGTTTTGGGACGGGGCCAAACGGTACGTGGGAAAGAACGCGGCTTAGATCGGTTCGGCAACTTGTATTGGGCGGCGAGACTGATAACGTACTGCCAAGTGGCAGAAACGGTTTGCGGATCGTCAGCTTGCAGATTGTCGGAAAAGGTCTCGACCAGAGTGTAGACATTGGTGAAGCTGATGCGGCGTGGAGGCACGTGCGCCTTTTCAGCGGCTAGACAAATCACAGCGCGTACGAGGTTGTAGGCGGCAAGTGCAAGGAAAAGCTCCTTTTCCAGCATGGCCACCGTGCGGGCGGAGAGCTCCTGCAGATGAACGGTGCGCTTGATGGAACGTAGGTCGGTTTCCACATTCCAACGCAGATCGTACAAACCGCGTATCTGCGCAGACGGCAGATCCAAAGTGGTAAAGAAATACAGCGGCTGCGCATGATCCGGTTGTGAGGCCGGCAAACAGACCAACCGACCCTCCAGGGCGACTCCGTCCGGATAGGGGCCGCCGCAGCGATCGTGGCGTGTCGGTTGCCAACAGATGCGACGATCCAATGGGCATTCTATAGGACCACCAGCCAGATGTTCGGCGCGATCTTGGGTCAGGCGTATCAATACCGCATGCCCTCGCTGCTGGGCTGCCCAAGCTATCCCGAACACTCCAAAGTTACGGTCACCGATCAGCACCGCAGCCGCTGGCAGATACGGAATAGCTTGCAAAGCCAGGGCCTGCTCGCTCTCCGTCATCGGACCCCAATGCGGGCGCAAAGCCAAGCCGGTTTGCACGTCCTGCAGCACTAACATCCGAATTAAGGGCCAGTGCGAAACACCATGCTGATTGCGGGGCGGCGGATAGGCTTTCGCCAGCTCCGGTGAGTGCGGCACTTGCAGAGTGGTTCCGTCCAGAACATAGACCGCAGTCTCCTTCAGAACCGGATTGCGCGGCACCCAGCCACGCAGGCGCTCACTCATCTTTTCGAACACTTGAATTGCTACTAGTGTGGGCAATTTTTGTCTTGCTCGGCAATATGCCCCCGCCGCTGTCGAGATGCGCTTGCGTGCCTCTCCCAGGTTCGCTTGCAGACCCACCAAGTGCTGCACTGCGCAGCTCAGGGTGAATCGTGCTAGCAAGCGCTGCAAGATCATCAGCCGGACCACTACACCTAAGCTGTAGATCCGCACGCGCGAAAAGGCTGCTCCGGGCGGTCGCAGGCTGCTCAGCCACGAATCCCTGGCTGTCATCTGCTCAAACAATCTCAACACCGTCTGAGGGTCGGGGGAGGAAAAGTCACTCATAAAACATTTCTATAGTGAAATGTTCATTAAGTAAATGACATTGCGCAAGAGTGCGTGCGCCACAAGCTACAGGTCAGGGAGTCTTTTCGAAACGAACGGCGTAGATGGGCGGCAAATGGGCCGCGAGTGTCTGCCAGGAGTCGCCGGCATTCTCGCTGATCCAGAGCGACCCGGTGGTGGAGCCAAACGCCAGACGGTCGCCGCTTTCGTCCACATCCAGAGCGTGCCGATAGACCAGATCGTAGGCGTGCTGTTGAGGAAGACCTTGGGTCAAGGTCTCAAAGGTCTTGCCGCCGTCGTGGGTGCGGTTGACCACCACGCGGCCATTCATCGGATAGCGCTTTTCGTCCTTTACAGCCGGAATGAACCATGCCGTGTCCGGATCATGCGGGTGTGCCGCGACCGCAAAGCCAAAAGCCGAGGGCTGCACGCCGTCAATCTCGCTCCAGGATGCCGCCGCGTCGGAGGATTTAAAAATGCCGTTGTGATGCTGAACCCAGAGCACGTCCGGATGGGAGGGGCACTGCGCTACCAGGTGCGGGTCCTGGGCGTTTGGTTCGAAAGCGCGCTCCGGCGGCATGTACTCGGCGCGCATGCCTCGGCCGCCAGGTTCCCAGGCTCCGCCTCCATCGCGCGTTTTCCAGACACCGCCGCAGGAGACACCCACGATCACATGCCGCGCATCGCGCGGATCGACACAAATCGAGTGAATGCCTGGATGATCCGCGCCACCGCCGAACCATTCTTCGCGGCGTGGGTCGTCCCATAGTTGCCGGTTCAGATTCCAGGAATCGCCTCCATCCTCGGACCGGAACAGGCCGCCAGGCAGTGTGCCGCACCAGATAACGCCCGGTTCATTCGGCCCTCCAGGGGAAAGAGCCCACACGAGCTTGAGCGACCATTCAGCCGGCTTGCCTTCGAGCGGCGTCGCTTTGGGTGTGTAATCGGCCGGCTGGGGCGGATACTGCGGTGTGGCAATTTCGGTCCAGTTCGCTCCACCATCGCGGGAGCGATGCATCTTGATGCCGAAATGCCCGTGATTCAGCGTGGCGATCAGATCGCCGCTGCGCGCATCGTGCATCAGAAGCGTGCAGTTGTCTCCCAGGAAAGAGGTCTGCGTGATCGACCAGCCGGAAGCGCCGCGATCCAGCGTAAATAATCCTTTCCGTGTGGCTACATGAAATCGAGTGCTCATTGAATTCTCTATCCTCCCGATAATGCTTGCACAAGATCGACGACCGCATCCGGCGCGACGGGGTCGCTCAGGCCTTCGCGATCGCGCATCTGGTTTCCATCGATAAATGCCGTCATGTGGTGGCGAAGCTTGCCCTGATCGTCGAGCACGTAGCCGCGCGCCTGCTCATGTTGACGGAAATAACCCTCGAGCACGTCGGCCAGCGTGGCGCCTTCTATCTGGCGCGCCGGGCAGGCGACGTGGCGCTGGATGTTCTGGGTAAATCGCAATAGCGCCATATTGTTATTCCTCCACGAACTTTCTTAAATTTTCGAGCGCTCGATCCCATTGTGCCGAGATCCCATCGAGGCATTCGCGCGCCGCCTCGATCTGCCGCTCATTCAGCTCCCACACTCTTTCGCGCCCCGAGCGCGCACTCGAGGCGAGCCCAGCGCCGGCGAGTACATGCAGATGTTTCGTTACGGCCTGCCGCGTGACGCGGCCGCCGGCAGTCAGGCGAGAAATCGACAGCGGTCCATCGGTAGATAAGCGGGCGATGAGGCGCAGACGCGTTTCATCGCCCAGCGCCGCGAAAATAGGCGCCGCCTGGCTAAGCCGACTGCGCCGCTTGGCCGACATAGCGCGCGATCGCCTCCATCTGCAGACTCCAGCCCTGCTCGTTGCCCCGATAGGCTTCCATGCGGCGTGCTAATGGGATGCTGTCGAATCCGGATTCAACGACGGTAAGCCGCGTGCCGCCTGGGTCGTCCGCCAATTCGAAAACAACTGACGTCATTGGCTCCTGGGAGTAATCCGACTTCGGATCGACGGCGTGCGGGTGCCAGCGCCAGGAAAAAAGACGCTCCGGTTCCATTCGTTCGACCACGATCTCCAGCGTAATATGTTCGTATCCTTTGTGAGTCACCTGTCCTTTCAGAGGAGCGCCGGCGGTTATAGGGCCGTCTAATTTCATACCGAACCATGCGCCGAGCGCCTGAGCGTCGGTCAAGGCATGCCACACTTTCGCGCGCGGCGCGCGCAAGACAACGCTCTTTTCTATCCGGTCCGAATTCATGCAACCTCCTGATTGCATATTAACCAAAGACCGGATGGAAGTGCAACTAAT
>JAICIH010000305.1 GCA_025924475.1 Bryobacteraceae bacterium
CCTGGAATTGCGGCGCTGATCGTGGCGCTGGTGGTAGCGGGAATACTCGCCTGGATTGTCGCTTTCCTGCTGCGGCGCTCTTTCAAAAGGATTCACTTTGACGAGCGGATGACGACCTGGGGATTTAATGGCGTAGCCGAATGGTCGCCTTCTGCGACGCCAACGGTCCTGATTACGCGGAGTGTGACGTGGGTGATTTTGCTGATCGGTTTTCTGATCGGTATCTCCGCGTTTGATGTGACTTTGACGTCGCAATTTGTCGAGAGATTATTCACCTATCTGCCGCACGTGTTTGCGGCGCTGATTCTGATCGTCGTCGGAAATTTCGTGGCGCGATTCCTTTCGCGAAGCGTGCTGATCGGCGCGGTGAACATGAACCTGCAATATGCGCGCTTGCTGAGCGCCGGTGTGAAATGGATGGTGCTGGTGGTCACCTTGGCGATGGCTTTGGATCATTTAGCCATTGGAGGGCGGATTGTGTATCTGGCGTTTGCCATCCTGTTCGGGGGAATCGTGCTGGCGTTGTCGCTAGCGGTTGGGCTGGGGTCGAAGGACATTATCAGCCGTTCGCTGGAACGGGAAGCCTCGAGATCCACCGAGGAGATAGAGAGCCCCTTCCGGCATTTGTAGAGTCTAGCCCGGCAATTCGCAGAATTGCCGCGTCTAGAGCTTTCAGCGCTTAGCCGTCAGCTTTTAGCTGTTCAACAGGCTGGTGAGCATGCGGTTTTAGCTCACTACGGAGCTATTGCTCTGGCGAGCGCCATTGAATTGTGGTCCGTCCAATCGTCGCGAGGCTCGGCGGCGAGCCGGGCAAACATCCATAGTCGAACGTGCTCGCGATCCACTTCCAAAAGATCAGCGATGCGGCCGATGGTCCCGTGCGGGTCCGCACGTAATCTAGCCTTACAGTTGAATAAGTGTTGCGTTGCGTCGTAAGCGGGGTCGCCGACGAAGGGTTTCGGATCGATCACGAGCCACGGCTCGCGCTTGGACTGAAGAATGTTGCCGGCGTGCAGGTCGGTCGCAAGAAGCACTTCTACGGGAGCAGTGCGTGGTAACTCGTGAAAGAGACGCAGACCTTCACGGACCAAGCCGGTATCGGGCCAACGCGCGGCGTCGGCCAGAGTCTCATTGCTCCAGTACTCCGTCATCGCGGACAGAGGGCGAAAAGGGTGCGGAGCCGATGACACGCGCCAGAGGCGGCGCAACAGGCTTGCGATCACCAGATCCTGCTCGGGTTCGGGCAATACACGTAGCACGGTTCCCGGTTCGCAACGCTCCAGGAGCATAGCGCCAAGTTCCTCGTCGGCATCGAGAAGCCGGACGGTTGGGTTGCCGTTCCAGACGCGGAGCGCATGGAGTTCGTGCCTTCCTTCCATGTGCGGCATAGCGAGCTTTAATACCGCAGGAATGCCGTCCGGGAGCACGACGGGCGCTACCCACGCGCAACTAACTTCCGTTCCGTCGAACTGCGCACCGATCGACAGCGACCATCGGCGCTCCAGGTTTCGCAGGGTACCGGGCAATCCGCTGAGCCAAGCCGCGCGCTCGGGCGTTTTGCGGCAGTTCACTGCGAGCCGCTCGGGGATGTGCAAGGCCATGATTCATTTTGGCCGGGAGCAGTTGGGCGCAAAATTTTCCGCGATTAAGCTAATTAGAAGGAATTGCTAACAATACGGCAACAGCCCATCGCACTGATGGACAGCTAGCCCGTTATAGGACAACAATCCCGAACAATACCGATGGGGGTACGCGAAGTACTCTTCCAAATGAGCGGTTTAGCGAGGAGGGAACACTCTCCAAGCGAGCTTCGTAATTCCATATACTGCAGACACTCAATTCGTATATGAGAATTCGAACAGCAGCCCGGACGGTGCCCTTACTGTGAATGCAAGGTTCCGCCACACCGCATCACGCTTGGAGGGGTCTTTAGATGCCAGAGTTGTGCGAGTGAATTGAGGATTGCCACCGGGTACCGCATCGTAGTGCTGATCTTAGCGACCGCGAGTGGCTTCTTCTTCGCCTACCACGCTGGAATACACGGCCTCTTTAGCTTGTGGTGCAGTGGTTGGCTACTAGGCATATTCCTCCAGGGTGCCACTTTCAGGTTACTAGCTAACATGAGATTGCCGCACCTAATTCCTTCGTTCCCGAAGATGACGGGCTGTGATAACAAACCCGATCCCTCCACCATCGTCGGCCATCTGCAAGCTGTCGACATGAGCGAAAAAGTGGGCTCGCTGAATTGGCTTAGCGGCATAGCTAAGCAGCTATCGAGGCTAACGCGTTACCCCGCCACTTGAAGATACCTGCCGCGCGGGCCGAAGATATTGCTGGCCACACGTGCTCGTCCACGATTGCATTTACTCGTCACGGTTCGTCACTATAGGACTGATGGGCCCAGACCAGCCGGATCTGCCCCGGATATCAATTCCGTGACGAACCTCGCGAATTCCGTCTTTTCACCCCGCGGCCGCAGCATCGCTTACTGGGTGACTACGGCTTTGCTCGTCTTCGAACTAGTGCTGGGAGGCGTGTGGGATGTCTTGCAGGTGCCGCAGGTTCGCGGGGTCATCGACCGTCTGGGCTACCCTCCGTATTTCCTCATCATCCTGGGCGTCTGGAAGCTCCTCGGCGCTATTGCGTTGGTCGTTCCGCGGTTTCCTCGACTTAAGGAGTGGACCTACGCCGGTGTGGTCTTCAACTTCACGGGCGCGATCGCTTCACATTTGGCGTCGAGGTTTATTGACCCTGTCGCACTGGTTTATCTGATCGTTATGATGGCAGTTACAGCAGCATCTTGGGCCCTCCGTCCATCCGGCCGCCGTCTTGGTCCAAGCTGAGCTCCCTGCGGGCACGGCGGTGGAAACTCCACTACGGAGCACTCACTGGCACTAAACTAAAAAAGCTGGCGAGGTTGTCGTGGACATATTGGCGGAGAAACTGGACGCCAGGTTGCGCGAGTGGAGACCGGAGACGGCGGCAGAGGCCAGAGAGCGCATCATGGAAGTGATAGAACTCGCCGATCAGGATCTTCTTGACGTCGCACGCTCGCGCGCCGCCGAACAGGGGGTCCTCGACCTGATCGATGAACCCCCAGCCCGGTGAGATCTGGCTGGCGGATCTGGGACTCGCCGTCAAGACGTGTCCCGTTGTTATCGTCTCTCGCCGAGACGCCAACGCGCCGCGATCTATTCCTCTCGCAACGCTGTCGCAGGATCCACGTTCGCAGCTTCTCGCGCGGGAATCCAAGCAGCGCCTGTTCCAACCGCAAGCAGGATCAGCGCAACTGCCGCGAACATACCTCTATTCCACGGGTCAACACCATCGGGAAGGATGTCCGTTAAAGGCCGAATCGCCGCGATGGCAAGTGGGAGGCCAGCCACAATCCCGCAGGCGAGAACCGCCATTCCGTCGCGTATCGCAGTTCGGACAATCGTGAAGCGAGTAGCGCCGACCGCCGCGCGGATTGCCATTTCGCGAGTGCGGCGGCGCGTGGCATAAGAGACCGAACTGTACAGGCCCGTAAGGACCAGGAGCAATCCGATGCCCGCCAACGAACTCGCGAACAAAGCGGCAATCCGCATGGGAAACAGCGCGCCCGCGGCAGCCTCGGTCAGCGGGCGGACTTCCACAGTGCCGTCGGAATCGACTCTCGCGAGAGCGTCACGCAGCGGCTTGACCCATTGCGCGCCATTGCCGTTGGTGGCGACGAGCAATTGCGCAAAGGAAAAAGGCGCGAAGAATACCGGCGGATGGTCTTCTCCGAGCGTGCGCAGTTTCGCGTCGGCGGCCACGCCTACGACTTCGAGAATACGGGGATCTTTGCGGCCAATGGCGATTTCTTCGCCAATAGGATCGGCATTCCCGAAGAGGCGGCGAGTGAGAGTCTGGTTCAGGATTACCGGTATGGGACGACGGGTGCGATCGGCGATTTCGAAATCGCGGCCACGCAGGATGGGAATTCCGAGAACACGGCAGAACTGCTCGCCACCACCGAGTTCATAAGCATCGCGGGCGGCGGAAAGCGCGTCGCCGCGGCGGCGCACGAAGTCCTGCAATGGCAGTTCGCCCATGAGCGGTAGCGTGCCAATGGAAGTGATGCCGGTGACACCAGGTACTTCTTTCACGATCTCGACGATGCGATCGCGCCAGGCCCAGCCTGCTGCTTCGCCCTGCTTCTGCCCGGGTGGTTGATGCGCGGCGACGATTACTGTGCCGGCGATGTTGAATCCGGGATCGGCGCCGGCCAGGTGGACGAAGCTGCGAGCAAACAGCAGACAGAGGCTCAACAGCACGACCGAGAGCGCCAGTTGCAGCGCGACGAAGCCGTTACGCAAGTTCCAGTGGCGGATGGACAACGTCGGCTCGCCCTGTTTCATGGCCAGTCCGAGATCGGCGCGCGCGCCGCGCAGCGCAGGCAGCAGCGAGGAGAGGAGCAGTGTGACCAGCGCCGCCGCCAATGCATAAAAAAACAGGCCGCGGTCGTTCTGGAAATGGAATTCGAATGGAAGGTTGTAAGCCGAAGGCCAACGGAGGTAGCTGAGTTGTTGACGCAGGAAGGCGTCGAGAGCGAGGCCGGCGGCCGCTCCCAGCGCCACCAACACGGCGCCTTCGGCAAGCAGTTGGCGGATGATCGGGCCGCGTCCGGCGCCGAGCGCCTTGCGAATCGCCAATTCACGTCGTCTGGCAACACCACGCGCCAACAGCAGGCCGGCGACATTTAGGCAGGCGATCAGCACCAGCAGGGCCGCGGCGCCAAACAGCATCACGAAAAAGAGGAAGAAGCGGCGGTCATCGCCTTGGGCGGCAGCGTGCGCGGCGAGGCCGGCCATGGGGCGGAGCACAGAAACGCGGCGGGCGAAATCCTGGCCGCCGATGTTTCGGGCTGCGGCGAGCAGAGCGTCGCGGGTCTGACTGCGTGTGAGATCGTCGCGCAGGCGGCCGAACAGGTGGCAATTGGCGGAATCCGCCCTGGCGATAACGTAAACCTCCGGCGAGACGCCGTGGCCCAGGATACTGCGATAATCGCGCGGCAAAACGCCGGTGACGGTGTACAGACGCCCGCTCAGTTTGAGCGCGCGTCCCACAACATGAACATCGCCGCCGAGCCGCCTGCGCCAGAAGCCGTTGCTGACCACGGCGACAGAGTGGCCTTCATCAGTCTGAGAATAGAGGCGGCCGGCCGATGCGCCAACGCCGAGGACATCAAAGAAATTGGCGCTCGTGGTCATCCGCCAGGCGATTTCGCCGTGCGTGCCGGAATTCCAGGTGATATCGCCGATTCCGAGGTCGAAAGCCAAATCCTGAAATACGCCTGCCTGGCGGAGCTCGCAATATTGGGCGTAAGGAATCCCGTCGGCAACGCGCGCCAGGCGGTCCGGTTGACTGGCGCTGAGGTCGTCCAGAATCATCTCGCGGACGACGCTATAAATGGTGACGTTGGCGCCTAAGCCCAAAGCCAAAGAACAAACCGCAACAGCGGCGAACGCCGGCGATCTGCGGAGCCCTCGCAGAGCGTGCCTAAAGTCGCTAAGTAGACGCAGCATCCGTCTGTGTTATCGTAGCGCTCGTTAAGCGCGCCAAATACGTGGTACACTCCTTGCACGCTTTTCAATTTCTAATCGAGGTGGCGGTCTCATGAAACGCAACTCTTTTCTCGCAGTCTCGGCGTTGCTGTTCGCAGCGCTCTATTCCTTTGGCGCAGATAGTGCTCGCGAGTGGCAATCCGGAACGCTGCTGGAGACCGAGAAGCAGCAGGTGCATCAAGGCAGCACAACGATCAGGAACACCGACGGAACGGTCAAGGATAAAGGGAAGAAGGCCGATTACTCGCAGACTACGACGTCACATACCAGCGACGACTATGACACGTTTCAGGTCTACACGATTCAAGGTGATGCCAAAACGTACATAGCCCGTGAGAAATTGCTGTTTCCCTGGTCGAAGCCGGCGAATGTGACGGTAGGCGACAAGGTGAAATACGCGGTCCAGAAGAATACACTGTATCTGCTCGATGAGGACGGCAAGCAGCACAAGGCCGGCATATCGAAAGTCACGATGAACCCGGCTAAGTGATTGTGGGGCGGGATGGCATCCCGCGCGGCGGTTGGCTACCGCCGCCTATTGGCCAAGTTTTTCGATGATCAACCGCAACGCCTCGTTTTCGGGCGAAACGCTAGCGCCGCAAACGGCGACACGGGCGTGCCATATTTTTTCCGCAATTCCCAACACGCTTTCTGAAAGCTCGTTGCTGGCATGGGACGGAGGTTTTGCCGCAAGAGCATCGCGGGCCGTGGAGAGGGCTTGGGCGATATCGGCCGGCTGCGCGCCCGAATGCTGCGCCACGCACGCATTGAGGTTGTCATACGCCAACTGCAGAATATGAATGCTGCGGCGATATTTTTCCATCGAGGCGAGCCGGCGCGGCGTGGGGTCCAGATCGGTAAGTGCTTTGGACAAATCCAGCCGCTTCTGAATGGAGGCGTCGTGCGGTTTGTAGCGCAGCGCGGTGAGAAAAGCAGCGCGCGCATTCCGGTACTCTCCCATTTCCAATTCCGCATCTCCCAATCCGGAATGTGCGTCCGCATCTTTCGGGTCGCGATCGATCATGGCCCGGTATGCCTCTGCGGCGCGGTTGGGAGAACCCGCCACGAGAAATAGACGCCCGAGCTCTTTTTGAATCGGGATATTGGTTTTGGCTTCTTCTTCGAGAGGAAGCAGTTCGGCGAGCAGCTCCTGTTTTCTCCCTTCGGCGGCTAGCAGATGGACGAGTTCCATGCGTGCGGCCACGCGATGGGCCGGCGCGTTTTGCGGCCAGTCGCCATAAATCGCGCGGTGATAGTAGGAAATCGCGTCCGCGGATTTGCCTTTTTCGAGCGCTAATCGCGCAGCGCTCAGGTTGGCGTGGCCGTCGTCCGGCTCGCGCAGCAGAATTTCATTCATGAGCGGCTGGGCGTCCTCGCTCTTCTTGGCCGCGACGAGCGCATCAATGAGGTCAATCTCGTAGAGAGTGTTATTGCGCTCCAGAGTATGCGCCTTGAGTAGAAGCTCGATAGCCGGATTAAGCTTGCCTTGTTTAACAAGCTGAGCGCCCTGAGCGTGATTCTGCCGCGCCTGGCTTTCCAGGTCCCGCCGTTCGATTTTCTCCAGAGCCGAATCGATGAATGCCAAGGCCGCAATCACCAAGGCAATGACAATCATTAAGCCTACTAGGGAATTCGTACCCGGCCTCTTGCCGGC
>JAICIH010000306.1 GCA_025924475.1 Bryobacteraceae bacterium
GATCGAACACGCGGCTCTCACCGATCCGGCGCATGCTCCTTCAGCATCTGTCGTGATCGAGTCTCCGGGATATTTTGACACGATCAATTTGCCGCTTCTGCTGGGGCGCGATTTCAACCAGATGGACGGCGCAGCCGGCCGGCAATCCGCTATCGTCACCAAGCAATTCGCCGAGCGATACTGGCCGCATCAAAACGCCATTGGCAAGCGGTTGCGCTTTTACACGAAGGACAAGCCGGGGGATTGGATATCGGTGGTTGGCGTCTTCGCAAATCTCGTGCAGGAACCGAATGAAAAAGCGCCGAATCCGCTGCTATTCATACCCTACCGGCAGGAAACACCCGATTCCGTGGCACTGGCGATCCGGTCCGCCGCAGCTCCGGCTTCGCTGGCTTCGGCGGTGCGCGCCGCTGTGCAGTCTCTCGACCAGGACCTGCCGTTGTTCGAGGTGAGAACGTTGGCTAAGGCGATAGAGCATACGCAGTGGTTCCTGCGATTGTTCGGGATCGTCTTCGCCGTCTTCGCTCTGATCGCTCTGGTAATGGCTTCCGTCGGCATTTATGCAGTGATGGCGCAGGCGGCCACCAGCCGTACCCGCGAGATCGGTATCCGTATGGCATTGGGAGCCACTTCGCGCAATATTTTGCGGTTGGTGCTGAGCCGCGGCGTAATACAACTCGCCGCCGGGGTCGTCCTCGGACTCGCGGCCGCTTTTCCCGCCGCGCGCTTAATGGCGGCGCTTCCGTTTCGCGTCTCGGCAACGGATCCCGCGGTGTTTGTTACCGTCAGTCTGTTGCTGGCGGCGGTCGGTCTGTTCGCATGCTGGCTGCCGGCTCGCCGCGCGGCCGGATTGAATCCGGTAAATGCGATTCGTGAGGAGTAATGGAGTAGGGAAGCAGTCTACTTCTTATTGCATCAACTTGGCCGACAAGATCACGAAGATCGCGGAGTCGGCGGTTTCAATGTTCGCCTTACCGACGACGACTTTTTGGCCTTCCGGCAAATCCACGTCTGTCTGGATGCCGATTTCGTAACCTTGTGTCTGAGTTCCGGACGTCATAACGGGCCGCGTGCGAAAGTGAAATTGTCCTAAATGAATGCTGGACCTTCCACCCTCTTGCGAGATAGTCGCGTCCTTGAAGGTGATGGAATAGGTGCTCGGATAGGAGGAGCCACTGTTACCGTTTTGGAATGGTTTCAGCAACCCTGTCGACGAAGTTACAGAACCTTCGCCGGAGCGCAGCAGCATGCTGCTAAGCAATTGATAGTCGCTGTACGGAAAAATAGCTCGTAGCTGTTTGACTACTGGCGCTAGCGCCGCCAATTTTTCCGCTGGAGTCGATGCTGTGGGCGCTGCGTTCGACCCGCTCACGAGGTAAACCATCAATTCAACATCGCGCGAGGCTGCGGGCGTGGAGGAGCTATCCAACTCCCGAATCGTCTGCTCGACCGTCGCTACATCGGCGGCCTTTCCCCGAACCACGATAGCTTTCAATGCATCATTCGCGCGGATTGACACCGCGCTCGCGCTCCCACCCGCCAGTTCGGCGAGCTTCTCAGGTCTTGCATTGTGGACACGAACGATTTTCGTGACAGTCTCAGGCGCAGATGTCTCTTTCGCCGTTTGTGACCACAGTAAAACCGGCGTCATCATCAAGGACAGCAAAATAATTTTCATCATGGGGTTGCGACCTTTTCGTTTTCCTCGAGTTGCCACAGAATCACCACATTCGGATCGGAGGTGCTCATTTTCAGGTAAGCCGGCTGGCCAGCTTTCGTAATAAGCGTCGCCGCGCACATTCCTGGTTCGATGCGTTTGCGCGGCGCTTGCGTCACATGCGTTCTGGGCGTTGCAATCGGCGGCTCCGGCGGCGGCATGACAGCCGGTGGGCCGGGCCGGGGAAGTCGTGCCATCGGCGGAAGCTCCTGGCGTTCGCCGCGCCAGATCAGTGCGGCTAAACACAACAACACGCTGGCCGCGGCGGCGAACAGCCAAACCCAGCTCCTGGACTCCGCCGCGTCTGCTCGGAGCTTGCCCATGACCGCGCTTCGCAAGGTGGCCAGCTCGGCGGCTGTGGGATCATTCAAGGAATTTGTGAATATTTCATAGCTAAATGAAATATCCGCAATTACTTGCTTGCAATCCTGACATTCGTCAACATGCCGCGCCACGCTCCGCGAGTCGTGTTCCGGCAAATCACCTCGAACATAGAGCGCCAGGATTTCTTCGCTTACGTGAACGCTCATCGCCGCCTCCCAAGCTGCGCCATCACGAACCGCTTTATCTTCACGCGCCCAGTAGAAATTTGCGACCGCACCGTACCTTCGCTCGACCGCAGCACGCGGGCGACCTCGGCGGTCGAAAGCCCCTCCAAATCGCGCAGAACGATCGCTTCACGCTCGCGCGGGCTCAGCTCTGCCAAGGCGGCGGCCACCAATTCCTGACGCTGGAGCAACTCCATTGCTTGTTCCGGATCGAGCGCCGCATCGCGCAGCGCCGGAGCCAGATCCAGAGCCACGCTCGGCTTGGAGCGCCGTCGCAAATCATGACACAGATTCACGGTCATGCGATACAGCCACGGGGCCAGATCCTTTCCTTCCTGGAATTTGCCCAACTTGCCGTGCAGCCGTAAAAAGACTTCCTGCGCCACATCGCGAGCCAGCTCCGAATCCGCCAGCAGGCGCCGCGCTATCCGCAGCACGATTCGCTCGTAGCGCGTGACGATCTGCTCGAACGCCGCCAGATCGCCAGCCTTGGCGTCGTGGATCAGGCCGCGAATCGATCCCGGCTCGGCGGTGAACTGACACATCAACGAGACCGCCATTTCCATGTGCCGTCCAGATAGCCTCAGTGGGTAATACGTTGGGAGGGCGGGAATCGTTGAGATGGAATATAGGCGCGTGATAATAGACCGATAACAGATATTATGTAAACTTCAATTCTTGCCGGATCTTTCCCCTCTCGCCGGGACGGATCGTGCAGGAACGCCCTCGATCCACGACTCGGTCGGAACACTTGCCGGAATCGGCTGAGCGCGGAGATACGTAACGATCCTCCAGATTGCGTCGGAGGGCAAGATGCCGCCATAGGCCGGCATCCCTCGCGGACGGCCATAGAAGATCGAATGATACAGCTCGCCATCGGAGCCTCCATACCGCCAGCGTCCGTCCACCAGACTGGGACCCACCCAGCCGAACGCCCCACCGCCATGGCACCCGTCGCAATTCATCGTGCTGAAAAGTTTTTCGCCATCCTTCGCTGCTCGAGCATCACGAATGAATGGATTGCTCAATTTCCCTGCCGGCGGCTCGGATCCCCCGGCACGAACGTACAACTCGTCGGTAACCGACGGCGGGATAGCGCGCGTGCGGTCTGTGTGGTTACAACCGAGCAAGGAACCGAGCAAGACGGCCGCGACCGCTACAAGCCAAAAACCCATATCATTCCACCCTGGCTCGTGTGCCGCGCAAGCTCGCGCGCAAAATCCGCCGGCGGGCGCACATCGGCCGGATCGTCCGAACGTACGTCGCCGGAGAGCAAGAACCAATCGCCGCCGATCCCGGCAAGAATCGCCACGTACTGCCTCCCATCGGGCCCCAAATACGTGATCGGACAGCCGACAACACCGGATCCCACTTTGAACTTCCACAGAGGTTTTCCGGTTCTCGCGTTCGCTGCTTTGAACCAGCCATCGAGCGTGCCGTAGAACACCACGTCGCCGGCCGTCGCAACGCTGCCGCTCCATACGGGAAACTGCTCTCTGATCTCCCAGATTTTTTTTCCCTGAACGGCATCCCATGCAATGAAGGCGCCCATGTAGCCACCGGGCCCGGCTTTGTATGGAGTGGTCGCTCCTATGAAGGGTGTTGCCGCAATGCGCGCCGTAGGCGTCGTCGAAAAATCCATGCAGAGATTGTTGGTGGAGACATAGAAGAGGCCAGTGCGACGAGAATAGGATGCTGCGGAGACCGGACTCTTCCCGCCTTCGAGGCTGGGACAGATGTCCTGCGTTGTACCCTTGGAGACGCCGGTTTGCCGGGTAGAGTCCACGACCGGCCTTCCACTTTGCAGATCGATTTGCTTCGCCCAGGTGACATTCACATAGGGCTGCGCGACGAGCACTTCGCCGCTTGCGCGATCTATGGTGTAAGCGAACCCGTTCTTGTCGAAGTGGACCAATGTCTGCCGTTTGCGGCCGTGAATCGTGAGATCCACTAAAATCATCTCGGCGTTGGCGTCGTAATCCCAGTTGTCGTGCGGCGTGAACTGATAGGCCCATACCAGCGATCCATCATCGGGGCGCCGGGCGAGCACGCTGTTAGACCATTTGTTATCGCCCGAGCGTTGGTCCGCATTGTAAGGTGAGGCGTTTCCAGTGCCGAAGTAGATGAGGTCTAATGCTTCATCGTAGGAGAGCCAGCCCCAGACCGGCGCGCCGCCGTGTCTCCAACTGTTGTGCGCCCATGTAGTGAGCGCCAGATCGGTTCCCTTGTCGTAGTAAGGCTTGAATACGCCGGGCTTAGCCAGGACCACAGTATCGGGTCCCATGTTGTGCGCTTTCCAAAGGAGCTTTCCGCTTGCCAGGTCAAGTGCTTTTACCCAGCCATGAATCCCGAATTCCCCGCCCGAGGGTCCCACGAAAACTTTTCCTCTCGCGACCAGCGGGGCCATCGGCGTGGTTTCGCCATCCCCGATATCGGCCACTTTCGTTTTCCAGAGCTCTTTTCCCGTGTCCGCATCCACTGCGACCGTATGGCCGTCGAGCAAGTTGTAGACGATTTTTCCGTCCGCGTAGGTGGGACCACGATTGATGGTGTCGCAGCAGGCGATGCCAATCGAGCCCGGATTCACGTCCGGGCGGTACTTCCACTTGAGTGGATAGCCCTCATGGGTGAGATCGAAGGCGTAGAGCACGTCGGGATAGGGAGTGGCCACGTACATGGTGCGGTTCACTACGAGAGGTTGGCCTTCATGACCTCCAAGAACCCCGGTAGAAAAACTCCAGGTCGGCGTCAGCCGGCCGACATTGGCCGGAGTGATCTGCGCGAGTGAGCTGTACCGGGTGCCTGCGTAATCCTTGCCGGGCATCGTCCACTCGTTGTCATCGTGGGCCTGAGAGTATGCCGGACCGGCGCCCAGTGCAGTGGCAACGCAGACGGCGACGGTCAATCTGCTGAAGCGCATCGACGAAGAATAGCAGAAAACAAATCGCGCCGTGCTCTTTCTGAGGCAGGCAAACACCGACACGGGCGCTAACGCTCAATGCCGTTTACTTAAGCGGCCTTGCGGAATTAAAACAGTCAAGGGCGCTGACGCTTTCGGCTCCGTGTCAGTACTTTGCCGGAACGAAGGATGGCTCGGTTTCTTGTGTTTTCGCTTAAGTAAACGACATTGCGCTAACGCTTTTGGCTCCGCATCAGCAGTTCGATCGCGCGAATCGGTATCGCCGGCGCAAAAAAAATGCCGCTCCAGCCCTGTCAGGCGGCCGGAGCGGCCGAGGGAAAATCGTCGATTTGGTTAACGGCCCCGATGACCGCCGCCGGAAGAATGTCCTCCACCTCCGCCTCCGCCCCGTCCGCCGGAAGAATGTCCGCCGCCATTGCCGCCGCGATAACCACCGCCGTCGCGCTGGTACGAACGCTGCGGCGCGTTATTGCGCTCCATGCGAGGCGCGTTGAAACGCTGCGAAGGCGGCGCATTGTAGTGCTGCGCGGGAGGCGCGTTGTAATGCTGCTGTTGCTGCTGCCGAAACTCGCTTCCGTTGCGAGAACCACCGAAGCCGTGAAAGCCCTGCCATGATCCCGACGGCCGATCTGCCCGCGGCGAACTTCCGAACGAGTTCGGCGTCGTAGTGCGAGGCTGACCAAAGCGGTGCCAGCCGCTCGATTCCTCGTGACGGTCCGCAAAACTCTGCCGGTTCGAATAGCCGGGCGAGCCGAAACGCTGCCAGCCGCTCGAAGAAGGCGCCGGCGCACGATACGTCTGGGCGGGAGTGAAGCCGCGCTGCCCTGCTCTGAAGCTTCCGAATCCTTGCCGCTCCGTCACAAAATGCCGATTCGGCGCTGCCGTGAGCCGCGGATTCGCAATCGCCGGACGATTGGAAAATCGAAAACTGGCTTGTGTCGGCGATACCGGAATCTGGCCATGGAACAGATTGGCGCGCGACAATTGTCCGCGTGTCGCGACACTGAAGCGTTGGTTCGGGCCGCTGAAGCGATCGCTAAAAGCGGTCATCGCGCCGCCGCGCACATTCGCGTTGCGATACATCCTTCCTAATGCGACGCCGCCGCGATACGGAAATCCAGCCGTTCCGCGATAGCCATCTCCCCACCGGGGACCCCACCAGGCATGCAGCCGTTCATGCGGAGCCAGCGCGACCCAACCCACACCGCCGCGTCCCCACCCGAAAAAGCCCACGTGCGCAGGGCTCCAATAAGCCCGCGCCGTACGCACCCCCGGCCACCAGCACCAGCCCCGGCTGTGTACATTCCAAAACCAGCGGCCGTAGTGATACGGCGCCCAGCCCCACGGAGCCGTATCCACCCAGGTCCAGCCATAGTAATTCTGCCAAGCCCATTCACCGGTGCTATAAGGCGACCAGTCTGCCGGCACGCCGCGCGGCGACCACACCTCTCCGTATTCGGAAGGCACCCAATCTCCGTAGGCATCCAGGTCCTGCGCGCCATTCATATCGGGACTCACATAGCGATAGGCCTGCGAATTTTCGAGATCGCGGTCGCGCGCGGCACTCCAATCGTCGAACTGATCGCGCGCGATTTCATAGGACGTCTGAAACTCCGGATCCGACGAATCGCCGCGCACCAGCAATGTCCGTCCCGCCTCGACCATCTCCGACCCGCGTGCGCCGTTCATTTCGAGCCGCCCGGATCGTACAGTCACCTGCGAAGTTCCGTTGTCAAAAACCGAGATGCGATACTCGCCTGGAACCACGGGCCGCAAGGCCACACTCGGCGTATCCACTTCCAATTGCGCATTCGAGTTGCCCAGCACGCGCAAGACAATCGTCCCGATTCCGAGTTGTGCTTGATAATGCTGATACGTCAGATCGGCGAAGCTCATGTCCGTGTTCGGCGCCACACGAATCATGGTCGTGGCATCCAACTGCACTTCGGCACGCGATCCCGGCGCGGTCTCCAGATGGTCGTGCGCCATCATCGGCGCATTCACCACGGCGGGGCTTAGTTGTCCATTGTCGCC
>JAICIH010000307.1 GCA_025924475.1 Bryobacteraceae bacterium
GGCCGGTGAGAGTGCGGACGCCGAGGTGGGAGCGCTTCTCTATCGTTCCGCGCTGAGCGCTTATCAGAAGCGAGAATCGCTTTTCGAAGAAGGCAAACTGCCGGAAAGCGCGCCAGCATTATCCCGGCCGGGCGTCCTGAATGGCGAACCGTTCGACACGATCGAAGATTGCGACTCGCGAATCGGCCCGCGGCTCGAAGTCTTCATCGCCGGCGAGTGTGTCTGGCTGCCTTTTGAGCACATCGGCAGTCTTCACATGCAGGCGCCCCGATTCCTGCGCGATATGTTGTGGCCTTCCGCCCAGGTTCTGGCGGGACCCGCGCTCAAAGGACAGGAATTTGGAGAAGTGATCCTGCCGGCGCTATATCCGTTTTCCTGGAAGCATGCGAACGATGCCGTGAAACTTGGCCGGGAGACTGTCTGGGACGATGGCGGAGTTCCCTACGGTCAAAAGCTGCTTCTCCTCGATGGCGAACGCGTAATACCGTATCTTGAAATCCGTGAGTTGAAGTTTTCCGATTCCGAAGTTGCCGAAGCGCCCGCCGTGGCGGCCGCTCCTGCTAGTCCCGACAGCTGATGCCATTCCGCGACGATTTGCTCACGCCGATATCCGGGAACAGCCCGGGTGGACAGAACCTTCGATACGACCCGATCCGGGACAAAATCAAAGACGCGCGCCGGGAAGAGGTGGAAGCTCCGCAAGGCGCTTGGAAAACCGAGGTCAAAACCGCCGACTGGGATCTGGTTGTCAAATTGGCGGGCGAGACCATCGCCAAACGCAGTAAGGATCTGCAATTGGCTGTGTGGCTCGTGGATGCGCAGGTGCGCAAGGAAGGGTTTGCCGCGCTCGCTCCGGGCTTTGATTTCTTACGGAGCCTAGTGGATGATTTCTGGGACACTCTTCATCCTCAGATAGAAGACGGCGATCTGGAAGAGCGGGCCTCTATTCTGGCGTGGCTCGATTTGAAGTTGGAAGAGCCTCTGCGTCTGCTCCCCATCGTTTCCGGCGGCCTCTCCTGGTTTTCTTACAAAGAATCGCTAACGATCGGCATGGAGGCCGATGCCAAAACGCAGGAGCTTCGCCAAAAACGGGAACAGTTGATTGGCGAAGGGAAAGTTTCCGGCGAGCAATGGATGGAGGCGGTCGGCGCGACGCCTAAAGGCGACCTGGAAAGCCTGCGATCTTCGATCAATACAGCATCCGAATCGCTCGTTCAGCTTGGGGAAGTTTGCGATAAGCGCTTTCTGAACGATGCGCCCGGTTTCAGTAGAATCCGATCCACGCTAGAAGAGATCTCCGGGTTGCTTCGTGGCTTGATACAAGCGAAGGGCGGTCCCACGCCGGCTGCCGTTCCTGTTCGGAAGATGGAGACCGTTGCGCTGCCTCCGGTCGCAGTGCAGCCGGTCCCGACGCCGGAGCCCGTTCAGGTAGCGGAAGCAGCTCCCGCGGCGTCCGGAAATGCCGGCATCGATCCGGTCGATGTAGCGGATGCGGAGCGCCGCCTGAGCGCCATCTGCCGTTTTCTGCGGAAGAACGATACGTACGATATTGCGCCATTCTTGATCCTGCGTGGACTGCGCTTCGGGCAGATTCGCTACAACGGCCCGCACAAAATCGATCCCAGCATGCTCGAAGCGCCGCCTTCGGGATTGCGAGCCGAGCTGAAAAAACTGGCGGCCGAGCAGAATTGGGACGAGTTGCTGGAGGCCACACAGAGAGCGATGGAACTGCCCTGCGGCCGCGCCTGGCTGGATGTGCAGCGTTATACGGTGATGGCTCTGGAGGCAAAAGGCGAGTGGTGGGCGTTTGTGGCCGATGCCGTGCGGACCGAATTGCACGGCTTGCTATCCGATCTGCCCGCGCTACTCGACATGCAGTTGCTCGATGACACTCCAACGGCCAATCCGGAAACAAAAAAATGGATTGAGGAACAGCTGCTCTCGGAAAGACCCGCGACGGCTGTGGCGGCTTTCTCTGCTCCACCCGAAAATCCAGCGCCGCCGCCCGATGTGCCGTGGCTTGACAATGCAAAGCTCGATGAGAACAACGATGACGTATTCCGGAAGGCCGTTGCGGATGCCGGTAACGGCCATTTATCGGAAGCGCTCGATGCTCTTAATAAGCAGCTTGCTTCGGAACGCTCCGGCCGGGGCCGATTTCTGCGGCGCGTGCAGTTGGCGCACGTTTTGATGACGGCCAGGCAGACCCGTATTGCCTTGCCAATTCTCAACCAGCTTGCCGCCGAGATGGAAACACGTTCGCTCGAGACATGGGAAGATTGGACGGCGCTTGCGTATCCGCTCGGCCTGATGCTGGAATGCCTCGAAGCGGACGAAGCGAGCGAGGCCGATCGAGCCGCTATCTATGCGCGAATCTGCCGGCTCGATCCGGCGCGCGCGCTCTCGCTTCGGAACTGATACGTTATGCCCCCAAACGACTCCGGCCGCGCCGTTCAACTGAGTATCCTGGATCGCCTCACCGACGACGAACCGGGGGTGCGTACGGAAGCTCCGATTACGCGAGAGAAATCGGTGCGCATGATGCGCGCGGCCGTTCAGCGGGATCTCGAGGCTTTGTTGAACACGATCCGGATTGCCGAGGCAGTGCCGGATGCATACACCGAATTGCGCGATTCGCTTTGGCTGTATGGCCTGCCGGACATCAATTCGATTTCTTTGCAAAATCAGCAGGACGAAGAACGGCTTTTACGAAGCCTCGAACGAGCAATCCAACAATTTGAGCCGCGCTTGTCCCGCGTGCGCGTGACCTCCTATGACCGCATTCTGAAATCGCGTCAGATAGTGGAGTTTCATGTGGAAGCGATGCTGATGATTGAGCCTGCTCCGGAACGAATTGCTTTCGACACGATTCTTGAAATCGGCAAGGGTTCCTATCGCGTGAAGGAGTAGCTTGCGAGACGATCTGCTCTTTTACTATGAACGGGAACTGACGTATCTGCGCCGGATGGGCGCGGAGTTCGCCCAAAAATATCCGAAGATCGCCGGCCGGCTTCTTCTGGAGGCGGGCAAATGCGAGGATCCTCATGTAGAGCGTCTGCTAGAGGGCTTTTCCTTTCTGGCCGCGCGCGTTCACTTGAAGCTCGACGATGAGTTTCCCGAAATCGTCGAAGCGATGTTCAACATCCTGTATCCGCACTTTCTGCGGCCCATTCCTTCGATGTCGGTGGTGCAATTTCATCTGGATCGAGAACAGGGAAAGCTGACTAGCGGACTCCTGATTCCGCGCGGCTCGGTACTGTACTCGGCTCCCGTGAACGGCGCGCCGTGTAAGTTCCGCACCTGTTACGACACAACGATCTGGCCATTCCAGGTAAGTGCGGCGGAGTGGAAGCCGGTAGATCGCATCCAGCCTCCACTTGGCGGCGCAAACGCTTGGGCCGCTCTGCGTCTGGAATTAGACTGCTTTCCGGAAGTTATCTTTGACGCGCTGGACATTCCTAAGCTCAGGCTCTTTCTGCTTGGCAACGGAAGCCTGACGCACACATTGATCGAGCTACTGTCGAACAATTGCCTGGAGATTATCGCGCGCGATTGCGAAAATCCCAAAAAGTTTGTCAGCCTCCCCCATACGGCGATCTCGCAAGCAGGTTTTGCGGAGGAAGAAGGCATGCTGCCGTTTCCCAGGCGCTCCTTCTGGGGATACCGGCTCCTCGGTGAGTATTTCACCTTTCCGGAAAAGTTTCTTTTTCTCGATATCGATGGCTTCGATCAGCTAAAGGGCAAGGGCTTTGGAGGGAAGGTCGAGCTGATCTTCCTGATGTCCGAGTTCGAACGAAAAGAGCGCCAGCAGTTGATCGAACTCGGCGTAAACGCCGATGTCTTCCGGCTGGGATGCGCGCCGGTAGTAAACCTGTTTGGCCAAACGGCTGAACCGGTTCTGGTAGAGCAGAAAAGATATGAGTACCGTATTGTGCCGGATGCGCGGCGGGAGCAGGCGATCGATATCTTTTCGGTGGATGAGGTTGCCGGCGTCACCATTGGCTCTTCCGAGCCGGTCGAGTATGAGCCGTTCTTTTCATTTCGCCACTCAAATGCGCAACAGCAGGACCGGGCATACTGGCATATTTCCCGGCGCCTCTCCGGCTGGCGGACAGATAAGGGCTCGGACGTCTACATCACCTTTGTCAATCTGACGGGAGAGCGGACCATCCCGGATCGCGAGACGGTTACGCTGCGGCTCACCTGCTCCAACCGCGATCTACCCTCGCGCCTTCCCTTCGGCAATGAGGACGGCGATTTTCAATTGGAAACTGGCGGTCCGATCGAGCGAATCGTCGCTCTCGTGAAACCGACTGACGCGATTTTGCCGCCTGCGCGCGCATCGCTGTTATGGCGTCTGGCTTCGCAGTTATCGCTCAATTATCTCTCGCTGATTTCCGAAGGGGCCGATGCATTTCGCGAAATATTGAGGCTGCACAATTTTGGAAGTTCACTCACTGTGGACCGGCAAATCCAGGGAATTCTGAATTTGAACGGAAAGCCTCATTTCACGCGGCTCTCCTCCGATAGCGGGGTGAGCTTTGCCCGCGGCACGCGCGTCGAAATGGAATTCGATGAAGAACAGTTTGCCGGCTCGGGAGTTTATACGTTCGCGAGTGTTATCGATCGATTCCTGGGTCTCTACACATCGATGAACAGCTTTAGCCAATTGGTAGTTCGCACGCGGCAGCGGAAAGGAGTGTTGAAACAATGGCCGGCGCGGTCGGGACAAAAAATCCTGATGTAGACGCAACCAGCGTATTGGCGCTCTTGCGTCAGGAGCCGTTTGCGTTCCACTTCTTTCAGGCAGTCCGCCTGCTGGAACGGGCCATGCCGGAACGCGCCGCGGTCGGCCGTTTTGCGGACCCGGCTACCGAAGTCGGGCGCTTCCTGCACCACCCGAGTCTTGCGTTTCCGGCGAGCGAGATTCAGGGCTTGGATTGGAACGGCCGGAGCGCCGCTCGCATGACCATCAACATCATGGGATTGATCGGTCCGCTTGGCGTTTTGCCGGTTCACTATACGGAATTCGCGATCGAGCGTCTGCGCGCCCGCGACCATACTTTCGTCGAGTTTCTGGATATTTTTCTTCACCGCGCGGCATCGGTGTTTTATCGCGCTTGGGAGAAGCACAGATTTACGATCGGTTACGAGCGCGACCGGCAGGATCCGCTAAGCGCGTGCATTTACGACCTGGTGGGATTGGGAACCCCCAGTTTGCGGAATCGTGAGCCGTTTCATGATGAGACGCTGGCCTTCTATGGCGGCTTTTTTGGCTTGACGGCGCGCAGCTCGTTGGCGCTTGAGTCCATGCTGGCAGACTACTTCGACGTCCCGGTTTCGGTGGAACAGTTTATCGGCGTCTGGCGCCGGCTGGATGAATGCGATCAGTGCGAGCTTGATGTGGAACTCTCCGGTTCGTCTGAACTCGGATTAGGAGCGGTTGTCGGCGATGAGGTCTGGGACCGGCAGTCGAGAGCGCGCATTGTCATAGGTCCCCTCAGTGCCGAGCGATATCGCGAGTTTCTGCCCGATGGCAGTGCGTTTGAGCCGCTGCGCGCCCTGACTCATTTGTTCAGCGGGGAGGACATCGAATATGAGCTGCAACTCATCTTGAAGCGCGAAGAAGTTCCGGGATGTGAGCTGGGCGCTGAACACGCGAGCGTTCCGTTGGGCTGGTTCACCTGGATGAAGAGCAAACCGGAATTCGACCGCGATCCCGGAGATACCGTTCTTTTATTGACGTGAGGAAAATGCAATGACGGCAAGCTTACGTGCCTTAATCGACAAACTGAATGACACCACGCGAGAGGCGATGGAAGCCGCGGCTAAATTATGTGCGCGGCGAACGAATTACGAGATAGAAATTGAGCATTATCTGGTAACGCTGATGGATGCGCCCGGTTCAGACCTGGCGCTGCTTCTGCCACATTTCGGAATAAACAGGGACATTCTGGCCAGGGATCTGGCGGCCAGCCTGGATCGGCTGAAACGCGGGAATGCCCGCAACCCGGTCTTCAGCCCCACGCTCGTGAAGTTATTTGAAGAAGCGTGGACATTTGGTTCACTCGAATACGAAGCTCGCAAGATTCGATCGGGTTTCACCATTGTTGCTCTGATGGCGAATGAGGAATTACGGCGGCTGGCGCGCGAGATGAGCCGCGAGTTTCCGCGCCTCGACATCGAGAGTCTGAAGAAAGATTTCTGGGCAGTTGTATCACGATCGGATGAGCAGAATGAGGAGCCGGGTTCGGCGCCAGCGGACGGCGAGGCTCCATCCGACGCTCGTCCGGCGGCCGGAGGCAAAACGCCGTTCCTCGATCAATACACAGTCAATCTGACCGAGCATGCTCGCAATGGAAAAATCGATCCGGTACTTGCGCGTGACTTTGAGATCCGCCAGGTGGTCGATATCCTTACTCGGCGTCGCCAGAACAATCCTATTCTTGTCGGCGAAGCCGGCGTCGGCAAGACCGCTGTCGTAGAGGGCTTCGCCTTGCGGGTTGCTCAGGGAGATGTGCCGCCTCCGCTGCGTAACATCGCGGTACGAACTCTCGATTTAGCTCTTCTTCAGGCCGGCGCGGGCGTGAAGGGCGAATTTGAGAACCGTTTGAAAGGGCTCATCAACGAGGTAAAGTCCTCGCCCTCGCCTATTATTCTTTTTATCGACGAGGCGCATACTATGATTGGCGCGGGCGGCCAAGCCGGTCAGAACGATGCCGCCAATCTGCTCAAACCGGCGCTCGCTCGAGGTGAGTTGCGTACTATTGCGGCGACCACCTGGTCCGAATACAAGAAGTACTTCGAGAAGGATCCGGCGCTGGCGCGCCGCTTCCAACTGGTGAAGGTCGAAGAGCCGAGCGAACTCAACTGTGAACTGATGCTGCGGGGTGTGGTCCCTGCTCTCGAGCGGCATCATAACGTTCGCATACTCGATGAAGGTCTGGCTGCGGCGGTAGCGCTCTCGCATCGCTACCTTCCGGACCGGCAATTGCCGGACAAAGCCGTCAGCGTTCTGGATACGGCGTGCGCGCGGCTGTCGTTGGGCCAGAACGCTATACCGCCCGCAATCGAGGATGTCCGGCGGACGCTTGACGATCTTGCGGTGCAGGCTCGCGTGCTCGAGCGCGAATCGGCGTTGGGAGCCGGCCATGCAGAACGGCTCGCCAAGATTGCCGCTCAGCGCGCCGCCGCC
>JAICIH010000308.1 GCA_025924475.1 Bryobacteraceae bacterium
CCCGAGATACGGCTGGACTCAGAGCATCAAATACTTCGCCGACGATTCCACGACAAAGTTCAATTCGCTACAGGTGCGCGGCGAAAAGCGGTTCGCGAGTGGTCTGATGTTCCAAGGCAACTTTACCTGGGCGAGCGCTTTCGACTTCGCCAATGATTATTTCTTCTGGAACCACGATATCGATTACGGACGCCAGAACGGCGTGCGGCGGTTTGTGTTCAATTTCACTCATGTTTACGAGTTGCCGTTCGGCAAAGATCACCACTTTTTGAGCGGCGCCTCGCGGCTTACCGATGCACTGGTGGGCGGCTGGCAGCTTTCCGGAGTCTGGCTCTATGAGTCCGGTATTCCGTTCACGCCTTCCTATTTGGATTGCGGTAAGGATATGGATACAGGTCCTTGCCGTCCCAACCTGGTAGGGGATCCAGGCCTGTCCAATCCGACCCGGGATCAGTGGTTCGCCACGGCCCCGGCGGGAACGGGATCGGGATGTCTCGCGGGTTCCACCGCCCAACTGAATACCAATGGCTGCACGCGAGGACCATGGAACCGTCCGGCTGCAGGAACATTTGGAAACGCCACACGCAATGGGTTTTTCGGACCGCGAATGTTTAATGCGGATATCTCGCTTAATAAAACTTTCCGTATTACAGAAAGGGTCGGAGCCCAATTCCGAGCCGAGCTGTTCAACGCATTCAACCACGTGAACCTCGGCCAGCCGAACGGGCAAGTGGATAGTCCCACTGCGGGCAAGATCACCGGGCTTGCCTCACTTGCCCAAATGCGAAGGTGGCAGTACGGGTTGCGGTTCACGTTCTGAAAATTCGCGCTCGGCGTGGCGCAGGCGCCTTTGCGGGGTCGTTTCGATTGCTTCGATTAGCGTTGGATGCATTAGCCGCCTACGACCAAGAAATAGGACTCTGAGGTTGGCCGCGTTCACGGCATTCTACGATGCCAATGTCTTGTACCCGGCTGAGTTGCGGAACCTACTCATGAGACTTCCCTTTGCGGGCTCTTCCGCGCGAAATGGTCAGCCGATGTCCATGAAGAGTGGATCTCAAGTCTTCTCATCAATCGGCCCGACCTCTCTCGCGAGAAATTGGAGCGTACTCGAGATTTGATGGATCTCCACGCTGCCGATGCTCTAGTTACCGGGTATGAAAGTCTCATTCCCGGTTTGTGGCTTCCCGATCCAAATGACAGACACGTGCTGGCAGCAGCGAATTCTCGCACGAGCCGATGTTATTGTGACTGCCAACCTACGCGATTTCCCAGAAGAGATCGTTGGCGCATTCGGTATTGAGGCCCAGCATCCTGATGAATTCATTTTGAATCTGCTTGACCTTGCACCGGGCATCGTGGCGGCAGCGGCCGAGGAGCACAGGCAGAGCCTTAAGAATCCTGGCAAGACCCTCCCTGAGTATTTGGCGACACTCGAAATTCAGGTTTGATACAAACCGCTTCTGCCCTGCGGAAACTCGCGTTCTAGGACATCGCCATGATTGAAACCTGCTGTTCAATCGTCCTACGGTTATTCCAGAAGCTTGGCCGGAGTTTTAGCTTAACCAAGGGTTCACAACTGGCACCGAGAGATCCCTAAAATGAGCGGTATTCCGAGTGGCAATCGTGGCATGATACGCAAGCGCCATTCCAGCGATCATCGTATCCCTCAGGTCCACCGGACGACCTCGTGACTGTCTCAGCGCCATTAGGTCTGCAGAATGTTGCGCCGCCACGGCGTCGAATGACGTTATTCGCCCACCAATTTTTTCCGCCAACACTGTTTCGAACGCTCGCATGAGGGCCGAACGACGTTTGCCCGCCGGGAGGATTTGCAGTCCGAAACGAATCTCAAGTACTGTCACCGAACTCGTCCAAATCGACATTCTGGATTGCTTATCGAGCCATGCGACAACCTGCTCCTCGGCGGTTTCGCGCATTAGCGCCGAGAGAATATTGGTGTCGAGGATGACCATCACTCGAACGAAGCCGGCTTGACTGTGTGCCCATGCAATTCGGCGATATCGTTTTTCAGGCCGGACTTTGCAAATAAAGAAGCGATCTCCGTACCCAATCCGCCCGCTAAAGCTTCGTCTTCCCTGGCGGCACTGCGCAAAATATCCCGCACTTCTTCCTCCATGCTCCGCCCATGCCGCTTAGCGCGGCGATGCAGCCGTTCTTTGACTTCCGCTTCTATGCGCCGGACAACGAGTTGCGCCACACGGCTCTCCTTTCGATGGCGATATCATGATATCACTCGTCGACGACCGCATCAAACGTTCCCGTCTCCACCACATTTCCGTGCTTCATCTGCACAAAAATCCGGTAGTTCCCAGCCGACGGGAACCCATACGGAAAGCTGACGGTGCTCGGTATTGTTGAACCAGCGCTCATATCCATTCCAGCCATACCGCCCGCGCCATTCTGTGCTTCCGCCATCATCAGCGCCGCCATCGCGACCGTGCCTGCCGGATGAATATGCGCAAACACCGTGCCATCGCTCTTCACAAAGGCCGCATGCCCTACCATTCCCATATAAAGGGCCATGTCTTTGGCAGGCTGCCCTTGCGGATCGAGAAGTTGGAAGGCAAATTCCTGCGGCGATTTAGCCGCCAGCGCCGACGGTCGCTTCCATTGCATGCTGTACCCGTCCGGAAGCTTGTAAACGGCATGGGTCTGTGCATTTGCGCCCGGAGTTCCTTCGGCATCGTCTCCCGTAAGCGCACGCCCTCGAATCTCGGGCAGCGTTACCGAAGTAACCAGCGTCTCCGGAAATCCATTGGCATGCACTACGTCCGCATATAAGTGATAATTTCCCGCCGGCATCGACGGCAGCGGCAGCCGAAATTCGCCCGTTCCCACCATCTCCGGATGCAGATGAAACACCACGTCCATTCCCGGCCAACGAATGGCATACAGATGCATTAAGTGGTTGTGATCAAGAACAAAATCGTCCAGTTTGCGCATACGCAGCCATCCCGGATCGATCATCTGGAGATCCAGCACATTGCCGGCCGCCAGCGTCGCGCGCATCTCCAGCGGCTTATAAATGTTCGAAGCGTAATCCGCCGCCTCCGCGTTCCACCATTTCCTGCCCAGCACTAGACATAAAACGAGAAGGGAAAATGCGATCGCCATGGCGACGTATGCACGCTTGCGGCTTTTGGGTGAAACACTCTCGCCCGGAGGCGTCTGCGCCTCACGAGCCGCCGCACCTACAATCCCCACCATGCCCACAACCAGCAAAATGCCGAGTCCCGCTAACAACGTTCCGAGACCCGACTGCATTTGCCGCGTACCCATTGCCGTCGCGGCAACCGGTATCGACAACACTCCGGAGCCCTGATTACCGCTCACGGCGAAACGGACCTGCCAGGAGCCGGGCTGCATGATCCAAAGATGGCCGGTAAAAAACTGCTCATCGCCCGAGGGCTTCGCCATTGCATCGGGAACCGGAGGATGTTTAGACGCCTCGCCAGCGAGTGGTATAGGAGCGACTGTGATGCGATCCACACCCGGCGTGCTTGACCGCACCTCGATCTCCGCTACACCTGGAATCACCAGCGGCGGCCGCACTACCACGAAAAGCTTGTAGGGACCCGCAGAGCCTTCGGCATACACATCCGGACTGCCAACGTGCGCCGCCATGCGGCCACCGCACAAGACCGCCAGAAAGCAGCCCAGCGCGCAACGAACCATTATCCGCTTCATCGCTGGATCTTCCGCATCCATCTGCCGAGCGCCAGGCCGATCCAAACGCTTAGCACCGAATACAGCATCGCCATCGCGAGACCTTGCCAAAGAACAAGCCCGTGCTCCGGCCGGAAGAATTCGCGCAATGCGTCCGCTGCTTGCGGCGGCTCACGATAGCCGAGGTAAGCCGCTCCAAAGAAGGCGTTCTTCGCGGCATCCGTCATCAGAAAGCTGGCAAATGGCCACTCCACGGCCACCAGCGTCAGGAGGAACAACGGTCCTGCTATTAGCGATCGAAGCCACAGCTTCCACCTTTCCGTCTTCTGGAATAGCAGATCCATCGCAAACGCCGGAATAATCAGCAGCAGCGGAAACTTCGGCGGAATGAATTGATGGATGGCCTGATATACCGGTCCCAATTTGGGTTCGGCCGGAAATAACGGAAGAATCAAAATGAATCCGATTAGGAACAGCATGTAAATGCCCGCCGTCCAAGTTCCTGCCCAGCGGTTGCGCGAGCATTCCCAGAACATCGCGAAATACGTGGGCACGCCCAATGCTACGGAAATGTAAGCGCCCGCGCTGTGCAGCCGTATGTCCCACGTATATTCCATGCGGAAAAACATGCCGAGCACGAGCATGAGGCCGCCCAGATACAGCAGCAGCCATTGCAACTTTGCGGACTGTTCGCCGCCGGCCCGGTTCATCGCCGCCGCTATCAGAAAAAACGCGCCGATTTCGACGGCAAAAATGCCGAAGATCAGAACCGTGTGCGGCGGGCTCACAATTTTGACATCGAGGCCGTACGCGTTGTGCCACCAATTGTCGAACGGAGCCGAGGTGAGCATCGCGATCCCACCCCATGCAGCAAGAAACGCGCCCAGCGGTCCACGGAAGCCAAATACGCCGACGGAAGAAGCCAGCATGTTCGGCGGCCTCCGGAAGGTCGTATTGAGAATCAGGTACCCACAGCAGATGCCCGCCAGAACTCCGCACAAATAGATCGCCATGTGCGCCGGCGTCCAAAACGTATCTCGCCCGATGGACCGGTGCCAGGAAACATCCCAATGCGCGCCGATCGTAACCGAGGTGACCGCCAGCGCGACACACCAGAGATACCAGGGAATCGCCGCAGCGCGATTCTGTTGCGAAGATGAAGAAGAGATCGTCGCGGTTGCCATGTATGGAAGAAACCGTAGGAGTCCGGCGGGTCAATATCCAGCGTATCGGCCGCTCCGCGCCCGAACGCGTCCTCGATCAAGTACCGGTAGAAGAACCTCTTTCTATTAGCATCTCCCACTGGTTCAAGGATGTCGAGCAGACAGGAAGCTTTTCGGTCACTATGCGCATGCCCGGCAACGATCGCGAGTTGGTGGCGGGTCTCCTGTTCGCCGAAGGAATTGTTCGGCAACCTTCGGATCTGCTCGAATTGCGCATGCTCGGCGCTGGGCCGCCGAACGAAATTCTTGCCGCCCTTTCCAAAGAAGTCGATTTTGAAACCTGGCGCGCGGAGCGCATCGGCTTGCTCAATTCGAGCTGCGGCGTCTGCGGCAAGCGCAACCGCGAGGCCATCGCGCAAGCGGCGCCGATCGAGTGCCGCGATCGCCTCACGATCAGCGCATCTTTAGTGGAATCGCTCCCCGCTCTTCTGAGCGAGCGGCAGCGCGGCTTTCAAGCCACGGGAGGCTTGCATGCGGCTGCGCTTTGTACCGCGAATGGAGACATCGAGGCGGTTTTCGAAGATATCGGACGCCACAATGCGTTAGACAAGCTCATCGGCTGGGCCTTTCTCCACGACGCTCTGCCCTGGCAGGATCGCCTGGTATTTCTGACCAGCCGCGGCAGCTTCGAGCTAGTGCAGAAAGCTGCGGCGGCAGGCGCCCCCATTCTCGCCACAGTCGGCGGCCCGTCCAGCCTCGCGATCGAGACCGCGCGGGATTGCCAAATGACCCTGATCGGCTTTGTCCGCGATGCCCGATTCAACATATACTCCGGCGATTGGCGCATACACTCAGAGAAGCGATGAAACTACGACTTCGCGGCAATTCCGTTCGTCTGCGGGTGAACCAGCGTGAAGTCGCGGCTCTCGCCGCCGGCCGCGCCCTCTCTGAAGGCGTGCGCTTCCCGGCCGGCAACAGCTTTATCTACACCCTGGAGCCCTTTCCCGCTTCCGCGCCCGAAGCCTCTTTTCGAGACGGTATCCTCTGCGTAAAAGTGCCGGATTCCACTCTTCGCGACTGGGCCTCCAACGACACTATCGGCCTTTATTTCGATATTTCCGGCCGAGGATCGATTCTGAAAATCACCATTGAGAAAGATTTGGAGTGCGTAAACGAACCGGTCGACGAACGCGATCCTTACGCCTATCCGCGCGGTAACGATAGCCACTGCTGAAGACCGCTCCCTCTGGTCGCGGCTCGGTAAGCCAGCGTTCCAGTACTATCGCCCATAGCGCTGTCCGAGCGAACCCGATATAGTGTCTGCAACAAAGCTGGCTCAAACGGGCCGGCGCCCTGTGGGGAGGGTAATTGTGCGGGTAGCTTTCCTGGCGATAGCGTTGGCTGTTCCGGCAATCTTTCGCGCGCAAGACACATCGGCCGCGCGAATCATTATCCATCGCTCCGTCCAGGCGAACGATGCCGATTGGAAAGCGCAAACCGGATACTCTTTCCGCCGTAGCGACGTGGAAGGCTCCGAACGGCAGACATTCGAAGTCACCATGCTCGAAGGCTCGCCTTATGAGCGTCTGCTGGCGCTAAATGATAAACCGCTTCCGCCGGAACAGCAGCGCCAGGAGCAGGAAAAATTCGAACACGAAGTTCACGATCGACGGCGCGAAACACCCCGCCAACGCCACTCCCGCATCGCCAATATGAGAACGACCGCGCCGACGAGAACTTTCTCATGCGCCAATTGGTCTCGGCGTTTACATTTCGTTTGACCGGCCAGGAGCACGTCGAGGGCGTCGATTGCTACGTTTTGAAAGCCACTCCGAATCCTGCCTACCGGCCGCCGGTTGAAAAGGCGCGCGCCCTCACCGGCATGCAGGGTCGTATGTGGATCGATAAGGTCCATTACCACTGGGTGAAAATACAAGCCCAAGTAATCAGACCTGTGGCGTTTGGCTTCATTCTGGCCCGCGTCAAACCTGGAACTCGCTTTGAGTTGGAGCAAACCCCGATTGGCAATGTCTGGCTTCCCAAAAAATTCATTCAGAGCGTGAACGCCAGCGTGCTCGGGTTTTACAACTTGCGAAGCCGGGATGAAACGTACTGGTCCGACTACCGGCCGGACAATTATGCCTTGCCGGTATCCCGGTGATGCGCCTTCACCGTGTACCCGGCTTTCTTCAAACGCTTGTAAATCTCATCCGCAATTAGCACAGACCGGTGATGTCCGCCCGTGCAGCCGAACGAAATCGTGAGATAGCTCTTCCCTTCGCGTATATAGTGCGGCAGCAGATAAATCAGAAG
>JAICIH010000309.1 GCA_025924475.1 Bryobacteraceae bacterium
CACAGGCGATCGATTCGCGTCCGTTAACTTCACGCGAAAGACGTTGTTTCCTTTATGCGGCGGATCCGGCTCGGTTGTGAACTGAACATCAACTTGTTTGGTCTGCGCCGGTTGTGCGGCAACGCCTCCGGCGCCGGGCGGTGGCGGAACGTATGATCCGGCCGCGGCCTGCAACTGGCTCTCGGAATCGATCAGGAAATTGGCCGACGTGACGATTCGCTGTCCTGGCTCGAGACCCTTCACAATAATCAGGTTGTCGCCGACACGGGCTCCGGCCACGACATTTTTAGGTTCAAGTCGGCCACCTCCCAGATCGATAAATGCAAGCTGCCGTGTGCCTGTTTGCAGCACCGCCGAAGCTGGAACGACAATCTGCCGGCCCAGCGAGAACTTCAGCCCCACATTGACGAACATGCCCGGTTTTAGCCGCAGATTGGGATTCTGGATTTCCAACCGCACTCGCGCCGTACGGGTAGCCATGTCCACTTGCGGCAGAATGCTTTCAATGCGGCCGCGAATTTGCCGGCCCGGATACGCATCGACGGTGATGACGGCCGGATCTCCGGGTTTCAGGCGGCCCACATCATCTTGAAACACTTGCGCATACACCCAGACACGGGATAGATCGGCAATTGTGTAGAGTCGCGTGGCAGGCTCCACATACAAATTGGGCAGGGCGCTGCGCTCGGTGATATATCCGGATACCGGCGAGCGGATGACGGGCGTTCCTTGCGAATTTCCGGTATTTCTGACGCTCTCGATTTCGCTCTTTGGGATTTCCCATTGCAGAAGCCGCGCTTCCGCGCCGGCAGCGAGCGCCGCCGCGCCCGACGCTACACCATCCACCGTGCTTTCCGCCAACAGTTTTTGATTGTGGAGCGCAAGAAGATATTCCTTCTCGGTGGCAGCCAAATCGGGACTATAGATTGTGAACAGCGGGTCGCCTTTGCGCACGTACTGATAAATCGCGTTGGCAAACACCTTCCGGACGTAGCCGGAAAAGCGCACCTGAACGTAGCTCGTCAACCGTTGATCGATATCGACGGTTCCGGTTGCACGGATCTCGTCCGTGACCGCCTTCCGTTCAACCAAAGCCGTCGTTACGCCGATGCTTTGAAGGCGTTCAGGCGTGAGTTGGAGAGGGGCCAGCGGCGGGCCGTTGCCGGCGTTTGGCTGCGCGGCGGCCGTAGCCGATGGAAACGCAGCCGGCGGGCCGGCTGCAACGGGCTGCACACCGGATGGCGCGGGATTTTGCTTTACGGTCGCCGCGCCAGATCGCCAAAAATAGATCGACGCAGCAACGCCGAGAATCACAAGCCAGACGAGCGACGTCCGAACAATATATTTGTTCATCGCAGCGTTTCTCCCGTCAGCGCTTCCAGGCGCGCAATCGCCGTCTCGTGTTCGAGCAATGTTTGCGCAGAATCTCGCTTGAGTTGCAGAGTCTCGTCCAACGCAGTAAGCACCGGGCCGAATTGTTGTTTGTTCGATTCATATCCCGCGAGTAGCGCGTGAAACGCGGCTTCGGCCTGCGGCAAAATTCCTTCGCGGTACTCGGTCAGCAATTCGGCCGTGTTCGTGGCCGCCACATATTGCTTCTGCACTTCCGCCAACTGTTGTTGAAGCCCATCGTCCAGCCGTTCTCGAGCGCTCTGCAGGGACTCAGCCGCTTCCGCGGCTTCCGCTCTCACCCGCCGGCGTCTTGGAAATTCAACACCGAACGTCAGCATGTAGTAGGCGGGGAAATCGGTTCCTGTCCGCTGGTACATGTAGCCGAGATTAAAATCGGGCTTTCCCGCGCGCTCCGCGGATTTCAGCGCGGCCGCCCGTTCCGCAACGCCTCTCGTGGCGAACAAGATCGCGGGATTCTGTTGGCGCGCGAGCCGCAGCAAGTCCGCGACGCTCAGACGTAAGGACGTCGCCGTAAGCTCGCGAGCGACAATGTCGGGCGACGTTTGCGGCCTGTGCAGAAGTTCCTTCAGATCCGCCTGCGCCTGCCCCATCTGCTGGTGATTCATGGTGATCTCGCGCATCAGCTTCGTACGCGCGAGCTGGGCCTTCAGGACCTCGGCCTGGCTGCCCTGTCCTGTGCTGTAGCGCGACAGCTCGGAATCGATGAGCTGTCCAAGCATCGCGCGACTGGTCTCCAACGAACCGAGCGTCTGCCGCAAATAGGCCAGGTGGAAGTAAGCGGCCTTCACTTGCTCGGCAATCGACGCCCGCAGAATCTCCACTTGCGCTCTTGCAGCGTCAGCGGAGCGATCTGCCGCGATTCCTTTCAATCGCAGTTTCCCCGGATAGGGAAGCTCCTGCGAGGCGCCAATTCCGATATACGCGAAGTTGCTGGTCGTAAATCCTGCAAACGGCTTCGGGCTGCCAACGCTGAACTCCTGGATCGTGAACTGAGGGTCGGGCAGCGTTGTTACTTGCTTTCGAACATGCGTGGATGCACGCCAGTCATGTTCCGCCGCATGAACCGACGGATTGTTGGCTTCCGCCTCGGCTATCAGGTCCGACAATGGCGCCGGCGATGCGCCATACGCGGCAATAACGCCTGCAAGCGACATGCTCGCGGCCATGAGGAAATTTCTCCTCATACATGAATCTCCTTTTCACGCGAACGAAGACATGCGCACGGCCACACTGGCGCCATGCGCAAAATTCGAGCTATTGCGAGGGAAGGAGAAGAATCAGATTCTTAAAACTGTGGTTCCGGCGCTTAACGATAGAGGCGGAGGATGGTAATGCCATGGCGTCGAACCGTTCTCGCACGCGGGAAGCAGCAACGCCGCGCACCAGACAGACAAACCCGGCACGATGGCTGGATCGGGAGGCGTCCAGTGACATTGGGGTTGCGCACCGTCAACCTGATGCAATTCGGAGCTCGTGCGGCAACAGCTATGCGACGCGGGCATCCCCGCAGCGCCGCAACGGCCGCGCATCTGCTTGCAGCAAGCGTGTTCGGAGGCTGTCATCCCGGAAGCGGGAAGCGCACAGGCCATGGCCGGCGCAAGAAGAGACATTAACGTAAGAAGGGCCGGCCCAATTCGCGTGACGGCGTGCACTAGTACTAGCGTAGCGAATCTCGGCCAGCGCCGGCGTTTGCAGCAATTGCCCACAATATTTGCTTCCACGCGCAAACTTCCAATACACTGGAGACCATCTGTCAAGCGAAAACTGCGGTGTGCTATCCAAATCAGATGCAACTAAAAGTGCCCTGAAATGCCTGCCATTGCTCAGCATCCTACGATCGAGCCTCCCGGGTGGAAGAGAACCCTTCTATCGATCCTCGCTCTGGGGGGCGGGTATCTTGCTGGAATCGGAGTAGAGCGCCTGCTCAGGTATTTATTCCTCTTCGGCAGTGAATGGAAATTTACTTTATATTGGTTTGCTGTTTTGAGTATCTTTGGCTGGCTCGTCGTGGGGCTGCCATTTTTTGTATTTGGACCTGGACGAAATAAGCTGTGTATGGAGCCGAATCGTACAGCCGTGCTGGGAGGGCTAGGTGGGGTATTTCTGCTTCTATCTTTTCTCTTGTTGCCATCGGCATTTAGCGGCTTTCATCTCGACAGGCTGATGATAGAATTCGTTAGCTTCTATTCCGCTTGCGCCTTCGTCATTGGGTTCACCGCCACTAAGATATACATTAAGTTACTTACCGCCTAAGGATCATGGCTCGTCGTAAATTTAACATAAGCTGCTTCGACTAAGAGCGGTTTAGGCAACAAATTCCACGACACCGGACATCCAGGCCCCGGGCTTCTTATATTTGCAGAGATACTAGCAAGGGTTATCCCGGTTGCCTGATCGACGATTTCAAAATCCATACCATCTGTTACCCATTTCCCGGTCGCACATGTTCCGGACGAGTTTCCCGCGCAAATCAGTTTACCACTTGTTTCTACTAAAACAACGGCTACATTTGGTGCACTATAGGCGAGCGTTGTTACACCCAGCCCGGTCCCATCAGTCACGACAATCGGATTAGGAGATACAGAAAACATCGGTTTTGCAGACAACACAGTTACCGCTTCGGTAGCCAAAACTGCCCCAGTCGTATCATCTTTCAGTACAAATGAACCACCCTCACCGACCCATTTGCCAGTCGTGCAGGTTCCGTACGCGGTACTGCCGATTGCACCGCGACAGAATAGCTGGCTACCGACCCAAATGCTAACAGTGCCGGTGCTATTTGGCGAATTATATGTAAGAGTTGTAACTCCGAGACCGGAGCCGTTTGTAACGACAACTGGATTCGGGAAGGCCACTAGGGATGCACCACTTTGGGCGTGTGCCGCACTCGTCGTTAAAGTCACAATACTACTTACAATACATAGCAACCTTAGAAATAACCGTACGGTAACATTGATCACTTCCCACCGCCGATTTTAGCAGCAACGTCTTGTGCCGTTTGTGCAATCTCACTATTTACACTACTGGTTGCCAGCGCCTCCACCGTTTGTAGTAGTACTGATGCCGATTTGCCTAGTTGCCCCGCCGCTACTAATGCCTCTTTACTTACATCAGCATCTTTACTCATCATCACTTCGCCGAGTTTCCCAATTACAACAGGGTTAATGACATGCACATATCCTACGGTGCGCACAATTGAAATCAACGTGCTCTTATCTTGCTCTTGATACATCACGTTTGCCAGCGCATTGGCGGATGCCGATGACTGCAGAGAAAACCGTGCTACCCCATAAGCGGCCCCTCGGACGACCTTCTTATCGTTGTCTCCTAGCGCTTGCATTAAAACCGCCTCTGCTTCAGCAGGCATTGGCGGCTTGAGATTTGAAATAGATAAAATCGCATTATACCGTATTCTAGGCGTCCGGTCATGCATTTGAGATAACAATAGCGGTACTATTCGATTTAAGCTTATAGTTCCATCCGGCCGATCATACGCCAACGTAAAAAAAAGCGCCGAAATCTCTCGTTGCACGTCGTCAGAGCCCCCAGCCGACGCTTTCAGTATTTCCTGAAGGTCTCGATCAACTGCTTCAGGGCTCTCAGAAATCAGCTTGGGAATTATAACCGATAGCATCTTATCTCGCGCGGCGTCTCTAGTGCTAGAATTGGTCGACACTAATTCATTTGTTAGCTCTCGCCAATTTACACTTTGAGCGTTGAGCTGCGTGACAATCCCGACGCTGGCAATATACGCTACCGGACAAAACTTCCTCATAACTTACTCTCCTCAGAAAAATACATCTATGGTCGAATCTTAAATCTGCCCTCCCCACTAGCTTCATCGTACTCAACCCGCTACGGCAGAAGATGTGTCTGCTTAAGTTGGTCGAGCTTGTTCCGGAAGCGTAAGCCTTTTCGAACTAATCCACTTAAAAAGATCGCCAAGTTCATGAGTGCTACTGCCGATATTACAGATTAAGTAATTATTACTAACAAGCTGACTTAGGGCCACCCACTTGGAGATTAACGCAGGGCGCCGGTCGCGTCAATTCTCCTCACGGCTTCCCCAGCTTCTTCTCGAGCAGCGCCGCCTTGCTGTTCAGCTCATCCAGCCGCCGGAGATCCTCGTCTGCCGAGCTGATCGCACTCTGAATGCGCGACAGTTCCGCCGAGTTCCACGGTGCGCTTTGCTGGTCCTGGCGCCCGGCGAGAGCGCCCGACAACGATCGATATTGTGACGTGATTTCGCGATAACGGCTCGCCAGAGTTTTCAGGTACCCTTCGCGCTGCTCGGTCAGCTCGCGGAAGTCGGCCATGAGTTCGGTATGCGCCGGTTTTGCGGGCGCGGCGAGCTTCGCCACAAGCAGCGCTTTGTCCGTTTGCAGTTCCGTCGTCTTTTGCTTCTCCTGGGCAAGGCTCGCTTGAATCCGGTCGATGGAATCTTGAAGATCGGCGATGCGCTGGCGATAAGACGCCTCGGCCGCCGATAGTTTCTGCTCGCTCTGCTGACTTTGGGCGGCGCTCTGGGTTTGCAGCACCAGGATTGCGCTCTCGAGGTCGCTGGTTTTCGCGCGAGCCGCCGCCAGGTCATCCTGAGCTTTTGCCAGCGCTTCGTCCTTGTCCGCCAGAATCTGGGCCATTTTGCGGACCTCTTCGGATTCGCGATCAGGCGATTTCTGCGGGCGTATAGCCGGGGTGGCGGCGGGAGCCGAGGGGCGCGACGCTCCGGCCTTCAATTCCGCGACTTGCCGGGTAAGGGCCGCGTTGGCGTGCTCCTTCCCGCGCAAGGCGCTACGCAGCGTAATCTCCTGCCAGAGGAAACAAAGGGCGAGAGCGGCACAAACGGCGGCCCACGCCAGACCTGATTTGGACATGAGAGGCTTCATTATGTCATCTCGGCTTCAATCGAAGGTGCGCGCGATAGGCCACGTGCGCTTCGTTTTGCTGCGGCAACTTCAGACGCACCTGCACGGCCGCGGGAACTTGCTTTGGCAGACGCAGACTCAGGAACCACGAGGAACGGATGTAGCCAAATACCTTTTGAATTGCATCGGGAATTTCGGCGTCGGACTGGCAGAACAGACTATATCCGGCTGTGAATTCGGATAAAATTTTCAGCCCGTTCTGATAAGCCTGATTCATCCGGTCGGTGCGGCGCCGGAGATCGACGACGAACACAGGGGCTTGGTCGGAAGAGATTTGGGATTCAAGACTTGACACTTTCTCGAATATCAGCCTTTCGGGAAAACGGCGGCTCAGATCGTGCGGGTCGCTTGTATTGATCACAGGGTTCGTGAAGTCCTCGCGGTAGTTATAGATGCTGCTGTCCGTGATATAGAGAACGGCGACCCGCACATGCGACTTGCGCTCAATCCCGTCGGCAATACCGGCAACAGAGACCAGAGTGTCGATCAGGCCTGCTTTTCCGGTCGCTGGAAGCGCCAGAATAGCATCCGCGATCGTCTTGCGGTCGGGAGTAGGATCTACGATCACTCTGAGACCATCCTGCGCGCGCAGCAGGCCCACCCACGCGTTCTTGGGCAGCTCCTTCACCTCCGCGATCAAAGCCCGCTTTGCCATGTCGATAAGACTGATGTCTCCCGTCACGTCGAGAACCAGGAGAATGACGAGATCGCTCGAAGGGCCGAGCATTTGAGAGATGGCGGCAGGCTGACCATTGAGAGTCGCAACGATATCCTCACCTTTCAGGGCTTCCGGCTGTGGATCGATCCACA
>JAICIH010000310.1 GCA_025924475.1 Bryobacteraceae bacterium
AAAAAGCAGGGCGCGATTACAGGCTTTGCGCACTCCGGCTGGGGATTGCAGGTGTCCGACCGCAATCTGCCAAGTTATGAAATGCCGGGTTTCGATGGCATCGGCGCGAACGAATATATCGTCGATGTGACGTACCCCGACACCGTCGATTTCATTTCCGCGGGCGACACGCCGTTTGTGTGGGAATTGAGCATCTGGTATCACACCTTGAATGTCGGTTTTCGGACGCGAATTGCGGGCGAGACGGATTTTCCATGCATTACCGATGAGCGTGTGGGCAGCGGCCGCAGCTACGTCAGCCTGCAATCGCCGATCAGTTACGCCGGCTGGCTCAATGGCCTGACAGGCGGCCGCAGCTATGTGTCCGATGGCCGCGCTCACCTCATGGATTTCCGCGTCGGGGATGTGGAGCTCGGAAAAAAAGGGAGCGAGCTGGATTTAGCCTCTCCTTCCACCGTCCACGCCACCGTTCGTGTAGCGGCAATGCTCGACCAGAATCCCCATCCCGACCTGCAAGCATTGCCTTACGACAAAAAGCCGTATTGGTCGGTCGAACGCGCACGCATCGGCGATACCCGCGAAGTTCCGGTGGAGCTTGTCGTGAACGGCAAGGTGGTCGCGCGCAAGCAAGTCGTCGCCGACGGCTCCGTGCGCGACGTAGCCTTCGATGTGCCGATCGCCGAAAGTAGCTGGGTTGCGGCACGCATTCTTCCGGCCGCCCACACGAATCCGATCTTCGTGATCGTGGATAAAAAACCGATTCGCGCTTCACGCCAAAGTGCTCACTGGTGCCTTAACGCCGTCCATCAGTGCTGGACACAGAAGGCGCCGCATATTGCGGCCGATCAACAGGCCGCCGCACGCGCCGCGTACGGGCATGCCGAAGAGGTGTATCGACGGTTGGAAGCCGAAAGCTCTCACTGAATAGTTCTCCTGTCGAACTATCCCTGCTAATTTACCGGCCTAGTACAAAATAAATTGCACCTTCCGCAATGAAAAGCTTGACGGCAACTGCTTTTGTCGTGTACAAAAGATCAATTAGTTTCGCTGTCGAACTTAATGCGGTTTCGCAGCCTGCCGGCGCGGGCCAATAAGGCCGCCCGTGCGTGGCGTTTTCTGTGTCGAAAGGAGCTACTCTATGCGGAGTGTGTCGATTGCGGCTTTGGGCCTGCTGTGTACTGGCCTTATCGCGTATGCGCAGAATATTACCGGATCCATCACGGGTCGTGTAGTCGATCAGCAAGGCGCGGTAGTAGCGAACGCCACCGTCACGGTCACCGACGCGGCGAAGAACATAGCGACTTCACAAAAGACCAGCGGAGAAGGCATCTTTTCCATTCCTGGTTTGCTGCCCGGCAACTACACGGTTGCCGTCGAGGCCGCGGGCTTCAAGAAGCTCTCGCGGCCGGGCATCGCGCTCGACGCAAATACCAAGCTGGCGCTCGGCGATATCGCGCTTGAAGTCGGCGCTATAACCGAATCCATCGAAGTTTCGGCGCAAGCCGCGCTGCTGCAGACCGAAAGCGTGGAGCGCTCGGCCACGATCACCGGCAAACAGATTGAAAACATCGAAGTAAATGGCCGCAATCCGCTCGACATGGCCAAACTCGTTCCCGGCGTCGCTTTTTCGCCTAATGCGAATTACGCAGTCGGAAATTCCGGTACCGGCGCCAATCAATTCGCGGTGAACGGCGCGCGGCCCTCGCAGAATCAGCTCACGCTGAATGGCATCGGCAACGTCGATACCGGGAATAACGGTGGGATGAATGTGAGCGTAAGTCTCGATTCCATCGCCGAATTCAAAATTTTGACCGGCAGCTATCAGGCCGAGTATGGACGCAGCGTTGGCGCGCAGATTTCGGTCGTTACCAAGAGTGGCAGCAGTGACTTCCATGGCAGCGGCTACTGGTATCACCGCAACGAAAGTCTGAATGCCAATACATTCTTGAACAACGCCCAGGGAACGCAGCGCCCGCTGTTCCGCTATAACGATCCTGGCTACACCATCGGCGGCCCTATCTTCATTCCCAAACTGTTTGAGCGCGCCAGAAACAAGGCGTTCTTTTTCTGGAGCGAAGAATGGCAAAACCAGCTATCGCCAAATTCGCCGAGAAATTTTCTGGTCCCCACCGCGGCCGAGCGTCAGGGAGATTTTTCGCACAGCATCGATAACAACCGGAATCCGATCAAGGAGATTGACGATCCCATCACACATCAGCCATATCCCGGCAAAATCGTTCCGGCGAGCAAAATCTACGCGCCCGGCCAGGCGCTGCTGAATCTCTATCCGCTTCCCAATACGCCGCAAACGCAGAATTTCAATTACTCTTCTCAGTTTCCCGGTAAAATCCCGCGCCGGGAGGACCTGCTGCGCCTCGATTACAACATCACCAACAACGTGCGCGTCTTCGGGCACTACGTCAACAACGTGCAGCCAACAGTCCAGCCATACGGCTCGTTTGTGCTTGGCATCCAAGTCCCGATTACCCAAATCTCGAATCCCGTTCCCGGCAGGAGCGTCGCTTCGGGCGTGACCTGGATCATCAATCCGACCATGACCAACGAAGCCAATTGGGGCTACACACACAACTCGATTCTGATCGACGAAGCGGGTTCCGTCCTACGCCGCACGACTTCCGGAATCAATTTGCCGCTGCTTTATCCGAGCGCGAACCAGGAGGACTACATCCCGGCCGTTACCTTCAATGGAACGAACATCACCGCGAGTCCGAATCTCGGCACCGGCAACGCACCCTTCGTCAACTACAACACCACCATCGATTTCAGCGACAACCTGACCAAAGTCTGGGGCAGCCACACTATCAAAACCGGTGTCTATGCGCAGCGCAGCCGCAAAGATCAAACGTCTTTCGCCAACGCGAACGGCAGCTACAATTTCGGCGCCAATTCGGCCAATCCCTTCGACACCGGCTTCGGATATTCGAACGCGCTGCTAGGCGTATACAACACCTTCCAGCAGGCAAGCGCCTATATCAACGGGCAATACCGTTATTCGAACATCGAAGGCTTTGTTCAGGACACCTGGAAAGTGACGCCGCGTCTGACCCTCGATTACGGCCTGCGCGTCGCCTGGTATCAGCCGCAGTACGATTCTTCTCTGCAGGCTTCCACGTTCCTCCCTAATTTGTGGAGCGCGGGAAATGCGCCGCGCCTGTATCTACCGGCCATTCAACCCGGCACAACCCAAACCCGAGTGGCTTACGATCCGGTCACGAATACCTATCTCCCATCCTTTGATATCGGCCTCGAAATTCCTAATACCGGCGTCCCCTTCCAGGCAATTTGCCAGGCGGCAACTTGCGTGAGCAAATATCTGTTCAAAAGCCGCGGCCCGCAATGGGGTCCGCGTTTCGGCATCGCCTGGGATCCGTTGGGTGATCAGAGATTCGTCATTCGCACGGGCGCCGGCATTTACTACGACCGTATTCAAGGCAATCGCATTTTCGATTCGGTGACCAATCCTCCGGAAGCGATTACTCCGACGCTGAATCAGAACCTGGTGAGTTCCATCGACCCGAAGAATGTCCTGCTCGGTCCGCCGCAGTTGGTTGCTGCCGACCCCACCGGCATGATCCCCACCACGTACCAATATCAATTCAGCATACAGACGCGGTTGCCCTGGCATATGATGCTCGACACCGGCTACGTGGGCTCTCTATCGCGGCATCAGCAGGACAACCGCAACCTGAACTACAACGCGTTCGGACAATGCTACCTGCCGCAAAATCAGGACCCGCAGCGAGTGGCACAAAGCCCTAACGGCATTCTCGGCAGCAATTGTCTCGATGCGAATTTCCTGCGGCCCTATATCGGATACGGCAATATCAATCTCTACGAGAGCCAGGCCACATCGAACTACAACGCGCTGCAAGTGCAGGTGCAGCGGCGCGCTGCCAGCGGCTTATTCTTCGGTCTGGCGTACACCTACAGCAAGCTGCTTGCGACTTCGCTCAGCGGCCAGGGGCAGCCGCCCAACCTGACGAACGATAACGCGTTTGTCCGTCCCGATCAATACAACCGGCTGGCCAACTATGGCCCCTCCAGCTTTGATCGCCGGCATGTGCTCGCGATTAACTATGTGTACAACACGCCGCGATTCCACTACGGAAACGCTTTTACTCGCCTGTTTACGGATGGCTGGCAACTCTCCGGCGTTACTCAGGCGAATACCGGCACGCCCTTCACGCCGCAATTTGCCATAGCGGGTCTCTCTGGCGGAACGCTCAATCAGGTTTTGACCGGTTCCAACAGCGAAGGCGCTCGCATCGGCGTCGTAAAGGGCTGCGACCCGCTGACGCACTCGGACGATCCGTTCAATCGCCTAAATCCTAACTGCTTTTTCGCGCCCTCGCCCGGCAGCCTCGGCCTCGAGTCCGGCATCAACTACGTATACGGTCCCGGCGGCGTGAACTTCGACATGTCGCTCCAGAAAGTGTTTGCCGTGAAAGAACGCGTGCGCTTCCAACTTCGCCTCGACGCATTCAACGTGTTCAATCACACCATCTTCACCGGCTACAATTACACGCTGAATTTCAACTCCTACCCCAATGCCAACGGCGGCATCACCGGCTTGCCTTCGATTGCCTCAAATGCACTGGGCCGGAATGCCAACGGCACGCCGAACTTGACAGGCTTTGGCTCCCCGACGCAGCCTAATCCGGGCGCCTTCGGCTATGCCCGCGTTCTGCAAACCGTGCTTCGCGTGACCTTCTAACGAATGCGTCAGCCTTCGGCCACGGCGCGATTCTTCAGCGCCTTCATATAAGCAAAGCCGTAGCTGTGCTCCGAATAATGTCCTCCGGTCAGCCGCGGCGTGTGGTCGAGAATCACGATGCCGTCAAAACGAACATCGTGCAGCGCCTTCATGATCTTGTACATGTCGTAGTAGCCGTTATCCATGAACGTCTCGACGAAATGCGGCAGCGGCGCGCTCACGTTCCGGAAATGAATTTTCCAGATCTTGTCTCGTCCGAAATAGCGGATCATCTCTTCGGGATCTTTCTGTGTGAGCGCGCGGCCTCCTTCGAGCCACGTTCCGCAACATAGGCAAATCCCCACGTTCGGACTATTCGCGATTTCCATCGCGCGCTTGTAGCCTTCAAAGTTGCCGAAGATGCAGCGCGGCACTCCCGCCAGCACGGGAACCGGCGGATCGTCCGGATGAATGCCGATGCGCACCCCCGCTTCCTCCGCGACCGGCGCAACCTGCCGGATGAAGTACGTGTAGTTCTCCCAAATCTCATCTTTCGAGAATTCGCGGCCGTGCGATAGCGGTTCACGAAACGTCTTTCCGTCCCAAATACCCACTTTGTCCGGGCTCGCCAAATCGAACTCGCGTCCCGATGCGCCGCGAATGGTGGCGCGGCCGCTGCTCCAAATTCCATTGCCCATGTGCGCGTAGGTCGTGTAAGTAATGCCCGCCTGGCCCAGGTTGCGCAAATACTGCTTGTATTCTTCAATTTTCTGGTCGCGGCCGGGAAGGTTCAGCGTCACCTCCGGCATGTTGTGCACGCTGGTGTTGCCGATATTCCAAACCGTAATACCCGCATCGGCGTAGCGCCGCTTGATCTGCAGAAATCCATCGGCAGTCCGCAGATCCGGCGTAGAGGCCACGCTCACATACTCGGCGTCAATCTGCTTTAAGAAAAGAAGCTGCTCGTCCGTCGGGTTCGCTGGCGATTGCGCGCACAATTTGATTCCCGGCGCGTTGGGATGCACCTTGGCGAACAAGTGCGTCGATTGCGACGGTAAAAGAGTTGCGCCAAGCGTAAGTTTGGCAAACTGGCGGCGATCCGGTTGGTCAGAAAACATAATTGGAGTTACTAGGTTATTACTTTTTTGTGGGGCAGGCTGGCAGCCTGCGGCCGGTTGGCAACCGGCCCGTTCCAGGTGTCAACAACGCACTCACCAAACTATCGGCCAGCCACTCCTGATACTTCTGAGACGTCCACCCACGCTCGCGCACGAGCATCCGGTACACATCGCGCGCCGTAAACATCCAGAGAATATCCCGCGCCGTCCCGTAATCCAGCTCCGGCCGCAGCCTTTTTGCATCGCGCAGCGAAATGATCATTCGTTCCTGCCGCTCATAGCGTACGCATTCCCGTTGTTGTTCGAGTTTTGCCAGTTCAGGCGCCACCACGCCGGCCCCCCGCAACAGATCGAACACTGCACTTTGCGCATCGTGAATTTGCCTGGCGATGCGCGCCGCCAGCCGCAAACGAGTCTCCGGGTCCGTCGCGCTGAGCGCCTGGTGCACTGCGTCCTCGTAGTCGGGGCCAAACATCGACTGGTCGAGAAGCTCGCTAAGAATTCCGGTCTTCGACTTGAAGACGGCATACACGCTTTGGGCCGACACCTCCGCCCGCCGCGCAATCGCCTCGATAGCCATGCCGGCGTAGCCTTCGCTTTGTAGAAGATGCCGGGCGGCTTCTACGATGCGCCGGCGCGTATCGCCTGCCTGGCGCTCCCGGACCGCCGATTTGTACGGACGCCGCTTTTTTTTCTGGGCCACCTCGCGAGATTGTAGCAGCCTTTATTGATTATAGACATCTATATCCAATATGAGAGACTATATCCATGAGCGTTCGAACGCCGCCGGCAGCATGAAGCTGCTTATATTGGGCGCCACCGGCCGCACCGGGCTGGAGATTGTCCGGCAATCCGTCGAACACGGTCATTCCGTAACCGCATTTGTCCGCTCGCCCGTGCCACTCGCGCCGTTTCGCGATCGCATCGCAATTCGGCAGGGAGATCTGCTCAATAGCCGCGAGCTAGAGCAGGTTATTAGAGGTCACGATGCGGTGATCTCGGGATTCGGTCCTCGCCTGCCGGTGTCGAAAGCGGATGCGCACCTTCTCCAGCAATTCGCCGGCGCGTTGACGCAGGGGATGCTGCATGCCGGCGTCCAGCGCGTCGTCGTGGAGTCAGTGGCGTTCCTGTTCAAAGACTCCATCTTTCCGCCGGTATATCTATTGGGCCGGTTGTTCTTTTCCGGCGTCGTGGCCGATGCATCCGCCATGGAACAAATCTTTGAAGAAAGCGCACTCGATTGGACCCTGGTACGTCCGCCGGAATTGACCCGTGGGCCGTACACAGGAAAATATCGC
>JAICIH010000311.1 GCA_025924475.1 Bryobacteraceae bacterium
ACGGCAGAATGTTGGGCTCCAAGTTGGCCCGGTATGCGCGATGCGCCGGGCTGCAGTTCGGTCGGCGAGTCGTCCGTGATGACCATCTGATCCGAAGCACTACGGCCGGTCAAATCGCTGATTGCGGCTTGCACGGTAGCTCGCGGCGGAGGGAGTTTCGGATGTGCAGGCGGCGGAGTATCCTCACCGATATTTTGAAAAGGTCCGGCAGTCGTGAGCGGAGGAGCCAACGAGGGCAAGCCGTTCACCGCTCCGGCCGGCATCGGCCCAGGCGTTTGATTCAGTGCGACGTTCGGCGCCTCCGCAAGAATCTGCGGCGCTTTGGCGGGTTTCTGCACCGCCGCCACTTTGGGCAACTCAAATCGCTTGCTGGAAGGCGCGGGAGAAGAGCGGGATCGGCGTTGCGGCAACCGCTCGGCTAATAGCGAGGCAAGATCGATTTCCTTCGAAAGTTTGGCGCGGTTTGGGGCTTTTTGCGTGAGCACATCCGGCGGAAGATAGAGCGGGATATGGTGGACAATCACGCGGGGCGGCGGGGCGGAAGTCGTAGCCACGCTGGGCAATTGCACCGCCGCGAGAAAAAATAGCGCATGGACGCCCAGCGAGACAGCCAAAACCTTCGTCCAGCCGGCGCGCGAACGGCGAGTGAATTGCCAGTCCAGCAGCAGATTGAGCGGATACTCGGAAGGCGGCAAAACGCGCGGACCAGACGTATCAGGAAGAACGAGAGCCATACCGCGGAGACGATGTAACGACGCTTCAGCCCCCTGGAAAGTTGCTCTGCGAGCGGATCGTGTTCGAGACTAAGTCAGCGTGTACCTTGATTTTAGCAAGAATCGACTCGGCCACGCGAAGCGCCTTGGCGGCCTGGAAAGCATCCACACGCGGGGCGCCGCGGTCGCGGACACAGCCGAAAAAGGCGGCCAGTTCGAGCGCCAGCGGCTCGGCTGGACATACCGCCAACGATTCGAAGCCAATTTTGGCTTCGTTTTTGCGAATGGCCAGGCGGACGGCGTCCTGGCGGTGGTAATCGAGCGATACGTATTCACCGGGCTGGAACAGGCGCAGCTTACGGACCTGGTCCGCCGAAATGCGGCTGGCGGTGAGGTTGGCGATGCATCCGCTGGCGAAGGCAAGGCGTACGTTGGCGATATCAACTTTGGAAGACAGGACAGAGATGCCGGCAGCGCGGATTTCTTCGGGCATTGCGCCGACGAAGCTGAGAACGATATCGAGGTCGTGGATCATCAGATCGAGGACCACATCGATATCCAGGCTGCGCGGCGTGAATACGCTGAGGCGGTGAACTTCGAAGAACAGCGGTATGGTGAGCGCTTTTTCAAGAGCGGTAACGGCCGGATTAAACCGCTCGAGATGGCCGGCTTGCAGAATGCGTCCGTTTTTCTGAGCGAGGCGGGCGAGGCGTTCGGCGCCTTCGGAAGTCTGGGCAACCGGTTTTTCGACCAGGACGTCAATGCCCGATTCGAGCAGCTGTGTGGCGATCGATTCGTGGGTAACGGTGGGAGTCGCGACGATAGCAGCATCGATCCGGCCGATGACGTCCTCGATATTTTTATGCGCACCCTCTATGTTGGGATCGACAATTGCTGTTAGCTCGACATCGGGCATTTCTTTGATTACGCGAACGTGATGCCGGCCAAAGGAGCCGGCTCCGATCACCGCAACACGAAGCTGGTTCATGAATTTTTAAGCTCCAGAGGGGCATAGGCGACGATCGATATGTCCGCGCGATTGGCGCGTTCGATCATTTCCTCTTTGTCGAGCAGGAGTGTGCGGCCGGCGTCCACCGCGAGCGCAGTAGTGCGGGTTTCGAGCATAGTATTGATGGTGGTTAAGCCGGCGACCGGAACATCGAACAGCAGATGCGCGCGCCCATGCGAGGCTTTGACGAGGCGCAGCGGCTTGCCGGAGACGAGCGATGCAGCCCGGCGCAGCATCGCGTCGGTTCCTTCCATGGCTTCGGCGGCGACACAGGCTTTTTCACTGATCACGACGCTTTGGCCGATGTCGGCGGAAGCGAGCGTGGTGGCGAGGCGGCGGCCATAGCGGATATCGGCTTCTTCTTCTTTGTCAGGCTTGCGGCGCGTAAGCACGCCTTCCGGTGCAAGCAGCGGCTTCAGCAGCCGCGTGGAATCGACGAGCTCGATGCCTTCTTCACGCATCGCCTGCTGAATGCCGCCGATCAGCGCTGCAGTGTTTTTTTCCTTGAGCGAGGCCAGCAGCTTGACCAAACGCCAATCGGGTGTGATGCCGGAAAAAAGGCTGGTGTGGCGGACCTGGCCGGTCATCATCACTTCCGACACCTTCTCGCGTTGAAAGATGGCGATTAGTTTCGCGAGCTGGCCGATATTGATCCAGTGAAACGCGGAGGCGTATTGCTCGAGTTCGGGAGCAGCTTCGTTTTCAATAGCTACTACCACGACTTCGTGACCTTCGCGGCGCGCGGTTTCGAGAGCGAGCAGAGGAAAGCGGCCGTTGCCCGCGATGAGTCCGTAACGCACTGAACCCCTATTTCACAAAGCCGCGGTCGGAGGCGCGGAGAAACGCCAACAACTCCTTCACCTCGGCGGTTTGCGGAATTTCCTTTTCGATGCGTGCCAGAGCCTGCGTGGTATTCAGGCCCGAATTCGAGAGCAGCCGGAACGTGTTTTGCAGCGGTTCGATTGCTTCCGCCGAATAGCCACTGCGCTCGAGGCCGATGCGGTTCGCGCCGTAGACTTCCGATTTGTGATCGGTTGCGGTGACGGAGTAAGGCAGCACGTTTTGCTTGATTACACTACGGCTTCCAATCAAGGAGTGACGGCCGATGCGGCAGAACTGGTGGATGGCGCTCAATCCTCCAATATTGGCGTAGTCCTCGACAATAACGTGGCCGGCGAACGTGACGCCGTTGGCGAGTATGGTGTGGTTGTGAATAATGACGTCGTGGGCGATATGCACATAGGCCATGAGCAGATTGCCGTCGCCGACGGAAGTGACTAAGCCGCCTCCTTCGGTGCCGCGATGAATCGTAACGAACTCGCGGATGGTGTTGCCGTTGCCGATGTGGGTTTCCGACGCTTCACCGCGGTATTTCTTGTCTTGCGGCGCCACGCCGCACGAACAGTAAGGATAAAAGATGTTGTCGCTGCCGATGGAAAGCCGCCCTTCCAGGAAGACATGTGCGATCAGGCGCGTGCGCGCGCCGATCGAAACACCGTCGCCCACGATGCAGTAAGGGCCTATTTCGGCGTCGGCGGCGACTACGGCTTGCGGATGAATGATAGCTGTGGGATGAATCGTCGCCAAATCTACTCCGCCGCGCGGTCTGTCAACTTGCACATAAGCGTGGCTTCTGCGGCAACCTGGCCATCGACGGTGGCGAGACCTTGCATTTTCGCGACTGTATGTTTGAGCCGAAGCATCTTCATCTCGATGCGTAGCTGGTCGCCCGGAACAACGGGTCTGCGGAACTTGGCTTCCTCGACAGAGGCTAAAAACATGATTTTGCCGCGCGTGTGCGGCGCGAGTTTGCCGACCAGTATGCCGGCCACTTGTGCCATGGCTTCGATGATCAGCACACCGGGCATGACCGGGAATCCGGGAAAATGTCCGGTAAAGTGCGGCTCATTGACCGTAACGTTCTTCAGGCCGACGATCGAATCGCTCGAAATTTCGACGATGCGATCGACCATGAGCATGGGATAGCGATGCGGCAACAGCTGCGAAATTTCTTGTACATCGAGCGCTGTCATGGGAATGGGTATTATAACAACCGGTGACGGATTTTCTTCGCTATGCGACTCAAAAACAAGCAGAAATCGTTGCGCTGGTGGAGCGTCTGGTGGCCTGCGAATCGCCTAGCGACAGGCCGGAAGCGGTAGACCGATTCACGGCGCTGCTAGCGCAGGAAGCCCGGGAATTGGCTGCCGCGGAATTCTTTGCAGGCGGCGCATTCGGCCGGCATTTGCGGCTTGAATTTGCCCCATCGTACGAATCGGGCGAAGGACAAATTCTGATATTGGGACACGCCGATACGGTGTGGCCGCTGGGGACTCTGGAGACCATGCCGTTCCGACAGGCGGACGGACGCTTGTGGGGGCCTGGCGTTCTGGACATGAAGGCCGGCCTTGCGTTTTGCCTGTTCGCGCTGCGCGCACTGCGGGACTTAGGAATCGACGTGAAGCGGCGAATCGTACTGCTGGTGGTCTCAGATGAGGAAGTGGGCAGTCCCAGCTCACGCGCTTTGACCGAAGCGGAAGCGCGGCGCAGCGATTGCGTACTGGTGTTGGAGCCGGGCACAGGGCTCTCCGGAAAATTGAAAACCGCACGCAAAGGGATAGGGCATTACACCGTGACTGTGGAGGGCCGTGCGGCGCACGCGGGCGTAGATTTTGAGAGCGGCGCAAGCGCCATCGTGGAAGCAGCGCGGCAGGTAGTTGAAATCGCAGGTTTCACGGACTTGGCGCGCGGGACTACTGTGAATCCGGGAATCATTCAGGGAGGAACGCGAAGCAATGTAGTGGCTGCCGAGACGCGCGTGGAGATCGACGTGCGCGTGACACGACTAGCTGATGCGGAAGAGCTGGATCGAAAAGTCCGGGCTCTGCGCCCCGTGGATTCGCGTTGCACGATTCGCGTGGAAGGCGGATTGAATCGGCCCCCAATGGAACGCACGTCTCAGATCGGCACCTTATTCGTAAAGGCGCGAGAGATTGCGGCAGAGGTAGGAATCGAGCTTGAAGAGTCGGCGACAGGCGGCGGTTCGGATGGGAATTTCACTGCCGCCTTGGGAGTGCCGACGTTGGATGGGCTAGGCGCTGTGGGGGAAGGCGCACATGCGGCGAATGAGAGTGTGCTCGTAAACCGAATTACGGACCGGGTCGCGCTGTTGGCCGGATTGGTGTCAACCCTTTGAGTGCTTTACAATTTGCTAAAATGTAAAGCGATGGCCGAGGTGACGCTTTCATCGAAGAATCAAATTGTCATTCCGCGCGAGGCTCGCGAGGCGTTAGGGATTCGTGCAGGCGATCGAATTTCGATCGTGGTGCGCAACTCCACGGTGATCCTGTTGCCGATCCCGCCCAGTTACCCCGCCGCAATTCGAGGAATCGGCCGCGGAATTTATACGCGAAAACACGTCCAAAAAGAGCGCGAAAGTTGGGATTGAACAAGCTTATTGCCTTTCTGAAGCGGCATCGCCGGATCGGAATTGACACAAGCATCTTCATCTACGAATTGGAAGACAATCCGCGCTATTCCCCGCTTGCTCACGCCGTATTCGAGGCGATCGCAAAAGAGGACCATACTGCAATTGCATCGACTGTCACAATGCTGGAGCTACTTGTCCAGCCCTATCGGCTTACGGACTCCGGGCGAGTCAATCAATACTATGGCCTGTTGACTACTTACCCAAACCTGATTTGGATTGCACCGGACCTGGAGATTGCCGATCTTGCAGCAAGATTTCGAGCCGAATACAATTTGAGGACGCCGGATGCCATCCAGGCTTCCACATGCGCCCATGCTGCAGTCAGTGGATTTATTACGAACGACGCAGTTTTCAAACGCGTTGCCGCATTTGAGAGTTTGCAATTTGACGACTTGCTGGATTAGCGGCTATCGGTATCGAAAAGAGGCTTGCATTCCTCGCCGATTCGTGAAGTAATATTCACACTTATTCTCGATTGTGAGGTGAGGCATGTGGGTTCGCTCGAAGCTGTTTTGCGTGTTCCTGTTTGGCGCGGCAGTATGGGGCCAAACACAGGGCGAGATTTCAGGCGAGGTCACGGACTCCTCCGGATCGGCCATCGTTGGGGCGACGCTGACCATCACCAATGTTCAGACAAATGCCGTTCGATCGGCGATCTCGAACAATTCGGGCCTATATAGTGTTCCTGGCCTGATTCCAGGCAACTATTCGGTGCGCGCAGAGTTCAAGGGATTTCAGCCGGTCACGCGCGCCAACATCGAACTGCAAGTGCAGCAAACGGCTCGCATTGATTTTACGTTACGGCCTGGCGACGTAAACCAGACTATCGAAGTCAATGCAGCGGCACAGATGCTGACTACGGATGAGGCAACCGTCGGCACCGTGATCGAAAACAAGCGCGTAGTAGAGCTACCGCTGAACGGCCGCGATTTCCTGCAGCTTATCTCACTCAGTCCTAATGTGACCAGCGGCTTCGGCTCGCCCGGACAGGCGGTAGCACGGCAGGGCGGCAGCCGGGCAACAGAGAATTTTTCCGTCATGGGACAGCGCGGCACAGCCAACTACTACACCCTCGATGGCATCAGCAACACGGATGTGAATTTCAACCTCTACATCTTTCTGCCTTCGATCGACGCCATCCAGGAATTCAAGGTACAAACGGGCGTCTACCCGGCCGAGTTCGGACGTCAATCGAGCCAAATCAACGTTTCGACTAAGCCGGGCACGAACAATTTTCATGGAGCGTTGTTCGAGTTTCTCCGCAACGATAAGCTGGACGCAAAGCAATACGATTTCGTCGGAACTTCGCCCGCGAAGAATCCATTCAAATGGAATCAATTCGGATTTACGCTCGGAGGCCCGGTCTGGATACCGAAGATATTCAACGGCCGCGACAGGCTTTTCTTCATGTCGAATTATGAGGGATTTCGCGTGCGGCAATCGGCGAACACGCTTTATACGGTGGCGACACCGGCCATGCGGGCGGGCGACTTTTCTTCCTTGCTGCCTGCAAATACGCTGTATGACCCGGCAAGCAAAACGCTGATCAATGGTGTGCAGACCGGCTCGCCGTTTCCGGGAAACGTCATTTCGCTCAGTAAATTCAACCCAGTTTCCCTGAAACTTCTGGAGTTCATGCCCGTGCCGAATCTGGTGACGTCGCGGCTGAACAATAACTATCAAAAGGTCAACCAGAGCCCAATCAATAAAGATCAGTTCACCCAGCGTATCGATTGGATAGAAAGCGAGAAATCCAGTTGGTTCGGCCGCTATAGCTGGACGGACGAGAACTCGCTGACGCAGGGCATTTATTTGAACGGTTCGACCGTGCTGAGCAATGCAAAGCAAGCCATGATTTCGAAC
>JAICIH010000312.1 GCA_025924475.1 Bryobacteraceae bacterium
AGTACTGTCTGATACCTGAGACGTTGACGTTTGTCGCGTCGGATTCCGCAAAAAGCGCGGAATGCCAATGGAGTTTGGACATAAGTGGGGCAGGCCCATGGCCTGCAGCGGCCTCGTAGGCCGCCTTTAGAGAATCTGGAATGCCCTGCCACACTACTAATCGTGGTAGTTAAAAGACGACGATTGCCGCATCTGGCAGTAATCGGGCAGCCCCTGTTCGTGACTTTCCGCCTGCGAGATAGTCTTCCTGCATCCCGTCCCTTTCCGGCTTCCGATCTGACGACCGGTCAGGCCTTCCACACTATGGACCGCCTCCTCGATCAAGCCCGCTGCGGCCCCACCTTTCTTGGCAAGCCTGCGATCGCCGAGTTGGTTCTGGACTCTCTTCTCTATGGCTCACAGGTAAAACACTATAAGTTGCACTCGTGGGTGATCATGCCCAATCACCTGCATTTGCTCGTCACGCCTTGGGTGAGCGTCTCCAAGTTTCTCGGATCTTTGAAGGCTGCCACCGCCAAGCGGGCCAACCTGCTCCTCTCCCGAACCGGCAAACCGTTTTGGCAAGACGAGAGCTACGACCATTTAGTTCGCAGTAGTGAGGAATTCCAGCGCATCCAACGCTACATCGAAAACAACCCAGTCACAGCCGGCTTGGCGGGGACACCCGAACAATATGTCTGGTCCAGTGTAGGGCGGCGTGAGACGCCGCCGCAGACCAAGGGTCTGCCCCACCAATAAACAAGTACTCCCGATCTACAAAATGTCCAGGCCAGGGTTAGGCGGCTTGGAGGACGATTTCGTCTACTTCGGCCAGCTCGGCTTTGGTGAGGCGCCAGGTGGCGGCTCCGGCGTTCATGTTGGCTTGCTCGGGGGTTTTCGCGCCGGCGATTACGGATGCTACCGGATCTTGCGCGGCGAGCCAGGAGATTGCGAGTTCCAGCAGGGAATGGCCGTGTAGCGCAGCAAAGCGGAGCAGCGATTCGACCACATCCAGATTGCGGTCGGTGAACACGCTTGGGCCGAAGGCGTCTTTGCCGCGGCTGTTTTCGGGAAGCGGTTGGCCTTTGCGGTACTTGCCGGTGAGCAGGCCGTTGGCGAGCGGAAAGTACGGGATGAACGCGATGCCCGATTTTCTGCATTCCGGCAGAACATCGGCTTCCGGAGCGCGGTGGAAGAGGCTGTACTCGTTTTGCACACTGGCAAATCCGCCTTTTGTTTCGCGGAGCTGCTCGGCGGAGAAATTGGAGCAGCCGATTTCGCGGATTTTGCCCGCCTTCTTGAGATCGTTCAGCGCGCCTAGCGTGTCGGCGATGGGAGTGGTTGGGTCGGGCGTGTGGATCTGATACAGGTCGATGTAGTCCACGCCAAGGCGGCGCAGACTGGCATCGAGCGCCTCGCGGACATAGGCGGGCTTGGCTCCGGATTTGCCCTCGCCCATGCTGAAGCCGAATTTCGTGGCGAGCACCACTTGATTGCGGCGGCCGCGCAGAGCTTCGCCCATAAACTCTTCGCTCTTGCCGGTGTCGTACATGTCGGCGGTATCCAGGAAATTAATGCCGCCGTCGAGCGCGGCGTCGATGACCGCTTTTGTAGCTTGTTTATCGATGCGCCAGCCGAAATTATTGCAGCCGAGCCCGACCACCGAAACCTCAAGAGAACCGATTCGCCGCCGTTCCATGTTTACTTTCCTCCTGTAACGAATTGCCGGATATAGTTGTGGCTCTGGATGAGAGCCCTTTTGCGCGCGTCTAAATTGGCTTCGTACGCGCGATCTTCCACTTCCACGCAGATGGGGCCGTCGTAGCCCGTGTCGCCCAACACCGAAAGAAAATGGCCCCAATCGACATCGCCGAGCCCGGGAAGTTTGGGGGAATGATATTCGAGCGGGTGCGCGAGAATGCCGACTTCATCGAGACGATCGCGATCCACCCGGGCGTCCTTCAAATGGACGCGGAAAATTCTGGATTTGAACTCGCGCAGCGGCCGGACGTAATCCATCTGCTGCCAAACGAGGTGAGATGGATCGTAGTTGAGGCCGAAGCTGGGGCTGGGAATTTCTTCGAACATGCGCCGCCAGAGGGCGGGGCTGGACGCGAGATTTTTGCCGCCCGGCCATTCATCGCGCGTGAACAGCATCGGGCAATTCTCAATGGCGATGCGGATACCGTGATCTTCGGCGAAGCGGATGAGATCCGGCCAGATGGCGCGGAAACTGGGCCAATTGTCCTCGATTGAACGCGTCCAATCGCGTCCGATGAACGTGCCGACTACGGAAACGTTCAACTTCTTCGCGCCTTGAATGACACGCTTGAGATGAGCGATGCCGGCTTTGGATTCCTGCTCATCGGGTATCAGCAGGTTGGGATAGAATCCTAACCCGCTGATGGCGACGCCGGCAGCAGCCAGTTGATCCTGAATACGGGAGACGGCGGAGTCATCGAGCGCATTGACATCGATGTGGGTGACGCCGGCGTAGCGGCGGTCGGCGGCGCCTTTGGGCCAGCACATGACTTCTACGCATTCGTAGCCGGTGGCGCTAGCGAAACGGAGCACTTCATCGAAGGCGAGGTCGGGCACAATGGCGCTGACGAAGCCGAGCTGCATTATTTCGAGGCGCTCCTCAAGGCGTCGATACCGGCCTGTGCTGCCTGTCCATCCTGCTCGGGACCAACGCCGCTGGCACCGATGGCGCCTGCGATCGCGCCATCCACCATGATCGGAATTCCGCCTTCAAAGGGGAGGATGTCGAGGCTCAGAAGACTGGTGGCGCCGGCTGCGAGGCCGTCCTGAAGGTCTTTGCTCGGACATTTGAATTGGACAGCAGTGCGCGCCTTTCGCTCGGCGACGGAGACACTGCCGATCAGGGCGCCGTCCATGCGTGCGAGGTATAGAAGGTTCGCTCCGACGTCCACGACGGCGATGGCCATCTTCCAATTATTGGCGGCGGCGAACTTTTCGGCTGCTTCCGCGGCTTGTTTGGCGGCCGCAAGGGTAACTGTCTTCTCTACAGAGAACAGGGACATAGGGTGCAAGCCGCGGGTGAAAAGCGGCGGCTCCACACAGTATACAAGGCTCAGGGAGCGAATTTGAGACTTCGTCTAAAAAAATGCGAAAGCGTGTGCAGAAGGTCAGAAAACCGCTCCCTTTGGTCGCGGCTCAGCCAGGACGGCAGGGAGTGGTTCAAGTAGGGTAAATAGCTCAGGCGTTGGAGCGGCCGTTTTGGGCTCGGTAGCCTAGAGCGAGAGAGATTTGGCCGGCGGTTTTGGTTACGGCGGCAGCCAGGGCGGCGGTACGGTCGCGGGTGATGCGAAAAACGGGGCCAGCGATACTGACGGCGGCGATGACCTCGCCGGTGCTATCGCGCACGGGAGCGCCGATACAGCGCAGGCCTTCTTCGCGTTCTTCGTCGTCAATGGCGTAGCCGCTGCGGCGGATGCTTTCGATTTCCTTGCGAAAATCCTCCGGCGTGGTGATGGTGTTGCGGGTGTAGCTTTCGAAGTGCCGGCCTTCCAGAAACGAATCGACAGCTTCGGGTGTGCTGAACGCCAGAATGGCCTTGCCCAGCGAAGAGCAATGCGACGGATGGCTGGTGCCGACTGTGCTGGGCGTGCGCAGGGCCTGGGTGCTTTCGACATTTACGATCGAAATAATCTCGCCATTGCGCATGACGCCGATGTGCGCGGTTTCGCCGGATTCGGCGACCAGATTGCGCAGATGCGGCCGGGCAATTTCGTAAAGATCGAGACGAGAGAGAGCAGAGAGGCCCAGCTCGAGAATGCGCGAACCGAGCCGGTATTTGCCAGTGGCGTTGTCGCGCTCGACGTAGCGGCTGGACTCAAGCACCATGATGAGACGGTGGGTCGTGCTCTTGTGCAGGCGCAGTTTTTCGGCGAGTTCGGTGACCCCGTGGGCGGGACCGTCGTGAGCCAGAATATCCAGTATTTGGAAGGTCCTGTCGAGGACCTGGCTGCGATAAACTTCGGCTCTAGCTGCTGTGGCTCTCGGTGCTTGCGGCATCAGCGGAAATGATACGGGACATCACGAATTATAGCTCATTAGGATACATTCACCAAGGCTGAAACGGCGGCAGTTCGACGAAACCGAGACGGCGTACCAAATTGCTGCTGCTCGCGGTACCTTAAGTGGAGCAGATATGAAAACGATTAAAATTGCAGTTTTCGGGACGGGTTTCATGGGCCGGGTGCATACGGAAGCGGCGCGGCGGCTGGGATTTATTGAGGTAGTGGGCGCTGCCGGGTCGAGCCTGGAGCGGGCGCGCGCTTTCGCGGAGCGGATGGGAATTCCACGAGCGGAGGCCGATTACCGAAAATTCCTGGCCGATCCGGAAATAGACGCGGTCCACATTCTGACGCCGAACCAACTGCATTTTCCGATGGCGAAGGACGCATTGCTTGCCGGTAAGAATGTGGTGTGCGAGAAGCCGCTGGGGACTTCGGTTGCCGAAGGGGAAGAACTGGTGGCGCTGGCGCGGAAAACGGGCCTTGCGAACTGCACGTTCCATAACGTGCGAATGTATCCGCAAGTGCAGAACATGAAGGCGATGGTGGAGGCCGGGGAGATTGGCGAGGTCCGAGTGATACAGGGGACGTATTCGCAGGACTGGCTTCTCTATGACACGGACTGGAACTGGCGGATTGAAGTGGGACCTTCGCGGACATTCGCCGACATCGGTTCGCATTGGTGCGACCTGGCGGAGCATGTGACGGGCTTGCGATTGCGCTCGGTATGCGCGGATCTGAACACGTTTTACAAAACGCGCAAGAAGCCGAAGGGACCGGTAGAGACGTTTGCGGGTAAGACATTGCGGCCGGACGAGTATACGGAAGTGCCGATCGAGACAGAGGATTTCGGATCGATGATTTTCCGGATGAATAATGACGCGCGCGGGGCGATGACGGTGAGCCAGATCTCGGCGGGACGGAAGAACCGCTTGGTTTTAGAGATCTACGGCACGAAGAAGGGGATTGCGTGGGATTGCGAGCGGCAGGATGAGCTGTGGATCGGAGAGAGGAACGAGGCAAACCGGATTGTGATCAAGGACCCGGCGCTGCTCGAGCCGAAGGCGCGGCCGTTTGCGGATCTGCCGGGCGGGCATAGCGAAGGCTACGACGATACGTTCAAGCAGATTTTCCGGCGTTTTTACGCGCGGGTGGCGGATCGCGCAGCGGCGGTGGAGTATCCGACGTTTGAAGATGGGCTGCGGCAGTTGAAAGTACTCGATCGCGTGTTAGAAAGCGCTCGGACTCAGAAGTGGGTTGAAGTGAGCTCTTAGTCAGCTCTTAGCTATTGGCTTTTAGCTTTTGGCTCTAAAATTTGCGGGACCATTCTTTGGGCCAGCGCTCGACGACGACTTTTTTGTCGGTGTAGAATTCGACGCCGTCGCGGCCTTGGCCATGCATGACGCCTAGAAAACTGTCTTTCCAGCCGCTGAAGGGGAAGTAGGCCATAGGCGCGGCGACACCGATGTTGACGCCGATATTGCCGCAGGGCGCTTCGTAGCGGAATTTGCGGGCATTGCTGCCGCTTGCGGTGAAGATCGACGCCTGGTTGCCAAAGGCGCTGCGCGAGAGAACTTCAATGGCGCTGTCGAGGTCCTTGACGGTTTGCATCGCGAGGACGGGGCCGAAGATTTCGGTGGTGGTGAGATCGTTATCGGGCGCGAGATCGGCGAGGATGGTGGGTTTCAGGAAAGCGCCTTTTTCGCCGCCATCGATTTTGGGGTTGCGGCCATCGAGAACGGCGCGGCCGCCCTGGTTCAGGCCTTTTCCGATCAGACCTTCGATGCGCGCTTTGCTCGCCGGAGAAATGACCGGCCCCATTTGAACGCCTTCGGAGAGTCCGTTGCCGACCTTCAAGCTGGAGGCAATTCCGGAGATCGCGTCGGTGAATGGCTTAGCGGCATCGCCGACTGTGATGGCGGCGGAAACCGCGAGACAACGTTGTCCGGCGCAGCCGAAGGCGCTATCGTTGACGATTTTCGCGCTCATCTCGAGATCGGCGTCGGGCATGACGACCACATAGTTTTTTGCGCCGCCCTGGCACTGTACGCGCTTGCCATGGGCCGAGCCCTCGGCATAAATATATTTGGCGACGGGCGTAGAGCCGACGAAGCTGATGGCGCGGATGCCGGGATGACGGAGCAGCGCGTCAACGACGGGCTTGCCGCCAACGATCAGGTTGACCACTCCTTTGGGAAGGCCGGTTTGGTGGAGCAAGTCGACCAGGAGACGGGCGGTGAGCGGCACGCGCTCGGACGGTTTCAGAATGAAGGTGTTGCCGCAGGCGATGGCGTAGGGGAGGAACCACAGCGGAATCATGGAGGGGAAGTTGAATGGTGTGATGGCGGCGGTGACGCCGAGCGGTTGGCGGATCATGATTTCGTCGAGGCCGCTGGCGATGTCTTCGAGGTTGTAGCCCTGCATGAGCGTGGGAATGCCACAGGCTACTTCCACGTTTTCGATTCCGCGCTGCAGCTCGGCGCGCGATTCGGCGAAGGTCTTGCCGTTTTCCTGGGTGGTGAGGCGGGCGATTTCCTCGGCGTGTTCTTCGAGCAGCGTTCTGAATTTGAAGAGAAAGCCGATGCGGTTTTGGGGCGGGGTGCGGCGCCAGGCGGGGAAGGCCGCGGCGGCCGCGGAAACGGCGGCGTCTACGTCGGAGGCTTCGGCGAGAGTTACTTTCGCCAGAACTTCGGCGGTTGCCGGATTGAAGACGTCGAGGGTTTCCGAAGAGTGGCCGGTGCGCCAGTCTCCTCCTATGCAGTTCAGAGAGTCGGTGGTTTGTGTGATCGTCGCCATGAATGTTTACATTTTAAGACTGAATCTCAGGATCGTCCCAAAAAGGACGCCAGAATTGATATTATCGTGTTTCCCCATGACCGTTGCCGCTACCGCCTATAAAAGTCCGTTGCACGAGATGACCGAGACGACGCCCACGTGTTTGTGGAACGACTCGGCGACGCTCGAGGAACTGAAATATTCGATTTCGCATGGAGCGGTGGGGGCGACGTGCAATCCGGTGAT
>JAICIH010000313.1 GCA_025924475.1 Bryobacteraceae bacterium
GAACAATGCGGTCTACTTTGAATCCCATGCGCCTAATAGATACAGATTTTTTTGGACGCCGACAACAGCCAAGCCGGCACGGAAGTGGGTCTCGAACTGCTCGCCAATGGCGGCCTGAATCGAGGCTGCGCGGGCGGCGTCCTCTCGCACGAGGTCGAAGAAATTGGCCGGGACCTCGATGCGCGCTTCGATGGAGGGCCGTTCGACAGGACGCTGGTTCAGGGCCGCCTCCGCGCGCGACGTGCGAAGCCACCACTCGGCTACCAGTCGGTCAGTTGGCAGGCCGCCATGCAGATGGCTCGAGGTGCGTCCGTATTGGTTGTAAACGTAACGCCGAGCAATCGCTCCGAGTTTTTCGATATTGAAGAATGCATTCTTAAGTCCAAGCGGATCGAATGTCCATTCGATCAGTTCTACGCCGCGCGCCAGCGCGTATTCCCGCTGCGCCAGTTTCATACGCCGCCCCAGGCCGGTATTCCGGTAACCCGGCAGAACTCCTAGCATCTGACTATGAAAGTACGGCTTTCCGCCCGGCTTTATTCCAGGAATGCAGAGGCAGAAGCCGATCATCTTGCGATGGTGGAAAGCGCCTAGAACCTGCCCGCCGATTTTGTCGGCTACGACAAACAGACGCAACGGCAGCAGCTCGATATCGTCGAATCCCCAGATCTCGCGCTGCAGCCGGAGAACCTCAGCGAATTCACTCAGCTCTATGAGCTGCCGTATCTCAATCTCATTGGTCTCCATCCGGGCTATTGGAGGCAATGGCGCCGGGCACGCGCGAGGATATCGTCCGCCTGGGCGGGAAAATGTTCTCTCAATCCAAGGACGATGGCTTCCGCCGCCGGCATCAGCGCCCAATAACGATGGCGGCGGGCTCCATTGTGCGCCTTCGCGTTTTCCGCACACGGGCCGAGAACATCGTCAATGGCGCGATGGAGCGCCGCTTCCAGATCGCTTTCGAGCTGCGCCGGTACCAGATGTGTGTGCGTGCGGAGAATCGCATCGATCGGCCGGGGATGAAATTCTTTACTGAAAACGTCGATCTCATAAGAGCAGTACAGGCTGAACGACGATTGCGCCAAGAGCCTATTCCACAACTGCTCCAATCGGATGGCGGCCGCCAATTGTCCGCTTTTCCAGAGCAAAGCCACCATCTCGCCATAAGCGCGCAAACCGGTGTGACCGTCTCGCGGCCATGCCCGCCCAATTGCAGCGCCCACGACACTCTCAAAAGCAATCCAATCGGGTTGTGAGCCGTTCATGCAGCGCGAGAGCGTCGTGCGGGCGTCGAGAAAAGCAAGCTGCCCGCTTTCAACGGCAGGTAAAATTGCGCTGCCGGATTTTTCCAGTTCCCGCCAAAAAAGGTCGCGATGTTCCGGGGTGGCGACCACGAGCGCGCCCTCGCCCCGTCTCAATCCCTCCCCAAGATAGCGACTAACATTCGCGGCGAGAGAATGCGGATCGCTCTTGTCGTAGAGTTGGACCACGTGTCCCCGCGCATGAGGTCCCTCCAATAACTTCTCCCAAGGAGACATGCTTCAGCCTCAGTGTACCGCGCGCCGCACTGACTTAATTTCGTTACAACCACTCCTGAAAACGCTCGGTTGAAGAACCGCTCCCTTTGGTCGTGGCTCAGTTCAGCGCCGTTGGCATCCGAGCGTCGAGATGATAGCTGACGCGGCACGCAAGAGTGCGCAATGTCACTTGGTTTTGTGGGGGCGGACGTCCTCGTCGGCCTCCTCGATAGTGTTGCAAACAGAGCAAGCCGGACGGGGACGTCCGGCGCGGGTCAGGAGACCGGTCAGGAGACCCGCCCCACGATTCTGTCCGCTTCTGAGAAAACTAAGCGGCATTGCGCAAGGGTGCGTGCGCCACGCCACTATTGGCGCGCTATTGGAACGGAAAAGCAGAAGGTGGAGCCCTCTCCGGGAACGGATTTCTCGAGCCATATCCGCCCGCCGTAACGTTCCACGATTCGTTGACAGATCGGGAGGCCGATTCCGGTTCCCGGATATTCGTCGCGGGTATGCAGCCGCTTAAAGAGTTCGAAGATGGAATCGGCGAACTTCGGCTCGATTCCAATTCCATTGTCGGAGATTGATACGACGCACCAGCCGTCGCGCTCGCTCGCGGAAACGTGCACGCGGGGAGCTTCCGCGCCGCGATATTTCAGGGCATTGCCTACCAGATTTTGCAGCACCTGCGCCAGCCGGCTTTCATGCATCGCAACCACCGGCAGCGCCGTCTGCGTGACTACGGCGCCACTCTCCTCGAGCGGCCCGTTCAAGTTTTCAAGAACACCAGCGAGCGCCTGGCCTGCATTCGCGCCAGGAGGACCGCTTTCTTCATGCTTGGTCGCGGCTGTATAAGCGAGCAGATCCCGCGTCAGGCTCTCCATCCGGCGAATACCGTGCCGAATCATCGATACGAGCTTCGCGCCATCTTTATCCAACCGGTTCGCGGCGGTTCGTTCCAACAATTCGGCCGAAAGAGCGATCGTCCTCAGCGGCTCATTCAAATCATGGCTCGCCGAGTAAGCGAATGTCTCCAGATCCTGGTTGACGCGCCGCAGCTCCTCGTTGGACTGCTTCAGTTCGTTTTGCACCCACTGGGCCTGCTCGAACAGCCTGGCGTTATCCATCGCGATGGCCGCTTGAGCGGCGACTCCGCGAATGATCGCTTCATGATTTTCGGTAAATTTCCCGGGAACCGAGTGACCGAAAAATAACCCGCCGAGCACCTCGCCGCGCGATACTACGGACGCAGCCAGATAGCTGCGGACCGGCAAATGGCCTTTCGGCATTCCGTCGTAAGGCGGATTGTTTCCGTAGCGCGGGTCCTTGGTGACATCCTCACAGCGAACCACGTCTTCGCCCCGAAAAGTGGGACCAAACAATGCGGTATTGCGAGGCATCGGGAATTTGGCAAATGCTTCCCGCGGCGCTCCCGAGAGGGTGTAGAGCATGTAGGACTCGCCTTTCTCGTTCACCACGTTGTGAAAGAACGAGCCGAACTCGGCGCCCACTAATTCGGTCGCCACATCAGTAACCGCCTGCACGAGTTTTTCAAGATCGAGCTCTGCGGCGAGCATAGGGCCGACCCGATTCAGAAGCTCGGCCACCTTGCGGGCCTGACGTTCACCCGCCAGGAGCCGTGCGCGCTCTCCTTCGGCGCGCTTCCGGCCACTGATATCCCGCGTAATCTCCGATGCGCCCGTAATTTCGCCCGCCGCATTGCGAAGGGGCGATACGGAGATAGAAACATCGATCGTTTGCCCATCTTTCCGGCGCCGGATTGTGTCGTAGGGCTCTACCCGTTCACCGCGGCGAATCCGATCGAGGATGTTCCGCATCTCCTCCATGCGCTCTGGCGACGCCAGCATGGATATCGGTTCGCCGACAGCTTCAGCCGCCGTGTAACCGAAGATGCGCACGGCGCCCTCATTCCAGGTTGTGATGACGCCATTCAAGTCTTTGCTGAGAATGGCATCATCCGAGTTGTCGATGATTGCCGTGAGATGCCGCGCGGCCGCTTCCAACCGCTTATGCCCGGTAGCGAGCGCCACATGACTAGCGATCGCCTGCGCCAGCGCCAGTTCCTCCGCATTAAACTCGTGTGGCTCCGAATAATACAGCATGAACTTGCCGAACACCCCGCCATCGATCTCGAGCGGAATGAATGCCAGCGCCCCGATGCTCTCGCGCTCGAAGATCTTCGCAAAATCGCGCAGAGTCGCTTCGCGCGACACATCGGTCACGGCAATCGGCTGCGCATTGCGTGTTCCAGGGCGCCAGGGAGTGTGGCCCGTAACGGCATCGCGGTATTCGGGGGACAAACCACGCCAAGCCTTGAAGCGCATCACTCCGTCTTCATCGAATCGAAGAATGGCCGCGCGATCGGCATTCGTGGCGCTCAACAGCGCAGTAATCGCCGCTTCGTTGACGTCGTCAAGATCCTTGGCGCGCATGAGCGCGGCCAGCAGACGAACTTCCGCATTCCCGCGAACATCCGGCGGAGCCGCGACAGACATTGCGTTCATTGTAGCGGAAATATCGGCATACGCACCCCATGGCTGAGCCGTCAAAACAGCGGTTGCCGCCTCGATCGGTTGGGGATATTGTTAAAGGTGGATTATGGCTATCAAGCTGACCATCAACGGGCGCCCGACCAACGTCGATGCGCCTCCCGATACTCCACTTCTTTGGGTACTGCGGGACGTACTCAATCTCCACGGTACTAAGTACGGTTGCGGCATCGGCCAATGCGGCGCGTGTACGGTGCATGTCGGCGGACAGCCCCAGCGCTCCTGCGTCACGCCCGTATCCGCCGTCGCCAACGCACACATCACCACCATCGAAGGACTCTCGCCGGACGGCTCGCATCCCTTGCAGCAAGCCTGGAAAGAAGTCGACGTGCCGCAATGCGGCTACTGCCAGGCTGGACAGATCATGTCCGCCGCGGCATTGCTCGCAAAACATCCGAAGCCTACCGATCAGCAGATCGATGAAGCTATGGACGGCAATCTCTGCCGCTGTGGAACGTATTTGCGTGTGCGGCAAGCCATCCATAAAGCTGCGGGAATGAGCGCCGCTCACGGCGCGACTCAGCCGCTAGCAGCGGGGGCAACGCCGCGAACCATGTTTACCACTGACTCGGCGCGCTTCCAACGCGTGGAGCTTGCAGTCAGTGGAGAGCAAGGAGGTCTCTAAACCATGGTCCTCACACGGGTCCTCACACGCCGCTCCTTTTTCCAGGTCACCGCTCTATCGGGCGGTGGTTTTCTCATTGGGACTTATATCGAGCCCACGCTTTCGGCGCAGCAGCGGCGCGCCGACGGTCCGCTCGATCCCAACGCGTTCATTCGCATCGCGCCGGACGGCAGCGTCACACTCATTTCGAGAAATCCTGAAATCGGCCAGGGCATAAAGACGATGCTTCCCATGCTGATTGCCGAGGAGCTCGAGATCGACTGGAAATCCGTAAAAGTCGAGCAAGCCGATTTGGACGGCAAATACGGCGGCCAGACCACCGGCGGCAGCCGCGCCATTTCTAACAACTGGATTCCGATGCGCAAGGTGGGCGCCGCCGGCCGAGAGATGTTGATTGCCGCCGCAGCGCAAACCTGGAATGTTCCGGCATCGGAGTGCTTCGCCGAGAACGGGCGCGTGTATCATCGCAAGACCGACCGCTCGCTGGGTTATGGCGAGTTGGCATCGAAAGCCGCTGCATTGCCGGCACCCGATCCCGATTCGCTGAAACTCAAGAATCCGGAGACCTATAAGATTGTCGGCCAATGGACGCCCGGCGTGGACGTTCCGGACATCGTGACCGGCAAGCCGATTTTCGGCATCGATTTCACGACACCCGGCATGCTCTATGCCACGTTTTACCGCTGCCCGGTATTTGGCGGCAAAGTCGCGAGCGCGAATGTCGATGCGATCAAGAATATGCCCGGGGTTAAACATGTCTTCATCGTCGAAGGTGTGGCCAACCCGACGCCCGTAATTGAAGGCGATCCGGGGCTTGAATCGGGCGTTGCCATCGTCGCCGACACCTGGTGGGCGGCGCAGACCGCTCGTAAGAAACTCGTCGTGAAATGGGATGAAGGGCCAGGCGCGCAACAATCGAGCGCCGGATTTGCCCAGCGCGCTCAAGAATTATCGAAGCAGCCGCCACAGCGCACGCTGAAAAACGACGGGAATGTCGACCAGGCGTGGGGCGGAGCGGCGAAAACGATTGAAGCCGCGTACTCCTATCCCTTCATATCGCACGCGCCGCTCGAGCCGAGAAATTGCGCGGCTCATTATAAGGACGGCAAACTCGAAATGTGGAGCACCACGCAGCAGCCGGCGCGTAGTCGAGCTTTGGTCGCCAAGATTCTAGGCATGCCGGAAAACGATGTTACCGTTCACTTGCTGCGCGCGGGTGGTTCTTTCGGCCGCGGGCTGTACGGCGATTTCATGGTCGAAGCCGGATACATCGCCAAGCAAATCGGCGTGCCGGTGAAACTGGTGTGGTCGCGCGAAGACGATATGACGCACGATTATTACCGGCCGGGAGGATTCCATTTCCTGAAGGCGGCGCTGGATTCTTCCGGCAAAGTCAACGCCTGGAGTAATCATTTCGTCAGCTTCGGCGACGGCGACAAATTCTCCGCCACTGCCGCTATCCAGCCGACAGAGTTTCCTTCGGGCTTCGTTCCGAACTTCGCTATTCATTCTTCGCTGATGCCATTGCGATTGAAGACCGGCGCTTTACGTGCGCCCACCGCCAATTCACAATGCTTCGTGTTTCAGTCGTTCATCGACGAGCTGGCGCACGCCGCCGGCAAAGATCCGCTCGACTTCCGCTTGGAGCTACTAGGCGATCCGGCGAACGCGCCAAAGACGTATAACGTGGCGCGCATGCGTGGGGCGCTGGAAATGGTAGCCGAAAAATCGGGCTGGCGCGAGCGCGGGAAACTGCCCAAGGGTACCGCCATGGGCATGTCGTTTCACTACAGCTTCCAAGGATACTTCGCGCACGTCGCCCAAGTCACCGTGACCGCAGGCAACAAACTCAGAGTGAATAAGGTCTGGGTGGTGGGCGATGTCGGCAGCCAGATCGTGAATCCGAGCGGCGCCGAAGCCCAGGTGCAAGGCGGTGTCATCGACGGTCTCAGCGAAGTGATGGATCAGCAGATCACGCTCGAGGCGGGCCGCGTGGTGCAGCAGAACTATAACGAGCACAAGTTGCTGCGCTTCAGCCACGCGCCGCAGGTTGAAGTACATTTTCTGAAAACGGATCACCCGCCTACCGGATTGGGCGAGCCCGCTCTGCCGCCGGTGCTGCCGGCGGTTTGCAACGCGATCTTCGCGGCGTCGGGTCGCAGGATTCGCGCGTTGCCGCTTTCGACCAGCGGATTTAGCTGGGCGTAACTCGGCGACAAAGTAGGGCAGTTCTCAGAGCGGCACCCGGCACCCGTCCGGCTTGCTTTGTTTGCACTACTCTATTGCGATCGA
>JAICIH010000314.1 GCA_025924475.1 Bryobacteraceae bacterium
CGGATTTGAGTCCGTTCGTATGTAAGGGAGCGCGCGAGGCGCTAACTGAGCTGCGTGGGCGCGGGGCTGTGCTGGGACTCGTCACCGGCAACTTGCGTCAGATCGGATGGCACAAGATGGAGCTCGCCGGGCTGCGCGATTTTTTCTCCTTAGGAAGTTTCTCCGAGGATGGCTCCACTCGCGCCGAGCTGGCCGGCCTCGCCCTTCGCCGTGCACGCGACCAAAAATTGGTTTCCGCCAGTTGCCGCGTCTCGCTCATTGGCGATCATGCCAATGATATTCTGGCCGCGCGAGCAAATGGATTCCAGTCGATTGCCGTTGCCAGCGGAATCGCCACCGCCGCCGAACTCGCGCGGCATTCCCCCGACATTCTTTTGAACAACCTCTCCGAACTTGACTGCCGTGCCATCATGGGCAGTTAAGAATATGCGTGTTGCCGTCGTGGATTCTCATACCGGAGGCGAGCCTACACGAGTCGTCTTGAGTGGTGGCCCGGATCTCGGCTCCGGCGGTATGGCAGACCGGCTGACCCGCTTCCGGCAACACTTCGACCGCTTCCGCTCGGCCATTGTCAACGAGCCGCGCGGGTCGGATGCTATTGTCGGCGCGCTGCTCTGCGATCCACCCGATTCCTCCTGCCAGGCCGGCGTGATTTTCTTTAATAACGTGGGCTATCTCGGTATGTGCGGCCACGGCACAATCGGACTGGTGGCCACTCTGGCGCATCTAGGCAGCATCCAGCCCGGCCCTTTGCGCATCGCCACGCCGGTCGGCATCGTCAGTGCGGAATTGCACGGGAATGGCGAAGCCACTGTGCGCAACGTGCCGAGTTATCGCCATAGGAAGGACGTAACCATTGACGTGAATGGCTACGGGCAGATGACGGGTGACGTAGCCTGGGGCGGAAATTGGTTCTTTCTCGTAAAAGGAAAAAGCCCGATTCCGATATCGCTTGCCAACATCGATGGATTGACACATCTGGCTTGGAGCATCCGGCAGGCGCTTGTGCGCGGTGGAATTACGGGCGCTGAAGGCGCCGAAATAGATCACATCGAGATTTTCAGTGCGGCATCCCATGGCCGCAATTTTGTACTCTGCCCGGGCAAGAGCTACGATCGTTCGCCTTGTGGCACGGGCACCAGCGCGAAAATGGCCTGCCTGTATGCGGATGGCCTGCTCCAACCTGGCGACGTCTGGAAGCAGGAAAGTATCACGGGAAGCATGTTTGAAGGACGTATTGAACTCATCGACGGCCAGGTAATTCCGTTAATTCGTGGGTCGGCTTTCGTCACCGCGCAATCCGAACTGGTGTTGGATGAGCGTGATCCTTTCTGTTGGGGCATTCCGGCATGAGCGTAGAAACCGGTAACAACGTTTCCATCGATCGCGAAACGGGGTTCGTTCGCGAACTCGGCCTGTTCGATTCGGTGATGATCACCGTGGGAATCATGATCGGCTCGGGAATTTTTATCGTCCCGGCCGATATGGCGCGCAACATCGGCAGCGCCGGCTGGCTGCTGGTGGCCTGGGGCGTGGCCGCCGTCCTCACGATTGCCGCTGCGCTCTCCTATGGCGAGCTGGCGTCGATGATGCCGCGGGCTGGAGGCGTGTACGTCTATCTGCGCGAGGCGTTCTCTCCCATTCTCGGGTTCCTCTTTGGCTGGACTCTCTTCACTGTCATTCAAACTGGAACCATCGCCGCCGTTGCCGTGGCTTTTGCCCGTTTTACCGGCGTTCTTTGGCCGGCAATTGCGGAAGACCGCTATCTCATCGCACCGATTCATCTTTCGAGCGGCTATGCGATTTCGCTCTCGACGGGACAGCTCACCGCCATTATCGTCATCGCTCTATTGACGTGGACAAATAGCCGGGGCGTCCGCTACGGCAAAATCGTACAGAATCTCTTTACGACGGCAAAAGTGGCTGCACTCATCGCGCTCATTCTGTGCGGGCTGATTTTTTCGCAGCACGACGCAATCGCCGCGAACTTCACGAATCTCTGGGCGCCGCATGATGTTACTCCGATCACGGCTTCTTTCAGCGCGCTTACCGCCGCCGGTTTATTTGTGGCGATTTGCGTTTCGCAATCCGGCTCGCTGTTTGCAGCCGATTCCTGGCACGATATAACCTTTGCCTCCGGAGAAGTGCGAGATCCGCAGCGCACCGTGCCGCGCGCCCTCGCCATTGGCACGGTCTGTGTTCTAGCGCTCTATCTGCTGGCGAATGTCGCCTACTTGCTGGTGCTGCCCCTGAATGCGATTCAGCACGCGCCGGCCGATCGCGTGGCGACTGCCATGCTGCAAGTGCTTTTTCCCGGCTGGGGCGCGGCGCTGATGGCCATTGCCATCATGGTGTCCACCTTCGGCTGCATCAATGGCCTGATTCTCGCCGGGCCGCGCGTCTGCTACTCGATGGCGCAGGACGGTCTTTTCCCGAAGAAGGCCGGCGAGCTCAATGCGCAACACGTGCCCGGCTGGTCGCTGCTGATACAAGGAATTTGGGCCGCGGCCCTGGTGCTGCCGCGCACCTACAACCCGCAAACGCACGCCTACGGAAGCCTGTACAGTAATTTGCTCGATTACATTATTTCGGCGGCATTACTGTTTTACGTGCTGACCATCGCCGCCGTCTTCCGGTTACGGATTACACGGCCCGACATGTCGAGACCGTACCGCGCAGTCGGTTACCCGATTGTGCCGATCGTATACATCGCCGGCGCCGCCGCGATTCTCGTCTGCTTATTCCTCTTTCGACCCGCTACCACGTGGCCGGGGCTGCTGATTGTCGCCATCGGCGTGCCGGTCTACTTTTTGATGAGGAACTCTAGCCATGAATAAACACGAATGAGAACTTTTTTCATTCGTCTTTTAGGGCATCACCTTCCTATTCGTCCGGCAAGAACGCCTCGGCCTCCCAGGCCAGCGCTTCGTGACGAAGCTGTGGCTGCTTGGAATAACCTTCGCGGTCGCGCTCCTCTAACGCTCGGATCTCTAGTTGCCGCAGATGCTCGCGAAGGGCGGCGGCGCGGATCACACGAATGCACGCCGAACGTGGGTCGTGTTTTTCCATTCGTGTTTATTCGTGTTCATTCGTGGCTTTCACTTTACGCCGATGCCGCATCCTTAAAAAACGCCTCAATCTCGGCAACCTCACTCTGCTCCAACCGAAACTCTAAAGCTCCAGCCGTGCCCTGCACCTGCTCCGCCTTGCGCAGCCCGACAATCGCCGCTGTCACCGCAGGATTCGAAAGCACCCACGCCAGCGCTACTTCCCCCGGAGCCTGCTTGTGCCGTTCTCCGATCCTGCGAAGCAACTCGACCAATTCCAGATTGCGGCTCAAGTTCGGCTCTTGAAAATCCTTGTCCCGGCTGCGCCAATCGTTGGGTGGCAGACTCGCCGCGCGCTCCTTTGTCATCTTGCCAGTCAGCAACCCGGCGCGCATTGGCGAATAAGCCAGCACTCCGATGCCGTTTTGCTTCACAAACGGCAAAATCTCCGGCTCGATCTTGCGCACCAGCAGTGAATACGGCGGCTGTAACGAAGTGATCGGCGCGATGCGTATGGCGCGCTTCATCTGTTCCACATTGAAATTCGATACACCAATCCAGCGAACCTTGCCTTGCTGTTGCAGCCGCGCCATCTCCGTCCAGCCTTCTTCGATATCTGCATCGGGCTCCGGCCAATGGATCTGGTAAAGATCGATGACGTCCAGATTCAGGCGGCGCAAGCTGTTCTCACACTCCTTGCGAATGGAATCGGCCTTCAAGGATGGATAGATTTTTCGATCGTCGCCCCACCTGCGCTCGCACTTGGTAAAGATGAGAGGCCTCTTCGAAAGACCCTGGATTGCATTTCCGACAACTTCTTCGGAATGCCCCAAACCGTACACCGCGGCAGTATCGATCCAGTTCAATCCCGCATCCAGCCCGGCGCGGATCGCGGCAATCGAGTCCGCATCCTCTTGATGCCCCCAGGCAAATTGCCAATCGCCGCCACCCATTGCCCAAGCGCCGATTCCGAGCGGCGTGATCATCAAATCGCTATTACCGAGTTTTCTCAACTGACTCATATGTTCCGGATATATCTCCTTACTATTCGTTCCGGCACTAAGGTAGCAAATCAGGTTAGCAACAGCGCCGTCCGTACTACTCGTTCTGAACACCCTAGACCCCAGAGTGCAATATGCCCTGAAGAGCTTTCACACGTAACCTTAGGGCAATTGCGGTAACGAGCCGCTAGCTGACCCGACCGGCTCGTTGCTCTAGTGAGAAACCGCGCGGCTCTCAAACGATGATTTCATCTTTTGGAGAACACATTTGAAGAAACTTGCTTCTGCATTTTTATTGGCCGCTGGCCTGCTGTGCGCCAGTCCAATCAGCACAACCGTGAAACTGGTCGATGCGGGCCAACCGCCACAAAGCGATGGTCACTTTTATGTTGGCCCGTACGATCTTCTGATCAATGGACAAACTGTCGCCGCGCTTTGCATTGATTTCAACGACCGTACCAATAAAGGACAGAGTTGGACCGCGTATATAAGCGACGTCAGTGGCGACATTTCCCACACATACCATCCGACGTTCGATGTGAAGTACCAGGAAGAGGCCTATCTGTATAGCCTGATCACGCAGCCTGGAGCGGATCGAATTGATATCCAGCATGCTGCCTGGGCAATTACCGGCGGTTATTGGGCCAACTCGGCCGCGCAATCCTACATCGACCTCGCAAAGGCCAACTATGACACGTTGGATCTTGCCGGTTATCAGATTGTCTCCGGCATCAATTGGGACAATCACGAGCAGGAATTCTTGATCTATACTCCTCCTTGCCCCACTCCGGAGCCGGCTTCACTCGGTCTGTTCGGCCTGGGCCTCGCGGGCGCCTTTGCGGCACGCCGCTGGAGGAAGAAACAACTATCTCAGAATCTTTAGTACTGGTTTCTTTTTACCTTCCGAGCGCAGCGCAAGCTTGAAACTTGTGCTGCACTGCGGAAGCTCGGCGCCGCGATAGAAGTTGAGTCCATAGAGCCACGTGCGCTCCACACCGGCGTCGCAGACCGGCGTTTTCTCTTCTTGGAGATCGTGCCAGAGACCACGCGCGGAAACATTTTCATCCATTGCGGGATAGGCGACAGCCTTCAGGTAAATACCTTCTCCGGCAACGCACAAAACCAATAGAGGCGCAATCCAGGACCTCCGGGCAAGCAACATGGTCGCCAGTGGAACAGCCACATAGAACAATGCCGCGGCATTCAGTGGAGGCCACTGAAAGGCGGTAATACGCCAGGAGCCGAGCATACCCGGCAATGCGTGCGCCACCAGCGGAATCAGAGCGATCAGCAGAGCGCACGGCCACAACCAGGCGCGGCGGAGCCCCGCGATTTCTCTTTGTTCGAATTCTGCGCCGATTAAAGCAAACAACGCAGGTAGAAGCGGCAACAGGTAGCCTGGCAGCTTATTCGCCGAAATGCTAAACAGAAGAAACCCGAATACAGCAGTCGCCAACAGAAAGCGTCTGCGGGCGTCCCACGGATGACGCCGGCACAGCAGAAATAGGAGCGGAGTCCAGGGAAACAATCCACCCAATAGAACCGGCACATAGTAGTACCACGGCTGCAGATGCTGGAGAGACGGCGAATATAGGCGCGCGAAATGTTGTTTCACGAAAAGCTCTTCGAGAAATGGCGCGCCATGCTGCAAGTACATCGCCACGTACCAAGGCGCCGCAACGATTACGCACGCAATCGCCGCTAACCAATATTTCTTCCAGTAGTGCCGCAAAAACCAGGCGCCCGGCAGCGCAAGCACGAGCGGCACCAGACCCTTGGCCAGCGTCGCCAATCCCAGGCATGCACCGATGGCCGTGAGCCGAAGGAAAACACTCTCTGCATCGGCAGAACGCACCAGCGGCAACGCCAGAAATATGGCAAGTGAGAAAAATACCGCCAGCGGCAGATCGGTGAGCGCGAAATCGCTCCAAGCGATCCAAGCCGTGCAACTGGCAAGAAGAATCGCCGCAGCGGCGGCCGCCTGCATGCCGAACTCACGCCGCAGCAGCGCAAACATTCCAGCAAGGAAAGCAAGGCTGAGTAGCACTGTCGGCAGACGCCCGGAAAGCTCCCGGCTTAGACCGATTGATGTACCGGCGGCCGTCATCCAATAGAGCAGCGGTGGCTTTTCAAACCACGGAGAACCCCACAAGCGCGGAGTGATCCAATCGCCCGACTGAGCCATCGCGCGCCCGATTGCCAGGTAGCGCGGCTCGTCCGGACCAAGCACGCCGACACCGTCCAATTTGTAAAGGTAAAATCCGGCAATCGCGAACACCAGCGTTAGGATTGGAAGGTATCGACGGAAGGACGACAACCCTCAGTATAGTGAGCCTGACCATGCGTACTATGTGCCTGCTGGCGCTCGCCGCGGCGGCGCTGGCCGAGTCTAACGGGCCGCCAAAGGTGGATAAAGCAAAGATTGAAGCCTACTTGCGCTACGTCTTTCCACCGAACACAAATATCGTTCTCGACGATCCCACCGCAAGCTCTATCCCCGGAGTGCAGCAAATCATGGCGCACCTGAGTCTCGGCAAGGAAACGCTCGATCGCGCCTATTACCTCACACCGGACGGCGAACACTTGATCAACGGCGCCATCTGGGACCTGAATAAATCGCCATTCGAAGAAACGCTTAGCAAGCTTCCGACAGACGGCTATTCCACGGGTCCTGCAAACGCCAAAGTGACAATCGTTGTCTTTAGCGATTTCGAGTGCCCCTACTGCAAGCAATTCGCGGCTACCGTCCGGCAGAACGTTGCGCAGAAATATCCGAACGACGTACGGGTCATCTTCAAAGATTTCCCGCTAACGCCCATTCATCCCTGGGCGCACAGCGCCGCCGAAGCCGCCCGGTGCCTGGGCGAACAGAAGCCGGAAGCGTTTTGGGCGTTTCACGATTGGATCTTCGAGCACCAAAGTGAAGTGAATGCGGGCAACCTGCGGGAAAAA
>JAICIH010000315.1 GCA_025924475.1 Bryobacteraceae bacterium
GGCATGGGCGCTTCGGTGTAAGTATCCGGCAACCACGTATGCAATGGAAAAATCGGAACCTTCACAGCGAAGGCGGCGAAGAAGCCCAAGAACAACCACAATTGCTGATGCTCGGTCAGTGCGATACGGCCTGAGGAGAAAGCGTTGAGGATATCGACATAGTCGAAAGAACCGGTGCGGCTGTGCAGATAAAGGATGGAGGCGAGCATCAGCACGGAGCCGAGCATCGTGTAGACGAAGAATTTGACCGCGACCGGACCGCGGCGCGGGCCGCCCCACGATCCGACCAGCAGATACATGGGCACAAGCGCCACTTCCCAGAAGATGTAGAAGACGAACAGATCAAGGGCGGAAAAGACGCCGATCAAACCGAATTCAAACAGCAGCAGGAGCGCGCAGAAATCTTTTTGGCGATCGGCGATCATGCGTTCGGCCATCCAGACCGCGATGGGTATAAGCAGGGTAGTCAGCAGGATTAGCCAGAGACTGATACCATCGACGCCCAAGTGAAAGCGGATCTGGAAGCCGAGTCCATCGATCCAGGGCCAATCAATCACGGAGGTGAAACGAGCGCCTTGCCCGAACGACGGAGCGATCAGGCCAAGGGAGACCAGGAACGCCGCGATACTGGCAGCGAAGGCGGTATAAAGCGGCGCCTTGGAATTCCGAGGCGCGATGGCGGCGAGAAAGCAACCGGCAAGCGGCAGAAACAGGACGATGGCTAATGTCATCGCGCGCCTCCGAATAAGCCGAGCACAAAGATGACAAGAAGCGAGCCGGCCAATATCCAGGTAGCGTAATTGCGAATGCTGCCGGATTGCCATTGCCGGAACAGAGAGCCCCAGCCGCGCACAACACGCGCGATGCCGGTTACCAGGCCGGTATCGATAAAGCCTTCATCCACGCCGCGCCAAAGCAGTGAGCGCGAAACCCCAATGACGGGCTTCACGATGGTTTCGGCATACAGCTCGTCGACATAGTATTTGTTCTCAAGCAGCGTGTAGACAGGACCGGCGCTGGCCTTCATGGATTCCGCCATCGAGGGGCGGATGACGTAGAACCAGCCGGCAATACAGATGCCGAGAATACCGCAGAGCGCCGAGACAACCATCGGAAACGTCCGTTCTTCGCCGAGCGGATAGACACCGGAAAGCCAAGTCGGAACGCTCAGGAAACCTCCGACGAGGGAAAGCAGCGCCAGCACACTCAAGGGAACGGTCATCACCAGCGGCGATTCGTGGGGATGATGGTGACCGCGATACTTCCCGAAGAACGCCAGGAAGAAGGCGCGGAACACATAGAAAGCGGTAAGGCCGGCAGTGAACGCGCCGACCCAAAACATCCAGGGCGAACGTTCGTAGACCGCGGAAAGAATGGCGTCTTTGCTGAAGAACCCAGAGAAGCCCGGGAATCCGGAGATCGCAAGACTGGCAATGCCGAGCGTGATGAAGGTGATGGGCATGGCCCTGCGCAGCCCACCCATGTGCCGCAAATCCTGCTCGCCGGCGAGGCCGTGAATCACGCTGCCCGCGCCGAGAAAGAGGAGCGCTTTAAAGAAGGCATGCGTCATCAAATGGAAGATGCCGGCCGAATAAGCGCCGACACCAAGGCCCAGAAACATATAACCGAGCTGGGAAACCGTCGAGTAGGCGAAGACCTTCTTAATATCGTTCTGGACCAGACCGATACTAGCGGCGAAGATGGCGGTGAAGAGCCCGACGAGAGCGACCACGTGCATCGCCATCGGCGCGTGATCGTAAAGGAACGAGAGGCGGGCGACCATATAGACGCCGGCGGTCACCATCGTCGCAGCGTGGATGAGAGCGGACACGGGAGTGGGACCGGCCATGGCGTCCGGAAGCCAGACATACAACGGGAACTGGGCCGACTTGCCGATTGCGCCCGCGAACAAGAGCAATGTGATGGCGGTTACCATATGGGCCGAGGTTTCGACCGGCATCCCGGCGACAGTGCTCGAGATATGTCCGAAGTCGAGGGTTCCAAACAGGATGACTGTGAGAAAAATGCCGAGAGAGAAACCGAAGTCACCCACGCGGTTCACAATGAACGCCTTGTTGCCCGCGTCGGCAGCGAATTTTTCTTTGAAATAGAAGCTTATGAGCAGATAACTACAGAGCCCGACGCCTTCCCAGCCGACGAACATCAAGAGAAGATTCGCCGCGAGCACCAGAACCAGCATGAAGAACATGAACAGGTTCATAAAGGTGAAGAATCGCGAGTACCCTTCCTCATGCGCCATGTAACCGATGGAGTAAATGTGAATCAGCAGGCCCACGCCGGTGATGACCAGCAGCATGACCGCGGTAAGGCGATCGACAACAAAATCGCAGCCGATACTCAGTGAGCCGCTTTGGATCCAGGTGAAGTAGTGATCGGAAAACGGTACGTTCAGCGGATATACTTTGCCGAGCAAGGCAAGCACGAAGGCGAAGGAGGCGGCAACGGAGCCGATGGCAATCAGGCTGACGAAGGTTTTCGAGAGCCGCTTGCCCAGCAGGCCGTTCAATACAAAACCGGCGAAGGGGAAAAAAGGAATGAGCCAGAGGTTCATGTTCGATGGGTCAGAGCTTCATGGAATCGACTTCGTCGATTTGCAGCGTGCCGCGATTTTTGAAGATGGTCAAAATGATGGCGAGTCCGACAGCGGCTTCGGCGGCCGCCACGACCATGACAAAGAAAGAGTAGATATGGCCGTCGATCCGCTGCAGCTGATACGAAAACGCCACAAAGCTGAGATTGACGGCGTTCAGCATGAGCTCGATGGACATGAAGACCGTGATGACGCTCTTCCGGTAAACAAAGCCGGCGATGCCGGTGCCAAAGAGGATGGCGCTGAGAATCAGATACCAGGACAAGGGAATGTGGCCCATCAATCGATCTCCTTTCGGGCTAGAACCACGGCTCCGATGATGGCTATGAGGATCAGAACGGAGGTGACCTCAAACGGCAGCAAATATTTGGTGAACAGCAGCATTCCGATTGCTTCTGCGGTTCCGCCGACCCAACTACCGAATTCGACAGGGTGCAGTGGGGGCAGCACGACCTTGATCAGGAAGGCCAACAATGCGACGAAGGCCGAGAGCAGAGGAAAACCGGCGATTTGGGCGAACCACGATTTGGCGCTGGTTTTCTCCGTTCCGGCGTTCAGGAGCATGATGACGAAGATGAAAAGCACCATGACGGCGCCGCCATAGACAATCATCTGCGCCATGGCGATGAATTCGGCCCCGAGGAGCAGGTACAGAACCGCGAGAGAGCCCATGACGCCGATGAGCGAGAGAGCGCTCGAAATGGGATGCTTCTGCAGCACCAGGTTGACGGCACACCCGACGGAGACAATCGCGCAAACAATAAACAGGAAAGTATCCATGCTAGAAAACCGCCACGCAGAACGCGGTCGCGAGCAAATTGAGCAAAGCGCAAGGAAAGAGGAACGTCCAGGCGAAATGCATGAGTTGATCGTAACGGAAGCGCGGCAGTGTGCCACGGACCCAGATGTAGGTAAAGAGCAGTAAACCGGCTTTGGAGCAAAACCAGAAGAGCGGCACGAGATAAGTTTGCAGAAATGGGATCGCAAACAAGACAGCCGCAACCAGAGCGACAAGCGCAAATACCGGGAAGGTGAAGCGATCGCGCTTACGGGCCGGGTCGCGGAGCTGTAAGAAGAAAACGATCGCCGCCAACAATGCAATGGCGCTCGGAACCCAATTGGAATAGGGCGCCGGGAAGAGCGGATGCCAGCCGCCGAGGAACAGGAGGGTGGCAACGCAGGTAATGGTCACCATGTTGGCGTACTCAGCCATAAAGAAGCAGGCGAATTTCATGCTGCTGTATTCGGTATGAAAGCCGGCGACCAATTCGTTTTCGGCTTCGGCAAGATCGAAGGGGAGCCGATTCGTTTCCGCAAAACCGGCAATCATAAAGATGATGAAGGCAAAAATTTGCGGAAACGGCATCTGAAAAATGTTCCAGCGGGGAATGAAGCCGAGATAGTAGCCCGCCTGGCTGGTGGCGATCTCGCGGAAGCTCAAATGATTGGCGAGCAGAAGCGGTGAAACAATGGCGAGCGTCAACGGCAACTCGTAGCTGATCATCTGGGCGCTGCTGCGCAGCCCGCCGAGCAACGAATATTTGTTGTTCGACGACCATCCGGCCAAGGCGATCCCATAAACGCTCACCGCGCTGAGAGCCAGGACAAACAGAATCCCGACCCGCAGGTCGGAGATTTGCATAAAGGTGCGAGTTCCGAAAAAGTTTACTTCCGGACCGAACGGAATAATGGAGATCGAAACCAAGGCAAGCGAAACGGCCAGAAAGGGCGCCAGCAGATAAAAGAACCGGTTGACGTAGGGCGGCAGGAGATCTTCTTTCGTGAGGAGCTTGAAGACATCGGCGAGGGGCTGCAACAAGCCGTGCGGCCCGACACGCAGCGGACCGGTACGCGATTGAATATGCGCGAGGACCTTTCGCTCCACCCATTGGAGATAGGCGAGAGTAGTCATGAAAACCGCAAAGACAATTGCGATTTTGATCAGACTGACGATAAAGAAATTCATTTCTTTTCGCTCGCCGTTTCGAGTTGTACACTGCCTTCCCGAACGCCGGTTTTGCCGTGCGGATCACGGTATAGCTCGCCGGGAGACTCCGTGACCGCGTTTAGCTTTTCAGAGAATCGGCCCAGCGTGCCCGAGGTAAACAGAGTATTTTGCGCGCCGCGCGTCAGCTCGGGATGAGGATCAAACCGGAGTTCACCGGTCGCCGGAACGCTGGGAGCGGCTCCGCCGGTCTCAATCACCGCCAGAGGAAAATCGTAACCGCGGACGACTCGGCGAATTTCCTGGAACACGGCGGCGGGTTTGGGCACGCCCCAATCGGAGCGCATTTCTTTGGCCAGCAGCCCGATGATCTCCAGGTCCGGCTTGGTTCCCATTGTCTTGGCTCCGCCATTCAATTTTTGAACGTCGCCACACACATTGGTCACAGTGCCGGTTTTTTCGTAGGCGGAGGAAGCGGGAAGAACGACGTTGGCGCGCTGTGCGGTTTCAGTGAGGAACAGATCCTGCACGACGATAAAAGCGTCACGCGCGGCGAGTTGGTGACGAGCAAGCGGATTGGCACCGACGACCCATAAGACATTCAGATCTGGTGAGGCGAATATCTCGTCGTAGTTCAAGCCGGATTCCATTCCGCCGTCAGCGACACCTTGATAACCCGGCAAGAGATCGGGCAGCACACCCATGTCCCAGGCGCCTCGCGAGTTTGAATAATCGACGAGACAGACGTACTTTACGGGAATACCGAGAGAATCGCCGAAGGCAACCAGCTTGCGAATGGCTTCACCTTTGATGGCAGGTCCAAACAGGATGACGAGCTCGGGTTCGGCCTTGAGTTTGTCGCGAAACGTTTCAAGAGCTTCGAATTCGCCGCCTAGAGGAGCGCGCACCGTGGTTGCGTACAAATCCTCCCGGACGGGGCCGGGCGTTACGGCGTAGACATGCGCCTTGTTTAGCCGCCAGTTCGTGCGCAGTTGATAAGCGAGTAGCGGATGCTCCTGAGCCATGTCGCTATCGACGATAAGGGCGGCTTTCGTGGTCGAGAGATCGGCGGTAGAGGCGAGGACGTTGGCGCGCCCGCGCAGGGCATCGAGCAGGGTCACAACGTCGCCGGTGCGATGGTGATCGATGTTCGACGTATGCAGGATCTGGCGAGCGAACTTCTGCAGAAGATAATTTTCTTCGTTGGTCGTGTGGTTCGAGCCGATGATGCCGAACTGGCCGCGCTTGGCGAGCGCTTCGCTGAATTTCTTGGCAATCGTGGCCAGCGCAACGGCCCACGATACAGGCTTGAGATCGCCTGCCGCCGTTCTCAGCAGAGGCGAAGTCAGGCGCTGCGGATTTTGATTGAAATCGAATGCGTAGCGGCCCTTTACGCACAAGAATTCGTCGTTGATTCCGGAGCGGTCGCGATTGTTGGCGCGAATGATTTCACCATTGCGAACGCCCAAAGTCGTCTTGCAGCCATTCGAACAATGCGTGCAGATAGTGCCGACATGCTCCATTTCCCAAGGGCGGGTTTTGTAGCGGTACGTTCCGGACGTAAGCGCACCGACGGGGCAGATGTCGATACAGGCGCCACACTCGTCGCATTCGAGGTGATCGCCGCGATTGGGAACGATTTCAGAGGCAACGCCGCGATTGCCGACGCCGAGAGCGCTCACGCCGAGTCCTTCGCCGCAGATTCGTACGCAGCGGTAGCAGAGAATGCAGCGCGGGGCGTCATAAAAAACGACGGGCGACCACTGCTTCTCGTCGACATGAACTTTTTCTTCGCGGAAGCGGCTCTGCCCCGCCCCGTAGCGGAAGACCATGTCCTGCAGTTCGCATTCGCCGCCCTTGTCGCAAACCGGACAATCGAGCGGATGGTTGGTCAACAGGAATTCGAGAGTGCCTTTGCGCGCCTGCCGGACTTGAGCCGAATCCGTATGCACGACCATGCCGGCCGCTACCGGCAGCGTACAGGCCACCTGCAGCTTGGGCGTTTTTTCGACCTCGACTAGACACATGCGGCAAGCGGCCTGCAAGGACAGGCCGTCGTAGTAGCAGAAGGCGGGGATCGCGATACCGTTTTGTTTGGCGGCGTTGATTAACAATGTGCCGGCGGGGGCTTCGATCTCGCGGCCATCGATCGTGAATTTGACCGGATCAGCCATGGACCAGCTCCAAAATGTTTTTGTCCGCGCGAGTTTGTTGCAGCCGGGCTTCGAATTCGTCGCGGAATTTGGCGACGAATGCACCGGTGGGCATGGCCGCGGCATCGCCCAGCGGACAGAACGTGCGGCCGAGCATGTTGGCGGCCAGCTCGCCGATCAGATCGATATCACTCTGTAAGCCGCCGCCGTCGTGAAAACGAGTAAGGACTTTTTTGAGCCAGGTGGTGCCTTCGCGGCATGGAATACACCAGCC
>JAICIH010000316.1 GCA_025924475.1 Bryobacteraceae bacterium
GCCCGCTTCGCCCAGCGCGATGATCTGGTCGAACATCTGGGGGAACTGGTGCAGCCGCGCTAAGTAGTTCTCGTAGTCTTTCACCGCTGCGAACGGAAAGATGCTGACCAGTTGCGCATACTGCAAGTGCAGACCGTTGAACTGGTCTATCGGCATCTCGTAAAGTTTTAGGTCTACGTTCTCGATCGAGCGCCGCAGGTTGCGGATCATCAGCTCTTTGCTGAGCTGGTCCTGTTCCGGAAGGCTTGAAACGTTCAGCGCCTCGAAGCGCCGCAGGAAATCTTTCGTCTTCCGGTAATTCGCTTGAATCGCGCCGATCGAGTAGTCGGTCAGCTTGTCGTTGTAGCGATTGTCGCCGTATATCGTCGCCGATTCCGGCTGCGTTCGAAGCTCGAACTCCCATTCCTCATGGAGGAGATCGTCGAGCTGTTGTTTAGGGGAAGGGGCTCGGTTTGCCACAACCACGGCCAGGAGAATCCAGAATAGTCTCATTCAGCTTGCAATCGCGTGTTTCGAGCGGCAGGCGTCCGAGCAGTAGTAGAACGTCTTACCGCTCGCCCGCCGCTGGAAAGCCGTCGATTCCGCCACATACGTACCGCATACCGGGTCCTTGTGCAACTCACCTGTGGGCTTCGCTTCGGTTTGTTGCTGCTGCTGTTGTTGCGGATGAGCCTGCCGTGCCGCGGCCGCGGCGTTTCCGAACCCCTTGACCACGCTGCCGAGCACGGCTCTCGCGACCAGCGCCACAAGAATCGTGATGACTAATTCCAGGATTGCGCGGAACACAATCCTATTTTAGGACCTTACTTCTTTTTCTTGGTCGGTGTCGTCGCGGCCGGGTTGTGAATCTTGGTTTCGACCTTCTCGCCCATGGCCTGTAACATCGCTTCGGCTTCCTGAACGTGCGTGCCGCTCGGCTGCAGCTCCAGGTATTTCCGGAAGGCGTTGGCGGTCTCCGGCGGATAGGTCTGCGCGCCGGTCTTCGGATCGACCTTGCCTTGCATCATCTGCAGGCTGCCGTATTGATACCAGGCTTCGGCATAATTCGGATCGGTGTCGGTGGCCTTCTTGAAGAACTCCGCCGCCTTGTCGGGCGACCCCGTGTTCACCAGGTTCGCGCCCATGTTGTAATACGCTTTCGCCGCCATCGTCGGGTCAAGCTGCGCGGCCTTGTTCAGCGCTTCCGTGGCTTCCGGAATCTTCTTTTCCTTCCCGTAAAGATTGCCGATCTGGTTATACACCCCCGCGTCGCCTGGCTTGATTTCCAGACCCTTGTTATATGCCTGAATCGCTGCCTCGTACGATTTGTTGCGCTCGTCGCCGGTTTGCGCATCGCCCAACCCGGTATACGCCTCGCCAAGGCTGTCCCAAATCGCAACCTGGCCTGGATCGATGTCTTTGGCTTTATTGAAGTTGTCTACAGCGAGTTGGAATTTGGCGGCTTTCTGTGTCTTGTCCTGCTCCGCCTGCGCCGCCGTTAAGGATTCCTTGGCGGCGTTATAGGCGTCGTTCAGAGCCTTGTTCTTTTTGATGGTCTCGGCATTCTTCTTGAGCTGAGCTTCGTACTGCTCCTTTTGCTCTTTACTCATGCCGCGCGCCTGTTCGTTTGAAAGTTCTCCAGTGGCGTTCGCCTGCTGCGCCGCTTGTTGTTGCGCCGCCACCTTGCGCAGATCGAAATCGACGACGGTGCTGTCGCCGTACTTCGACTTCACACCCTTCATGCCGTCGACCACCTTGCCGTCCACCGAGCAGGTGATGTCGTACGTGCCATACGGCAAGCCGGTGTAGAGCCAATGGCCCTTCTTGTCGGACTTGACTTTGTAGTGGCCTTTGATGTCGGTGCGATTGAGGTTGATCTCGGCGCCTTTCAGGGGCGCGCCGTCGGGACCCTTTACGTCACCTTCAATGGTGGTGGTTTGTGCCCAGGTGGCGCCAGCCAAGAGAAACACCAATCCGCCTAACGATAAAGAACGCCGCAACCGGGCTTGCATAGTGTCTTTTACCTTCCTCAAAGTAAATTTCAGCCTAAGCATACTATACCTCTGTCCAACAAGGGTGGAGTCGTAGTAGAATCAAACACATAAGCGCAATAAGGGGATCTTCGCAACGTGGCGGTAAGCCGTTGCATCTGAAAGGCAAATGTGGATTTTGCGAAAACTTGGGGTAATGCTGCTGCTCGTGTCTTCGGCAGCCTTCTCGCGAGATCTCACACAAGCCGAAAACCTGTACAAGCAAACGGACTTTGACGGCTCCCTGCAGCTGCTCGACAAGCAGAGTTCCGATCCCGCGGAAATCTTTCTAGTGGGTCGCAATTACTTCATGCAGGGCGACTTCAAGAAGGCCACCGATTACATCCAGAAAGCTACGACGCTCGCGCCCAAAAACTCCGAGTATATGGATTGGCTTGGCCGCGTGTACGGCAAACGCGCCGAGACCTCCAATATTCTGGCGGCCCCCGGTTTCGCTTCGAAGGCCCGCCAGGCTTTCGAGAAATCCGTAGAACTCGATCCCAACAACAACGACGCCTTGAGCGACCTGTTCGACTATTACCTGGAAGCGCCCGGATTTCTGGGTGGCGGCTACGACAAAGCGCTTGCGGTAGCCGACAAGCTGGCCGCTATAGATCCGCCGGAAGCCTACTTTGAGCGCGCGAAACTGGCGCAGAAGAAGAAGGAATATAAAAGCGCCGAGCTACACATGCGGCAGGCTGTTGCCGCCGCTCCTCACCAGGTAGGCCATCTGATCGCGCTGGCGCGGATGCTTGCTAACCAGGGCAGGCTACGCGAGAGCGATGCCGTTTTTCTCGAAGCGCAAAAGGTCAATCCGAACGCGCCGGAAGTGTGGTTTGCGCGCGCGGATGTTCTAATCAAGCAGAAGCGTAACCTCAAAGAGGCGAAGCGGCTGCTCGAAAAATACATGAGCGCGTCGATCACCGTGGATGATCCGCCGAAAGAGGAAGCGCGCCGTTTGCTGAAGCAAGCGGGCGGAGTGTAGTAACTGAATCTAGCCGAAGCGGTCAATTTCAGCTTAGAGGCGCTGCACGCCAACCGGCTGCGGACGTTTCTCACGGGGCTCGGCCTGATCATCGGAAACGCCTCGGTCATTCTCGTTGTCACAATTTCGCTCGCCGGCAGAAACCTGATTCTCGATCAGATTCGTGGTATTGGCTCGAATCTGGTTTGGGCCAACTATGAAGCGGGCGGCGAAAACAACGCCAAGGTACAGGCCGATTTCGTCAACCTCGCCGACGTGCAGGCCATCCGGGACACCCTGGGCGGGCAGATCATCGCGGCTACGGCAGTGGTGCCGAATCACAGCCAACTGGTTGTGAACGGAAAGATCCGCGACGTCAGTGTCAATGGTGTAGACGCTCATTACGCCGAAGTCCGGAACCTGGTGATTATCGACGGCCGGAAATTCGATGACAGCGACGTCAGTCTGCGCGAGCATGTCGCGCTGTTGACGGACAAATTGGCAATACGGGTTTTCGGCAGCCAGCGCGCCGCGATCGGCGAAACGATCAAGATTAATCAACTGCAATTCACAATAATCGGAACGTTTCGCGAAAAGACCAGCAGCTTCGGGCAGGGAGAAATCGGGGATGAAACGATTCTGATCCCGATTTCGGTCATGAAGTATTTCATCCCGTTCGAGCGGGTGGAGCCGGTCTACGTTCAGGTGCGGAACGCGAGCGATGTGCCAGCGGTAACCGAGAGAGTGGCCCAAATTCTCGAGCAGCGGCATCGTCCCGGCGCAAAATATGTCGTTCAGAACTTAACTGCAATTCTCGACACCGCCAACCAGATTGCCAACGTACTGACGATCGTTTTGATCATTGTGTCCACCATCGCGCTGGTGATTTCGGGAATCGGCATCATGAACATCATGCTGGTGACCGTGACGGAACGGACGCGCGAGATCGGCTTGCGGATGGCGGTGGGAGCGTCGCGGCGCGAGGTGATGCTGCAGTTCCTGGTCGAGAGCGTATTGATCAGCCTGGTCGGCGGGGCGATTGGCATTGTGATTGGATTGGCGCTGCCGCTCAGCGTTCGTTTATTGACGGACCAGGTGCGCGTGCCCATTTCACCGCTTTCGGTGGTAGTCGCGTTCGGAGTGTCGTTTTTGGTCGGAGTCGGATTCGGACTCCTACCCGCGCGCCGCGCCTCACAGCTCAATCCGACGGAGGCCCTGCGCTACGAGTAATTACCAGGCCGAGGGCGGGTCGCTGGCGGGAAAGCTATCTTCGACCGTGATGTCGTGAGCCTTGTCCACTTCGGATTTGCGATGGGAACCGGCGGTCTTGGACCAGATCGCAAGACCGGCTAGAGGCAGCGCGAGCCCGAGCAGGAAACAGGTAAAGCGGAATGCTCGACTGGAATTGCAGTCATCCATCTGTGTCATTGCGGTCACCTTCTTGATGGATGCGGAATGCTGGCTTCCGTTACAGCCTTGCGCGTGTTCCGTAAAGTGGCCCCGAGCGATTCGCGCGGGACGTTTTGCAGCACCGGTTTCATGATCCAGCCCATCCCGGTGGGAATGCCTCGGGTGAGCGAAAGCGTGCGCAGCTCGGCGATCACACCGTTATCGGAGGATTCGAGGCTCCAATAATAATATCCCCGCCAGAATACGCCAAGACCCTGGCCTACGGGAAGTACCTTTTCTTGCGGCGTACCCGCATCCCGCACTTCGCGAACGTCTTTGGCATAGGAACGGCATATCCAGCGGCCGGGCGCAACCTGCTGGTAATGGGCTTGCTGTGTTACGTCGAAAACTACATCGACAAGCTGCTCTTTTTTCTCTAATCGCCAATAGCCGGTGAAATCGTTGCCGGAATGATTGATCAGCTTCGAGCGCAGGAGTTCCGGATACCACTTGGATTGATGGTCAAAATCCTGCATGACTGCCAGTACTCGGTCAATTGAAACATTAGAGAAAAAGACGGTTCCGGTCCAATCGTGAATCAGGCCACCCGGAATATCGATGGGGTTTTTGCGCGTTCCACCAGGGCGAATGAGCACGTCGCCTCGCAAAAGACTCTGCTTCTGGCTTGCCGAAACCGATGGGGCGCGACTGTCTATTTCTTGCTCTACCTTCTTGGCGTAGTCCTCAAAAGCGGTTACTGTGCGCGGCTCGAGCTTGGTATCGAGCTGGGCGGGAAGCAGCAGGCAAATCAGAATCGAGAGCATCTGTTCCAGCCTAGCCGATGAAACGGTTTGATCCAGGCTGTGATCTTATTTAGTAATGGCCTCTACGGTTTGGAAAGGCTTTGTTACTTTCGGACTGATTTCGATACCGATACGGCTGACGCGCGCGGCCCGGCCGGAGCGCGTAAAACTACGGCGGCTGAGCCGGCGAAAAATGGAACCCGAGCACAGGACCGAGGAAGATACGGTCAAAGGATACGAGTACAGCAAGGGTGAATTCGTCAAAGTCGAAAAAGAGGAGCTGAAGGCCCTGGAGCCGAAGACGACCACCGAGATGGCGATTCAGGAGTGCGTGTCGCTGGATGAAATCGATCCGGTGTATTTCGAGACGTCTTATTACATGGCTCCCGAAGAAGCGGGCGGCAAGGCCTATGGGCTGCTGTACCGGTCGTTGCAGGAGATGAAGCTGGTGGCGCTGGCGCAGTTTGCGATGCACAGCCGGGAGCACGTCGTGGTGCTCCGGCCCGGTAAAAAAGGACTGCTCGCGCACACGATGTATTATCCGGCCGAGGTGCGGGCCGATCAGGAATTTAAAGCGGACACGCGCGCGGTGAGCGAAAAAGAAGTGCAATTGGCCAAGACGCTGGTGCGCTCGCTAGAAGCGCCGTTCAAGCCGGAAAAATATCACGATACATATCGCGAGAAATTGGAAGCGATTCTGGCCGATAAAGCGAAAGGCAAACGCGTCAAAGTGGAGGCGGGCGAGCCTCGGCGGAAGCCGGCGAAGGTGGTCGATATTGCCGATGCTTTGCGCCAGAGCCTGGCGAATTTGAAAAAGCCCGCCGAGCGGCAACCTGCCCACAAGACGCGAAAAGCGGCCGGACATTGATGATACGCCGAATCGGGGCGCTAGCGCTTTTGTGCGTTCTGGCGCCTGTTTGCGCCGCGCCCGCAACAACTCAGACCAAGCATATTCTGTTCGTGATGACCGATGGTCTGCGCTGGCATGAAGTGTTCGGAGGTTCGGATTCATCGCTTCTCGAGAAAGGACAATCCGCCGTGTCACGCGAAGCGCTGATGCCTTTTGTGTGGACCGTGATGGCCAAGCAAGGCCAGATTTTCGGGAACCGGAAAGAGGGATCGGACGCTTATGTTACGAATTCGTTCTTCTTTTCGTATCCGGGGTATAGCGAAACTTTGTGCGGCTTTGCCGATCCGCGAGTATCGAGCAACGACAAAATTCCGAACCCGAACGTTACTGTGCTGGAGTGGCTCAATAAAAAACCGGCCTATCGGGGCCAAATTGCCGCGTTCGGCGCCTGGAACGTCTTTCCGTTCATCTTTAATGAGGAGCGCGCCGGCTTCCCGGTGAATGCCGGATACGATCCCTTTACTGCCATTCCCGGAACGCCGCGCCTCGATCTGCTCAATCGGATAAAAGCGGCGACCCCGCTCATCTGGCCGGACGAGCCTTTCGATTTTGTGCCGTTCCATACCGCGCTCGAATACTTGCGTGCGCGCGATCCGAAGATTCTGTATCTCTCGCTCGGAGAAACGGATGAATGGGCGCACGCGGGAAAGTACAGCGAGTATCTCAAGTCGATTCGGAGAGTCGATGATTATTTGAGAGAGCTTTGGGAGACGGTTCAAAGCATGCCGGCGTATCGCGGCAATACGACCTTGATCTTCTCTCCGGATCACGGACGGGGAGAAGGGCCGGAGTGGAAGAACCATGGGCAAAAAGTGCTGGACTCGAAATACATCTGGATGGCATTTTTGGGTCCTGATAC
>JAICIH010000317.1 GCA_025924475.1 Bryobacteraceae bacterium
CTCTCTGCCTACCCGACACTCTCGCCTTCGCCGCTCTCCATTCGCTCATGCACCTGTTCCACGGCGATCTCCGTTTGCAGCGCGCCTGGGAAATCGCCTGGTTCTTGAATAATCGCGCGCCCGACAGCGCTTTCTGGACCGAGTGGCATGCTCTCCATCCGCCTCACCTGCGAGTTCTCGAAGTCACCATGTTCGCGCTCACCGCCATTTGGTTCCAGTGCAAACTCGCTCCGCTTGTTTTGGAAGAAATTGAAAAGCTCCCGCCGGATGTCCGCACTTGGATCGAACATCGCGCCTGGTCGCCGGTCGAAGCCCGCTTTACGCCGAATAAAGACGAGATGTGGCTGCATCTGGCGCTCGTCCGCGGGCTGCAAAACAAAGCGCGCGTGTTCATGCGCCGCATGTTGCCGGTGAATGCTGTCTCCGATCGCGATCGCCAGGGAAGAGAAGTCGTGGTTGCTCGCGCGGCTCACCATCTGCGTACTCTGCTCCCCGCTCTTGCCGAAGGCGCAAAGTGGTGGTGGACTCGCCAGGGTTTCGATAAGAATTTCTTGATCTTTCTTTTCTCGTCCGGCCTGTTCGACCTCGGCGAGTTCATCTTTTTTCTTCTCTACAATCTCTACCTCCTCGATCTCGGGTTCAATGAAAAATTACTCGGCGCCATCGGAAGCGCAATGAGCGCCGGATCGTTTCTGGGTGTCATTCCGGCTGCTGCGCTGGTGCGGAAGTGGGGGCTGCGGCCGGCGTTGGTGTTGGCAATTGCCGGCGCGAGCGTTACCACCGCTTTGCGGGCCGTAGCATCCAGTCCCTCGCCGCTGCTTCTGCTCGCCTTCCTGAATGGTGTCTTTTTATCTACCTGGGCCGTGTGTTTGCCGCCCTCGGTCGCAGCTTCCACCACCACGCAGAACCGCGCCCGCGGCTTCAGTCTCGTTACCTCGCTGGGCATCGGCATCGGTATCGGCGCTGGTTTCCTGGGCGGAAGACTTCCCGCTATCTTGGGCCAACTCAGCGCGCACACCGGCCCGCTGGAAGCCAAGCGCGCCGCTCTCTTGCTGGGCTCAGCCATTGTTTCTCTCGCGATCCTGCCCGCGCTTCGCCTGCGCTTCCCGGAACTCCAGGCATCGCCGGCGAAAAAGAAAATCTATCCGCGTGGCAGGTTCATTGTCGGTTTCATTGCCGCCGTATTCATCTGGAGCTTTGCTACCGGCATCTTCAATCCTTTTTTCAACGTCTATTTCGCGCAGCGCTTGCACTTCTCCGTCGAGCGCATTGGAACGGTCTTCTCCTTTAGTCATCTGGCCCAGGTTGCAGCCATTTTGGCGGCGCCGCTATTTTTGCGCCGCGTTCCGGGCGCCAGGGGGATCTCGTCTACGCAGTTAGCGACGGCTCTTATGCTCGTTCTGTTGGCGTCTACCAGCAGCCCCGCCGCTGCAGCCGTCGGTTACATAGCCTATATGGCGTTCCAATACATGACCGAACCCTGCCTCTTCACTCTTTTGATGGATCGTGTCACGCCTTCCGAGCGCGGTGGCGCCTCGGCTCTGAATTTTCTCGCCACCTCGCTTGCCGGCGCGCTTTCGGCAATGGCTGCCGGAGCCGCCATCCAGCGCTTCGGCTATTCGCCGGTCCTCGCCGTCGCCGCGCTGCTGGCGTTCATCGCCGCTGGCTTGATGTTCGCCACCCGCGCCCTATACAGCGCCGGTAGTCCGAGCCCGCGCCCGCAATCGCTCGTAGAGACGATACCGCTCGAATCCGGCTCCCAGGCCGGCGCATAACTGCTATCCCACGGCCGCCGGAAGTACGGCTGCGCCCTCAATTTTCATGAGCGCGAGTATGAGCGCCAACCGCGTGCGCCATCGGCAGCCGCACAAAAAAGCGTGCGCCCGCTTTCATCTCCCGATCGGCCCAAAGATCTCCCGCGTAATCGAGCACCGTCTGTCGCGACAGCGCCAATCCCAAACCAAGCCCGTTCTTTTTTCCGAAGCTCGCGAACGGCTGAAACAGAGTAGCCCATGCTGTCTCCGGAATGCCCGGTCCGTTGTCTTCCACCTGCACGGTTACTGTCGTTCCGTCCTGCCGTGAGGTCACGCGCAAAGTGCCGCCCTCCGGCATCGCCTCCAGCGAGTTGTGCAGCAGGTTCATGAACACTCGCTCCATGCGGTCGCGGTCGACCGATACTTCCACATGCGGTGGAATATCGATTACGATGGAAACCGGCGCTCCCCCCGAAGTCTGTTCCGTCAAATCGCGCGCTCCTTGCACGATCTCTACCAGCCGGCACGGCTCCACTCGCTTCGCTTTGGCGCGCGACATGTCCGTGAGTTCTTGCAGCAGCTCCTGAATCCTTCGTGAAGAGCGATAGATGCTCACCGCGATCCGGTCGCGCTGCTCCGCCGACAAGCCCGCATCCACCAGCATCTCCGCGCCTCCATAAATCGCTGCCAGCGGATTCCGCAAATCATGCACAATCGAGGACGACAGCCGTCCTATCGTGGAAATGCGTTCCTGCCGGATCAGCTCATTACGCGCCGTCCGGATAGAATCGCACATCGCGTTGAACGTCTGCGCCAACCTACCCAGTTCGTCCTTGGTCTCGACTGCCACGCGATAGTCGTAGTTCTGCTTGATAACTTCTTCCACTGCTCGATCCAGCCGTTTTACCGGCTCCAGAATCCGCCGCGCCAGCAGATAAGTGAAAGCCAACCCCGCTACCACCGCAAAAATCCAGATGATCGTGACGTTGCGCCGCAGCTCCATCAACGCGCGGCTCGGCCCTTCGAACGAGCGGATGATATACAGCTCGCCTGCAGGCTTATTCCCCACGTCTTCGAGCGTTCTGCCGAGCGCCAGATAGTCCACTCCGTGCAGCAGCAGCCGCCGCACTCCGCCCGCCCCCGCCGGTGCCCGGTTCAGATCGGCGAAGGCGAGCGGCAAGCTGGATGCAATCAGCCGCCCATCCGCAACAAACGCAAAATCGCTTCCGTGCGTCGATTGCTTCAACGAATACGCAAGCTTATCGTCGACATCCGAAGCCACCAGCAGTACATTCAATAACGCCTGTCCCTGTGCTGCTTGCACATACACCGGCGTCAACAATACGTAGTAAAGATGTCGCCCGCGCGTGATATAGCCGGAAACCTGCCGCGGAAAACGCTCTGCCGCCTTCTCCATAAATTCCCGGCTGAATGCCAGATTGCCGCCGGAGCCCTCTCCGCCCAACGATGTAATCACTTGGCCCGTCGGCTCCAGCACCACGAAGGCCGCATCCTGCGGCGTCTCCGGCCAGAGCTGCGCCGCCATATCGCGAATCGTGGCTTTGTCGCGCGTCGCAAACGCCGCCCGCACATCCGACATCGAGCTGATGATCCGGCTGATCGAAGCCAGATTGTGCGCCCGCGTGCTCCATAGCGCCTCATATGCCTGCAGGCTCGTGCGAACTTCTTCCTCGAGGCTATGTTCGGTTACACGCCCCGCATACGTCTGCACCAGCCAGCCGGTCAGCCCGAACAGCACCGTCAGTGCGATGGAAGTGGAAAAAAGAATACGCCAGAGCAGGGAAATGCCGCCCGTCTGCGTATCTTTCATTTCACCAGCCCCCTGTAATTCGTCTGTTCCCCCGCGTCCGGCGGATAGTCGCGGCCATATTTATTCTTGTGAGGTACCGGTAAGTACCCGGTTTCGGAAATACTCACGGTTTGCAACTTGGAATCTCCACCACTTACGACAATCGGAGCAGTTAGCTGCTCCAACTTGTCCGGTGTGGCGCGTTCATGGAAGAAATGGATCTGATAGTTTCCTGGCGGCACATCCTCGATCGTGAACTGCCCGTCTTCATCCGTAGTTGCGAAATAATCCGAAGTCACGACCACGATAATCGCCGACATGGAGGGATGGATATTGCAAAAGACCCGCACAATCCCCGGCCGCCGGAACGTCACCGATTTCGATGTGCCCGGGGGATACAACACTAGATCGAAAATCTGTCCGTTGAAGTTCGAAAAGGCGTTATGGTAGATCGGGTCCAGATTGGGAAAGTCCACTGTCGTTCCCGTCTCGATCACCAAAACATGCGGCGTGAACGTCTTGTCCTTCTGCAGCATCTGAACATGCTTTCTTGGCCGTACATCGCTTTTTCCGGAGCCGGCTAACCAAACCGCCACACCCGAGAAATCTTTTTGGCGCTTGGCGGAAGCGTCACTTACCAGCCGGACCTCCCCGCTCACCGTCCCGGCCCAAAGCGGCGCCGCCAAAAATCCTAACGCCAGAGCCAAGCCCCAATAGAGCCGCGACCAAAAAAATTGGGGACTGACTGAAGCGCCGTTTACAAAGCCTCTGAAAAGCCAATCGCCGCAATGCAGGCGCGGCTGTCTGTCCCCAATTTTTTTCCGTGAGGGAGCGACCTTAAAACAAATAAGCCAAGGCCAAGTCATAACGATTATGAATTGATTTCAATCCCGACTGCGTATGCCCCCGCAGTTGCAGCCCCTCAAAACTCACAATGACATTCGGGCTCAGCCGGTACGCCAAATTCGATGCATAAGTAAAATTGCGCACCAGGTTATTTCGCGGCAGATACGTCGCATGATCGTTCTCGAAGCCGCTAAACAAATTCCAGGTAAGGCGCTTCGTCAGCGTTGTCGAAGCCTGCGCCCATCCGCCGCTGCTCTCGACCGCCTCGAAATTCCCATATCTGGTCGCTGCAAAACCGTTGCCCAACGCGCCCAACCCGGCAACATTGGTCCCCTTATAGAGTGTGCCCGTAATGTTGAGGCGAGAAAACGGAACCACCCGCCAATCGAGCGAAGCGATCCGCGAATCCACAGACTTTCCCGCCACATGAGTCTGGCCCGTATGAAAGCCCGACCCCAAATCGAATCGCCGCACATCGTCAAACTTGTGCCAGAACGCCACGCGCCCCTCCAATGCCGGCCGCGCCGGCGCAAGCGTGCCCGTGTATTCCGATGGCGTCGTGTTATACATTTCGTTCGTTTGTAGTAAAGCGATCTGCCCGGTCAATCCGCTGCTGGTACCGAGCCGTACCCGTTCCTCATAGCGCGCTTGTGGCAGCCATAACCAAAGATTTCCTGCGCCGGCTAGCGGCGGAATACCCACCTCAGCCAGCGAATCCGGCTGATAGGGCGAAATCAGCGGCTTGTCCTGCCCCACCGAAAAAGTCCGATTCGGCCATTCGAGCGATAGATCCGCCCGCCGGATGCGCAGCCAGTTTGTCCCTGGCTCACTGAAGCCGCCCCAGAAGTCCATCATCAAAGACCCGCGCACGTGCCCTCCGCCCGGCAGCGACGGCCCATGAAAATCCAGCCCCAGGAGTGTCTGCCGCACCGTGGCGCCACTCCTCGCTGGCCCCGTCGGTAATCCGAAGCCGCTTGTCCCATCCGCCCGGCTGTTGGCGAACGCATTTAACAGCAGCATTCCATTCAGCGAAATCGGAAATTTCTGCGCCGCTTCCACTTTCGTCTGCGCCTGGTCCGCAATGCGCGCCTCATTCACCGCAACCCGCTCATCGAGCGTCGGCTGCGGTGGATTTTGGTCCGGATTTTCATCCAGGCTCTGCTCCTGCTTTGCCTGTGTGGGATGTATCTGCTCACGCAACTCGCGTACTTGCTGCAGCAATTCGCGGTTCTCTCGCTCGAGCGAATCCAGCCGTCGCAATATCTCGGTTAATGCCGCATCGGCCCGCGCGTTCTCCTGCGCAAACGCCGGCATGGCCATCGCTATCACCAACACTAAACATTTACGATTCATTGAGCAGATCCTCCAGCGTATGGCGTACATCGCTTGGCGAGTACGGTTTGGGAAAAAATGCGTTCGCGCCTAGTGAACGCAAACGCTCCGGTGTGTCCGGGTGGCTGTCGCCGCTCAAAACCACAATGGGTAAATCGGAATAACGCGCCTGCCCGCGAATAATTTCGATCAGCTCGAAGCCGTCCACATACGGCAACTGCAGATCCGTAATCACTGCCGCCAGGTCGATCGAACTCCGGCGCAAGAAATCCGCCGCTTCCCGGCCATTCCTCAGGACCAGCACACGCAGGCCCTTTAAGTTCGCGAGCGCTATCTCGAGCGGCGCGACGTTCTCATCGTCCTCGACGATCAAAACAGTCTGGGCCATGAAGCGGCCCTCATCAGGGCAGAAAACGGTATCCCACTCCGTGCACAGTGAGGAAGTGCCGCGGTAGGCTCGGGTCGGGTTCCAGCTTCTGCCGCAGCCGCACGACATGCGCATCCACCGTGCGCGTGTTCGGATATGATTCATATCCCCATACCGAGTTCAGAATCACATCCCGCGTCAGCGCCCGGTCGGCATTGTGCAAAAAGAACAACAGCAAATTATATTCGGCCGGAGTCAGCTTCACATCCACTCCGCGCTGCGTGATGCTTCGCCGCTCCACATCCACCTGTACCTCAGCGAAGCTGATCACCTTTTGCGTGTCTGACGCCGTCCGCCGCAGCACCGCCCGAATGCGCGCCAGCAGCTCCCGCGTCCCGAACGGCTTCACAAGATAATCGTCCGCGCCGATCTCGAGCAGCAGAACTTTATCCACTTCCTCCCCAATTGCGCTCAGCACGATAATCGGCGTTTGAATCTTGTCCGCCCGCAGTTGCTTGCAGACTTCCACACCCGTCATCCCCGGCAGCCGCAGATCCACCAGCAGCAAATTCGGTTTCAATGAGAGAGCTTTTTCGAATCCCGTCTTCCCATCGGCGGCCAGAATCGGAACAAAATTCTCCCGCTCTAGCATCACCCCGATCGTTTCTCGTAAGCTCTCATCATCGTCGATGACGAGGATTTTCTGCATGGGACGCCTATTATTTTAGCCCGCCGCTACTCGCGACTACAGGAACTGCCGCCCGGCCCGGCTATTTTTACGAAAGTTTTACAGCCCCTCAACTGATCGCTGTTATCATCC
>JAICIH010000318.1 GCA_025924475.1 Bryobacteraceae bacterium
CTAGTGATTTATGGCGTTGTAACATCGACCCTCCTTTTTTTGCAGTTGCGGTCGGAACTAGACCGCGTCGCCATTGAGGATCTGGAAACCATCGAGGGATTCCTGAGCTTTGACTCGAATGGCAAGCTACATCTACAAGCCGCCTCCCACGATCATCCATATCCCCTCACAATGCAACATCGCCTGATGGAAGTGATTGCTGACGACGGAACTATTTTGTACCGCAACGAACTGCTTGGGAGGCGTAATCTGGGTGGACTGGCGTTCCCGGGCGAGGGCGTCAATTCCTACTCGCCGCGCTCGATTCATTTGTCTGATGGAACGCCTGTACGCTTGGTCAGCCGGCATCACGTATTGGACGGACATCCATCTCTCATTAGAGTCGGTTTTAGTGAAGAGACGCTTTGGCAGCGCTTTTGGGAACTTTTTTGGGGATTACTGGCCGGCGCTCCTCTAGCTCTCGGTGCGGCAGGCGCTGGAGGTTATTTCCTGGCACGCCGGGCGTTCAGCCCAATCGAACGTATGGCTCGGCGCGCTCGCGAGATTCGCGCGGAGCAACTGAGTACGCGGCTCGATATCGACAATCCTGACGATGAACTCGGCGTCCTTGCCCAGGCATTCAACGACACTCTGGAGCGGTTGGAGCGATCCTTCAACCAACTCCGGCAGTTCACGGCGGATGCATCCCACGAGTTGCGCACACCACTCAATGCAATTCAGAACGTGGGGGAAGTTGGGCTTCGGCAAGATCGCGATCGCGATTACTACCGCGAAGTCATCGGCAGCATGTTGGAGGAATCGAGCCGGCTCGCCCGGCTGGTGGATAGCTTGCTTACGATCACGCGAGCCGATGCGGGTCAATTGCGCCTCGAACGCACAGCAATACCAATTCTGTCGTTCAGCCGCGAGGTAGTGTCGCTTCTAGAGGTATTGGCGGAAGAGAAAGGCCAAGCTATTTCTCTCGATGGTGACGGAACGTCGCAAGTGTGGGCCGATCATCTAATTCTGCGGCAGGTCCTTGTCAATTTAATCGACAATGCCATCAAGTATTCTCCTTGTGGAGGAAGCATCGCAGTCCGTGTAGCCCGTAGAGGCACGCAAAAGGTATCAATCGAAATTGAAGATTCCGGTCCTGGCATCGCTCCGGAACACCGGGACAAGGTGTTTGATCGCTTCTACCGCATCGATGAAGCGCGCTCGCGCGAAACAGGCGGAAGCGGCCTTGGGCTAGCAATCGCAAAATGGGGAGCCCAGGCCCATGATGGCCAACTGGAGCTGGATTGTACGGCGAACACCGGTTGTATTTTTCGCCTGATTTTGCCGTTGCACGATGGCGATCTGCCGCAAGGAGCTTCCGTGCGGTCTGACTTAGTAGATCAAAGCAGGACAGCAACGCAGATCGGGAAGGCGCCTGAAGATAGACGGCCCAGCGGGCAGGTAGTGTAGCGGCCAGCAGGAATAGCCAACGGCCGCGCAGGATGGCCATCCCAATGCCACTTGTTTCTCGAATGCGGACGGCAAAGTAGGGCGGTCTCCTGAGCCGCGCCGGACGTCCCCGTCCGGCTTGCTCTGTTTGCAACACACAGTTGAGCAGGCCGACGAGGACGTCGGCCGCGGACCAGGAGGTCCGCCCCACTAAACTAAGGCCATTGGGATGCCATCCTGCCCCCACAAATTCAGGCTGTGCGGAAGATGATGATGGATGGAGTTCCGACCGGGGTGTAGCGATCTGTAAAGGTCAGGGCGCCAGTGGTGCGATTGACGTGAAAGCAGGTGACTACGTCGGAGCGCTGGTTACAGCAATAGAGGTATGTTCCGCTTGGATCGATGGTGAAGCTACGGGGATAATCGCCGCGGGTCCAGGTTTCACTTGCAAAGGCCAGCTCACCGGAAGCGCTGACAGCAAATACGGCAATGCTGTCGTGCAGGCGGTTGGCGGCGTAGAGGAAGTTTCCATCATTCGAGATACGCACTTCTGAAGTGAAGTTGGTTCCGACGAAGCCGGCGGGCAAGGTCGAAATTTGCTGCCGCGCTTTGAGTGCGCCGGATTTGGGATCAAAGTCGAAGAGGATGAGTGTGGAGGACTCTTCCTGTATCGAATAGAACCATCTGCCATTGGGATGGAAGACGAAGTGGCGCGGGCCATCACCGGCAGGAACGGATACGTCCGACACCAGGCCGAGCTTGCCGGATTGCCTGTTTAGACGCCAAACGTGAATGGTGTCAGTTCCGAGATCGCAACCGAGAATAAAGTTGCCCGAAGGATCGGATTCGATCATATGAGCGTGTGGGCGATCGTGACCGCTAATGGCGAAGCTGCCAGGCGGCGCGCTTTTTGCATGTATGGGACCCGGTGTTTGCGTATCTTGTTTGACGTCGGTGGCCGATGCAACGCGGCCATCAGGCAGGATGGGCAGTACGGCAAAGCTTCCGCCGTGATAGTTCGCTACCAGAACATATTTCCCCGAGGGGTGGACGCTCAGATGGGCAGGCCCGGCGCCTTCCGAACTGACGATGTTCAAGCGAGCCAGACGGCCGGAGCGGGCGTCTATGGCGTACGCCGTCACCGCCCCAGCGTGACCGCTATTGAAATTCGTGACTTCGTTCGCGGCGTACAGATACTTAGCAGAAGGGTGAAGCGCGAGCGAAGCAGGATTCCGCTCGTCCTCACATATCTGCTGCTCGGCCAAAGAACCCGTGGCGGGGTCCATGGCGAAGACGTAGATGCCTTTGCCATTTCCTTTGCTGCCTTCCGGACCTTGCGGCGAGCTATAGGTTCCTACATAGGCCAGCACGCGGGGCGGTGCAACGTCGCGGGACGGCAGCAGAGCCGCGGAGCTAGTTTTGAGCAGTTGACGGCGGGACACGTTAGGATTCATCGGCTGAATTTCTTTCCCATAACTGATGTTAGTGCCGGATCACAGCGCCGGGCTCAATGGCGATGCCGTGTTGCGTTTTGCAATTTTCCAATGAAGCTTCCAATGCCCGTTTCCGAAGGCATGGCCATGTCCTTCTGAATGTCCAGCCTCGATGCTCAAAATGCCTCCCGCGCAAATCAGTACCGTTCCAATCATTGCCATTCCATTGGGAACATTGCCAAAAAACCACCAACCCAGGATTCCCGAAAAAATCACTACGCTGTAGTTGAAAGGGGACAGCTCTACCGCGCTCGCATAGCGGTACGCTCGAATGATCAGATACTGCGTGGCCGCGTAGCAAGCGCCTACGCCCATTAGCAGCAGCCAGTTTCTAGACGTCAGCGGCTTCCATGCCCAAATGCAGAGCGGTATCAACAGTAACGTCGAAAACCCGAAATTATAAATCAGAATGCGAACCGGCGGCTCTGTATCCGCCAATTTGTTGGTGGCCACCAACGCGAGAGCCGAAAATAATCCGGCCACCAGCGCAATTACTGACGCCGGGTTGTGCAACAATTGCGGACCCGGTTTGATGATCATGATCACCCCAGCCAATCCGATCAGAAGGCTTAGCCAAACCAGCGGCTGCACGGCCTTTCGAAACCAAACGTAGACGACAATCGGAATAAACAGCGGAGCCGCATTCGAGAGCAAAACCGAATCGAGCAGAGGAATCGATCCCACCGCAGCGAAAAACAATAACTGGCAAACCGATCCGGATAGGGATCGGAACAACTCCAGCCAGAAATGTTGCGTTTTCAGGTTCGCCGGGCCCGAGGCAAGCGCCGCCGGTACGAAAACAAGGAAGCTGATTGCGTATTGCAGGAACAGGATCATCAACGGCGGCGCTCCGGAAGCCGCTTTGCTGAAGGCGCTCATCACGGCGGAGCATAGAAACGCTAATGTGATCAATGCGATTCCGAGCGAAAGGTTATGACCGGCGGTTTGGGCTCGTAGGTCCATTGTGTTGGAGGAGGACGACCACAATCGTTAGCGGGCGCCTTTCACCCAGGCCGCCATCGCTTGCCAATCGGGATCGTTTTGCGAGGCAAACTGGCGGCCTCCCGAGTGAAATTCCGCGCCGCCGGCAGAATGGGCTAACGGTTGGATCAATAAGATGCTCGAGAGCGGCTCACCGGGCTTCACCAAGTGCGACACGGTTTGGAAATTCTTACGCGACTGCGCTTCGGTCCAGGTAGAGGCGCCTTTGTTGAGCGGCTCCAAACGAAATGCGTGATTGGCGCCGGCATGACAAACGACGCAGCGCGCGTGACCCGGACGCTTTTTCAAAAAGATCGGCTCGACAGTAGTTTTGTAGGTCTGATAGTCGAGCGACTGAGCGCCGAGTACGGCGGATAAGACGATGAACATACTGGCACTAGTGGCCTGTCGCAGCAAATTCGTTGCCATGGCCGACACTGCCGCAGGCCACAAAAAACGATGGCCTGCGCCACCAGGCTGCATAAGTTTTCTTTGCGACAAGCCACTAGTGGCGCTCCGCATGATTTTTGTCGTTCTGCTCTCCTCGTAAGCCATATCTTTCCATACGGTAAATCAGAGTCTTGCGCGTGAGGTTCAGATAATTGGCCGCTTTGGTTTGATTGCCGTTGAAGCGATTCAGCGCCTGCACGATCAATTCGCGTTCCACTGCTTCGAGACTGATAGGAGTTGCCGGCAATTCCAGTTGAATGGCGTCCAGAACGCCGCGTTCCTGCCGCAGAATTTCCGGCAGATCCTCCAGGCTGACCGCCGGGCCGGAACTGAGGACCGTAATTCGCTCGATAAGATTTTCGAGCTCGCGAATGTTGCCGGGCCAGTGATAGCGGCTGAAGTATGGCAGTAAGTTCTCGTGAAGCTGCAGCTCCGGACGGCCATGTGTCTTGGTTGCCAGTTTCCAGAAATGCTCCACTAACTCCGGAATGTCTTCCGCGCGCTCGCGCAGTGGTGGCAAAGTAACAGGAATGACCGCCAGCCGGTAGTATAAGTCTTCGCGAAACTCGCTATCCTCCACCATGCGCAGAAGATTCCGGTTGGTGGCGGCAAGGATGCGGACATTTACTTTTACCGGCTCGAGCGCTCCCAGCTTCTGAATTTCGCCTTCTTGAATGAGCCGCAGCAATTTTACTTGGAGCTGCAGCGGAAGCTCGCCAATCTCGTCGAGAAACAGCGTTCCGCCTTCGGCAGCTTCAATGCGGCCCGCCTTGTTGGTGGTCGCGCCGGTAAAGGCGCCTTTCTTGTAACCGAACAACTCCGATTCCAGCAGGTCTCTTGGAATTGCGCCGCAGTTGACGGCAACAAACGGTTCCGTGCCTCGCGAGCTGTTGGCATGAATTGCGCGGGCAAGCAGCTCCTTACCGGTTCCCGTTTCTCCCTCGATCAAGACTACGGAAGAACTCCGCGCGGCTCGCGAAGCAATGTGGATGGCGGCACCCAGAGAGCTCGAGTGCCCGATAATGTTCTCGAACCCGTATTTGTCTTTTAAACTGTCGCGCAGGCTCGCTATCTGCTCGATCATCCGGCTTCGCTCAAGGGCGCGTTCGACCACAATGGCGAGCTCATCAAAGCGCACCGGCTTCGTGACGTAGTGATATGCGCCGGACTGCATCGCTTCGACGGCATTTTCGATGGTTCCGAAAGCAGTCAGCAGGATGACCTCGGTCCCGGGATGATTCGCGCGAATTCGTTTCAGCAGTTCCAGGCCGGAGAGTCCTGGCATCCGCAGATCCGTTAAGACCAGATCGTATGGGGAATCCGCCAGCAGCGCCAATGCCTCCAGGCCGTTTTTAGCGAGCGATATCTCGTGACCACGATTTTCCAATTGAACCTGCAGCACACGGCGCAGGCTCTCTTCGTCATCGACGATCAAAATGCGGCCTGCTCTCATGAGTTCGCCGCGCCATGAACCGGAAGAGTAAATACAAAACAGGTGCCTGAGGAGTCGCTTTTATCGACAATAAATTCGCCTCCGTGCTGCTCGACGATTTGATAGGCGGTAGGCAATCCAAGACCGGTGCCGGTCTCTTTGGTGGTAAAGAACGGGTCGTAGATGAAATCCATATCCGATGGCGGAATGCCGGGTCCAGTATCACAAACACGTATCATGACTTCATTATTCTGAAGCCGGCAGGTAATCGCGATGGAGCCGCCTTCCGGCATGGCCTGCACGGAATTCAGCATAAGGTTAAGCAAGACCTGTTTGATTTGTTCGGCATCGCATCGCAGCCGCGGCAAATTGTCTGGAATGTCGACGGAAAACTCGATATTGTGGCGCGCGGCGGTTTGTTGAATAACGTCGGCGACGGATTGCACCAGCGAGCGAACCTGCACAGATTGCATTTCGGGCGCCCTAGGGCGGGCGAATTCGAGAAAATTAGTCACCAGCCGGTCAAGCCGGCGCGTTTCTTTCTGAATGATGTCGAGAAATTCGGTTCGCTGTGCATCGCCGTTCGGCTGTTCGCGCAGCACGGCGGCCGCGCCATCGATGCCGGCCAGCGGATTGCGAATTTCGTGAGCTAGTCCTGCCGACATATGGCCCAGCGCCGACATGCGCGCGGCGCGTTTCACGTGTTCGACATTATCCTGCAACTCGCGGTAGACATCCTGAAGCTCTTCGGTTGCGCGCTCGGCGGCCAGGCGATGTTTGCGCTCGCGATTCGATAGAACACCGGCCACGATTCCAACCAGGCAGAATACCAGGGTCTCCAGATAACGATCGAGAACGTTGCGCGCATCCGGCGAATCGATGTCCGAGGCGTGCATGACGTAGAGCAGGCCGGAAATGACGGCTGTCAGAAGTCCTCCCGTCCAGCCAAACGAAAGTGCGCCCGTGATGATCGCCAGGTAATAGAAACGATGCAGAGCGTAATGCCAGTGCTCGGTATCAGGC
>JAICIH010000319.1 GCA_025924475.1 Bryobacteraceae bacterium
GCAAGGACGGAGGCGCCGCCTTTGGCAAAACTCAACCGCAGGATATCGGAAGCGCGGCGCTGTTGCTCCAGGCTCCTTTCCTGAGCGTTGTGAATCGCGAGCAATGCGTCGTAGACGGCCGGATAGCTCTGGCGCGGCCAATAGCCTTCGATGAGGGAAACAAATTTCCAGACGATGTTTTCAAAGGCCTCAATGGGGGCGAGATCGCCGGACAAGCGAAGCCGAAAACGCGCGCTGAAGCGCAGCTTGGCCTCATCGGAGATGCTTGGATTATCCAGATAGTTGTCGCTATAGGGATAGAGCATACTGTAGGCGAAGACCGGCGGAGTGAGCCGCGGTGGTTCGCCTAGCAATGCTTCGAGACCACAGGCAGTCCAGGCGTTGCGGCAGGCTTGCAGGATATCGCTGGCGCTTACGGAGTTATCCAGACGGCGAGCCTGGGATGCCAAATCCAGGGCTACGGCCCAAAAATCCTCACGGAGCAGCAATTCGGTTTGACGGTCTTCGATATCGAGCGCCACACAGGCCAAGCGCGCAAACGTCGTTACGATCCAATCTAAAGAAGCAGTTTCAAAATTCTCGAGCGCGCAATCGACCGCGGTCTCCCTCTCGGCCTGTTCGTGAACGGTGAAGGTTCGTCCGAGAGGAGGCATGCCGCCTGTACTTCGCCTCCAGATCGAAAGCCAGTCCTCCAGCAGTGCCGAATGGTCCACACTACGGTTACGAAAGCGGCGCAGCAATCGTTCCCGCAAGCGCTACGATGACTTGCATGATCGACTTAACAGGCGGCTGGCAAAACGTTTGGAGCAATGCGCAACATATCGCGATCGCGTTTTTGCTGACCGCAAGCATCGGGCGGGAGAGCGAACGTGAACAGCATGCCGCGGGAGTACGCACCTTTCCGATTGTCGGCATGGCGAGCTGTGGTTATCTGCTCTTGATGGGTTACCATCCAAACTCCGCAGACCAATCGCGCCTGCTACAGGGTCTGATCACCGGGATTGGCTTTATTGGAGGAGGCGCGATTCTAAAAGAAGGCAGCACGGTAAAAGGCACTGCGACCGCGGCAAGCGTATGGAATGCAGGCGTGATCGGCGCGGCGGTTGCGATGGACCACTACGGCATTGCGATAACGCTGGCGCTACTGAATCTCTTTACGTTGCGCGCCTTACTCCCACTGAAACGGCGGCTCGGCGGAGGGGAGTAGATCCATGCTCCCAACGGCAGAATTTCTTCCTGTCAAACCGGAAAAACGCCGCAGCCACCTGTTTCCTAGGCACCTAGCATGCGAGACGGCAGGCCACAGGGAGGTTTTTCCCAACCCCAAGTGCAACTCCCCATAAAACCTTCCTGTGGCCCTCGCTGGTTTAAAGTGGAATAACTCGTATGGAGCGAGCTGATTTGCTTCCGCTGCCGGCAACTTGGGACGGGCGGTATGTGAAGGACGATTCTCGCCTGAAGCTAGTACTCGAATACTACGACCGTGAGCAGCTTTCGCTGCGGCGCTATGTGGGTTTTCTGGGTGTTGATGTAGAAACGGCACGCGAGATCGTGCAGGAAAGTTTTCTGCGGCTGCACGAACATTTGCTCGAGGGTGGCGACCAGACGCATTTACGCGGGTGGTTGTATCGTGTGGCGCACAACCTCGCACGGAATGCGCAGTCCGCGTTTCGCACGAAGAAAACCGACCGGTTGGAAGACGCGACGCCGACGGGCGACTTGGCGGCGGCCGGCGCGTCGATTGAGGATAACTTGGTCGCGCGCGAGCAGATGGAACGATTCCGGAGGGCCATGCGCGAGTTAAGCCAAGCCCAGCGGGAGTGTCTCGTCCTGCGGGCGCAGGGTTTGAAATACCGCGAGATCGCGGAAGCTTTACACCTCTCGGTGTCCACGGTTGGGGAAAATGTCCAGCGCGGGCTCGAGCGGTTGAAAGGGCTACTATGACGAAGCAAAAGCATTTGACGAACGAATTGCTCGTACGGTCAATGGACGGCGAGCTCATCGAGGCGGAAGAGGCTTGCGTCCAGGAGCACATTGCGCAATGCGGTGAGTGCCGCCAAAAATACGAGGAGTTTCAACACACGTCAGTTGCAGTTCAATCCGGACTGGCCGCCATACCGGTGGCAAATTCTTTCCGCGAACGGGAAAATCTGCAGCAAAAACTGGAAGTGCGGCAGGCCGCCCGGCAGAGTACGCAAACTCCGGAGCGGGTAATGTGGCGTTTCGGGTGGGGAATGGCCATTGCGGCAAGTCTGGCTCTGGCTATCGTGGTGATGCCAACACATAAGAACGAATCGAAAACAAAGGAGATTGTGCAAGCAGCCGCTACGCTGGCAAACGCCATTGAAGCCGGAGGGGAGACTTTCATTCCGCTGCCGTACTCGAATCCCGATTTCCCGGTGAACGCCTCGCGCATTGTCGAAATGCAGGTACCAGTCTCCGCATTGAGCGACGCCGGAATCATAGTGGAGCCGGTCTCAAGCCGGGCGACGGTGTCCGACCGTTCGGTGTTGGCCGATGTCTTGATGGGGACGGACGGTCAGCCGTTGGGGGTACACATCCTCGAGTAAGAGAAACGAGTTTTTGGGTGGGGATTGCTTAATAAAAGGAGCAATCAAAAATGAAAGCGAAAAGTTCGGTAGTTTTTTTCTTTTTGGCAGCCGCTGTAGTCAGCTATGGACAACCAGGGCCGCCCGGCGGACCGCCGGGCCGTGGATTCGGGCCGGGCGGATTCGGTCCGCGCCCCGGCAAAGTAGTTACCGGAGCGCCGTATTCAGCCGATGTGACCAATTCTCTAGTGCGAAATCTGGCAGATGGAAACAGCATCCAGCGAACAACCACAGGACATGTAGCAAGGGATAACGACGGACGGACCTATTCGCAAGAGACCATAACGGGCGGATTCTTCGGACAGAACGGTCCAACAACGTTAGTGTTCATTTCGGATCCTGTAGCCGGCTATTCCTATGTATTGAATACGTCGACGAAAGTCGCCAGGCGGCGACCGCTAAAGCAATTTCCGGCGGGCGCTGGACCGGAGGCGCGTGAGCGTGACCGTCCTGCGAATCCTAATGTGGTGACTACGGACTTAGGAACGCAGGTGGTGAACGGCGTGAACGCGCAGGGCAAGAGCAGGACACATACCATTCCGGCGGGCGCGATGGGTAATGCGCAGCCGGTGGTTTCGACGTCCGAAACGTGGTATTCGCCGGATTTAAAGGTAATAGTGGCTGCGAAGCGGAACGATCCGATGAGCGGCCACGCGAATTATGCGCTGACAAACATTCAGAGAACAGCGCCCAATGCGGCTTTGTTCCAAGTGCCATCGGACTACACGATACAGGATGAGCCGGGCGGACGCGGATTTGGCCGAGGACGACGCCGTCTTGGTCCGCCACCACCGGCTCAGTAAAAAATTGGGGACAGACAGCCGCGCCTGCTTTGCAGCGATTGTTCTCGCGAGCTTGGTAAACGGCGCTTCAGTCAGTCCCCAATTTTTTTCAGGCGAGCGACCCACCGTAAATACGCCCAAAGCGAGGGCCGCTCGTTCCATACAAAGCGGAAAAACGACTTACGATTGACCGAATCCGCGGGGATGCCGGAATAGGTTTCGATTCGCCAACGGAGATAAGGGGAATCCCAGGGATGAAGCCGATAGCCGCGCGTGGCGAGTAAAAGAAAGCGCAGCATCAGCGCGGCGCCAGAATTGCGGAAGCGGCAGGCGGAGGGTTGCTGCCCGCGGTCTTGGTCACGACATCCGGGGTGGCGTAATAGCCCGAGCGGGTCCGCACGACCGGTTTGCCCGGCGCATCCACAGTGACCTTGATCTGGCGGTAGCTTCCGTCAAGCGCCTGTATGGCGGGAGTGTAGTAGATCGTGTACTGCCTGCGAATATCGCGCGCCACTTCTACGGCAAGCGCCTGTACTTCACTTACGTCCTTCGGGTAGAACGCCAAGCCGCCTGTGGCGGTCGTTAGCTCTTTCAAGGCGCGGCGCGCCTTAGATGCTTCGTGCTTCTCCTCTTCGGTAAACAGACCGATTGCATAAACGATCGTGTCGGCCTGATTGGAGTGGCGCACCAGGCTTTCGAGCGAAACATTGCTGGCGTTGTCGTTGCCGTCGGTAATCACCAAAAGGACCTTTTTATCTTTCTTGGCTTTGTCTTTGGTGTAGTCGAGCGACATGTTCAGAGCGTCACGCATAGCAGTGCCGCCACGGGAATCGATACGCGCCAGACCCTGCTCCATTTTGTGGATGTCATTGGTGTAGGGGACGTCGAGATAGGCATCATCGTTGAAATTGACGACGCAGACTTCATCCTGCGGATTGGAGGCCCGCACCATAGCGAGGGCGGCGGCTTCCACGCGGCTTCGCTTCGTGCTCATGCTGCCACTGTCGTCGATGAGTATGCCGAGCGATACGGGCACATCTTCGCGCCGGAAAATCTTGATCTGCTGCGGTTGTCCGTTCTCGAAGATTTTGAAGGCGTTCTGGTCGAGATTCGTAAGTAGCTTGCCTTTCCGATCGGTGACGCTGGCGTGCAGAACCACCAGCCGGGTATCGGAGCGGAATTGGGCGAACAAAGAGGCGGCAAAGACAGTAGCGGCTATCGCGCTATTGAGTAGGCGCATAGTACCCCAGGCGGAAATAAGCTTTGAGCGGCGGCAGACCGCGCGGTTGATTCAGCTTCACTTGCACTTTCCGGTACTTGCCATCGCGCTCCCGATTCTTGGGGGTATAACCCAAAATGTATTCGTTGCGCAGCTCAATACCGATCTTAGCGGCTATGTCCGGTAGTTCGGCAACGTTCTCTATAGCGTATTCACGGCCACCGGTCTGCTCGGCCAATTCGTTGAGTAATCCGGGACCGGCCGCTTCCTCCGGTGTGCGGCCACGGCCACTCAGGGACTCGAAAATACCGATCGAGAACATCTGGACATCCGCCTCACGGACGCGGTTCTTGATCTCGGTCTCCGTATAGCGGCTGCTGTTGTCGCCGCCATCGGAGATGATCAGCAGAGCCTTCCGCGGGTTGTGCGCCTTTTTCATTTCATTCATCGCCAGGTAGACGGCATCGAGCAGCGAGGTTCTACCTTTGGATTGCGTGAACGTCAGAGCGCTCTGGATCTTATCGGTATCGGTGGTAAAAGGAACCGTCAGCTCGGGGCGATCATTGAACTGTACTAGAAAGAACTCGTCGGCGGGATTGGCGGTTTTAAAGAATTCGGCGGCAGCCTGGCGCGATTTCTGGAGTTTGGCGCCCATGCTGCCGCTGGTGTCGAATACGAGGCCGATCGAAATCGGGGCATCCTCGCTCGAAAATTGCGTAATTTCCTGTTCTACTTTTTCTTCGTACAAGCGGAAGTGCTCTTTCTCCAAACCTGTGACGAAGCGGTTGAGCGGATCGGTTACGGTGACGTTGATCAGGACTAGGGTTTTATCGACCCGAATGTCCACTGGCCGGCGCTCGCGGGGGCCGGCGGCGGAAGCTCTATGGGTCCCCTCCGAGGCGGTTGATTCGCCCGCCTGCGGTTCCGGCGGCGAAGCGCTTAACTGTTGGAAACGCCCGGTAGTAAACCCGAGCACACAGCCAAGAACTGCGATGTGAAGAGCGCGGCTATACCGGACGCTCGATGCCAAGATGCGAGACCAATTGCGCGTCCGCATGGAAGTGGTGCTTCTGAATCGATCATAGCATCGGAATCCGGCCATGATCACAATTTCGCTCAGCGCTGGATGCGAGCCGATCCTCCGGAGGCGAAAGCACGCACTTGTTCGAGGGTAGCCATAGTGGTGTCTCCGGGGAAGGTCGTGATCAAGGCGCCGTGCGCCCAGCCTAGCTTTACGGCGGTTTCATTATCTTCACCGCTGAGGAGCCCGTAGATAAGGCCGGCCGCAAAGCCGTCGCCTCCCCCTACGCGGTCGTATACATCCAGCTCCGCCGTGGGGGCTACATGGGTCGAGCCATTAATCCAGGCCACGGCGCTCCAACTATGCCGGTTTGTAGAATGCACCTCGCGCAAGGTCGTAGCAACGATCTTGATTTGCGGATGCTTCTCGCGCACCTTATCAATCATCCCGAAAAAGGCGCTCGGGTCCAGCTTGGATTTCGCGGCAACCTCAGGGCCAGGGATACCAATGCCCTTCTGAAGGTCCTCCTCATTGCCGACCAGCACATCGACGTGCTTGACGATGCGGTCGATGACTTCGAGAGCCTTTTTGTGGCCGCCGATAGCGTTCCAAAGCTTTTCACGATAGTTCAGGTCGTAGGAGACCATCGCGCCGGCGGCTTTGGCGGCCTGCATGGCTTCGATGGTGACCTCCGAGGTGCTATCGGAGAGCGCGGAAAAAATTCCTCCACTGTGGAACCAGCGAACGCCGCCGGCAAAGATCGTTTTCCAATCGAAGTCGCCGGGCTTAAGCCGGGCCGCCGCTTCGTTCGAGCGATTATAGAAGACCACCGGCGCGCGGACACCCTGGCCGCGGTCGCTGTAAACGGTGGCCATGTTTGGACCGGTTACGCCATCGTGCTTGAAATGTTTGTAGAACGGGATGACGCCCATGGCGCGGACGCGCTCGGCAATCAGGTCACCGATCGGGTAATCAACCATGGCGCAGGCGATTCCGGTACGCATCCGAAAGCAGTCGGACAAGTTCGCGGCAACGTTGAATTCGCCCCCGCTCACATGGATTTTGCACTCGGTAGCTTTGCGGAACGGAACAATGCCGGGGTCCAGACGGTGAATGAGCGCGCCCAGGGAAACA
>JAICIH010000320.1 GCA_025924475.1 Bryobacteraceae bacterium
GCCAGAGCGTAATTCTTGAAAAAATTTTGGTGGACCTGGAGAGATTCGAACTCTCGACCTCTTCCATGCCATGGAAGCGCGCTCCCAACTGCGCCACAGGCCCATTCGGCGGAGGGTTTTACGTCCTGAGAATACCACACCTTTGGTACCGCATCGGGACAAGATCTCTTCCAGAAAAGAATTTGAAATTTAATTCTGCAGAGTATTGACTCAGGCGCAAATCAAAGGCACAATCGAACGGTTGGAACGACACGGTTCGCTTGTCATTCCACATTTCCAAAAGTTGCATGGGCAAATTCGCCGGATCACCATTCAACGCTTTGCTGCAAGATGCCTCTCTTGCGCATGCCGACATAACATCCCGTCCCTTGACAGGTGCCAATCCTGTGTTTTCAAACGATCTTATTCACGAGTTGCGCCAACCTTTAGGCGTAATCGATTCGCTCGCTTATTACCTCGAGCTCACGGCTACAGATGAAAAGAGCAGTTGTCATCTGCAACGCATCCGCGCCATGGTGGCGCAAACCAATTGTATTCTGGAACGGGCGGTGGGACGTGAAGAACATTGTCTCGAGCCCGAATTCGCCGGGTCTTAATCCGCTCCCCCGCGGTCGCGATTCTTATCTTCTAGTTTTTCCAGCCGCTGTCTGAGTTCACGCATCTGCTGTTTGAATTCAGGCAGCTTCTCGACGTGTGCGAGTCCCTTCAGGTGTTTCTTGAGAGGACGCGCCGGAATCCCCCACACGGGCTCTCCGGCATGCACCACTTGCGAAGTTAATACGCCGCTCTTACCGCCCACGATGGCGCGCGCTTCAATCTTTGCTTTTTCTCCGACACCTACTTGCCCGCCAATAACGGCATAGTCTTCCACAGTCACGCTTCCCGAGAATCCGGTTTGCGCGGCGATAACTACGTGCTCTCCAATGCTGCAGTTGTGACCCACGTGTACGAGGTTGTCTAATTTGGTTCCACGGCCGATGCGTGTGACTCCGAGCGCCGCACGATCGATGCAGGAATTCGCTCCGATTTCCACATCGTCGGCGATCTCGACGGTTCCAATCTGCGGAAATTTTTGATAGCTGCCGTTCGAAAGAGTGAAACCAAAACCATCGGCTCCGATGACGCATCCGGCATGCAGAAGGACGCGCGCGCCAACGATCACGCCATCGTATAAGGTGACGTTCGCCGCGAGTGTGGTGTTTTCGCCGATGGTGACGCGATCGCCGACCATGCAGCCGCCGCCGATGACACAGCCGCTGCCGATTTTCGCCTGTTCACCGATCGAGGCATAGGGGCCGATGTAGCAATCGGCGGCAATACATGCGCTCTCCGCGACGATCGCGGTCGGATGAACAGAAGGTGTGGGAGGCGTTTTCGGATACAGGACGGCGACAGCGCGGGCGAAGGCGGCTCGGGGTTCGGCCACGCGAATAAGGGCCCAATCTCCTTTGCCGTCAAACGAAAGCGGGACCAGCAAACAGCCCGCCTGGGATGCGCGAGCCGCTTCGAGAGCTTTCTTGTTCGCCGCGAAGGACAGGTCCGCAACAGTCGCTCTTTCCAGACTGTTCACCCCGGAGATCTTTCGCGCGGTATCGCCTTCCGCGGAGCCGCCGCAGATCCCGGCCAGCTCGAGTACCGTGACCACAGGCATCCTCCATACTTAGCATTGATGGCTTTGGACGCATCGATTTACGTCGCACCTACCGCTCGCGTGCATCCGGACGCTGTGATTGGGCCGGGAACGCGCATCGGCGAATTTTGTGTGATTGAATCGGACACGACGATCGGTCCCGGCTGCGTGCTCGAACCGTATGTTTACGTGAAACGTTGGACCACGCTTGGCAGCGCCAACGAAATTTCGGCGGGAACGGTACTGGGTACCGATCCGCTGGATAAATCTTTTGATGGCGCGCGCAGCTATCTGCGTATCGGAGACTGCAACAAGATTCGCGAGCATTTCACGATCTCGCGCGGCACGCAGCCGGAGACGGAGACGCGCATCGGCAACGGCAACTACATCATGACCTCGGGCCATATCGCGCATAACTGCCTGCTGGGAGACGACATCGTGGTGGCAAGCTGCGCGCTAGTCGCCGGCTATGTGGAAATCGAGAACCAGGCGTTCATTTCGGGCGGCGTTGTGATTCATCAGTACAGCCGGATCGGCCGGCTGGCGATGATCGGCGGGAACACGCGAGTGAACAGCGATCTGCCGCCTTTCTTTCTCTATACGAATTTCAACGTCGCGGCGAAAGGCTTGAATATGGTTGGGCTCAAACGTGCGGGGTTTTCGCTCAGCGACGTCGAACGCCTGAAGTCCGCTTACCGGCTGCTCTACCGTTCGGGGTTGAAGCAGGCCGAGGCGCTGGAACGAATCGAGGCGGAGCTGCCGTCGGAACACACGCGGCACCTGGTGGATTTTATTCGGAAGAGCACGCGCGGGATTTGCCGGGAAGAGACCTAGTCCGAACCGGCGCTGGCCATTTGGGTGTGGCTCAATGAGTTCGCGTATTGGGTGACGCCGCGGAGCAGGGCTTCGGCGATTTTCTCGCGCTGGTCGGTGCGCTTCATGAGCCGCTCATCGTGGGGATTCGAAACGAAACCAATTTCGGCCAGGATGGACGGCATAGTCGCGCCGATCAATACGACGAACGGAGCCTGGCGCACACCGCGATCGTGAGCTTTGCTATTCATGCGCTTCGAGTTGATCCACAAGGCTTGCTGGACCTTTTGGGCGAATTCGCGGGACTCTTCCAGTTTGGCCTGCAGCACCGCGCGGTGGAGCATGTCGTTCAGGTCGGAAATCGAGCTGACCGAAGTCGCGTTTTCGCGCGAGGCCAGATCCAGACCTTTCTTATCGGAAGTCAGATTGAAATAGTACGTCTCGACACCGGTAGCCGAGGATTCGGGGGATGAGTTGGCGTGCACGGAGATGAACAGGTCGGCGTGCTGGTCGTTGGCGATTTTCGTGCGCTCTTCGAGAGGGATGAAGACGTCGCTGGAGCGCGTATAGACGACGTCGGCGCCTAATCGATCGTTAATCAAACGGCCGAGGCGCAGAGCCACGTCGAGAACCAGATCTTTTTCCATCAGGCCATGGGGGCCGATGGTACCGGTATCTTTCCCGCCGTGGCCGGCGTCGATGACCACGCGGCCTAATTTCAGGCCGAAGACGCGGACTAAAGAACGGTCGCCGCTGCTATCGCGCTTAGCGGCGGCAGCACTCGCGACATTGGACGTGGGGGGCGGATGGTGCAGGCCGGAAACGCGGGGCTCGGGCAGATCGGCAATGTCATCATTTGAAGATTCCACACGCCGTGTTGGAACGGGCACGGAAACCGTCGTCACAGAGTCGGACCGCGAAGCGCGTGTGGCGCTGTGTTTTGGCGACAGCGCGGCCAAACCGGTTCCTTTCGGGCGGATCTCGATCATCAGGCGATCCGGATTCACGAGCTGAGAGGAACTCACTTCTACCGGGACCTCGAGATCGAAGACGATGCGAGTTTTGCCCGGAACGACCTCGGCCACGCGAATCTGTTTGATCCGCTTGTCGTCCACCGGAATCGTCTGCATGCCGGGATGGTTTGAGGAAGGAGCGTGCAAACCGTCCAGGTCGAAATAGGCGCGCGATGGATTTTCGATTTGATCGGAGGAGAGCTTGTAGTCGCCGGTGGTTTCGATAGCAATGCGGGTGACGTCGCCGAACGACCAGAAGCGGATTCCATGGATGCGTCCCGGACCCGAACCTTGCGCGTTGGACTGGGGAACCAGAACAGCCGCGGCCGCAAGGATGGTCAAAAGGTTGCGGGGGAGCATGAAGCGAGACCTAGACCTACAAGCAGTTCCAGTAAATCATAAAACAAACGAGAAGACCTTTGTTGTTAAGATTATAACCGGAATTTTGGGCTTTCGGGAGTGTTACTATTTGGGCATGCAAGCCGCGGGCTTTGTGCTAGTCGGCGGCCGCAGCTCCCGGATGGGCCAAGACAAGGCTCGATTGCGGATCGGTACGCGGCTGCTGGTCGAGGATATCGCCGGGAAGGTGGCCAATGTCACCGGCCGCGTGGCTTTGGTGGGCCCGCCGGAACGTTACGCGGATCTTGCTTTCGAATGTTTGCGCGACCTGCGCCAAGGCTTTGGGCCACTAGCCGGAATTGAGACCGCGCTTGCCAGCGGCTATGGCGAACTCAACCTGATTACAGGCTGCGATATGCCGGATCTGCCGCAGGACTGGCTGGAGAAACTGGTCTCGACCGCCCGGCGGACCCGCGCGCTTTGCGTGGTGACTCGCGATGCGGCCGGGAAAGTGCATCCGCTCTGCGCGGTTTATCGAACGGAATGCCTGCCGTTCGCTCGCCGTGCGCTAGCGGCCCGCCGATTAAAGCTTTTTGACTTCATCAGAGAATTGCCGGCAGTCGAAATGCATGCCTGCTGCATAATCGGTAATCTCAACACACCGCAGGAACTGGCGGCTCATGCCGGACGACCAATCCATCCACTACATTGAATTCCGAAACGTTTACAAGAAGTTCGATCGTCCTGTCTTGAAGGATGTGAGCTTCTACATCGATCCTGGGCAGACGCTTGCGATTATTGGCCGCAGCGGCGTCGGCAAATCCGTGACTTTGGCCCACATCATGGGATTTCTGAAGCCGGATGAAGGCGAAGTGATCGTCTCGCATTCGGATATCTCGCACATGCCAGAAACCGAGTTGCGGCAGATCCGCAAAAAAGTCACGATGGTGTTTCAGTCCGGGGCGCTGTTCGATTCGCTGACGGTTGGCGAAAACATTCTGTTTTCACTCGAACTGCGGGAAGACTACAACGAGCGGAATAAAGAGGATGTGGTGAACGGGCTGCTGAAGCTGGTAGACCTGGAGCCATTCAAGGACGCCTCGCCGAGCGATTTATCCACAGGCTACAAGCGCGCGGTCGCAATGGCCCGCGCGCTGGCCGCGCAGCCGGAATGCATTCTGTACGACGAGCCGACGACGATGGTCGACCCGATCATGTCGGACGATCTGGGGAATCTCATGCTGCGGCTGAAGAAACAGTTGAGCCTTACATCCATCGTGGTCACGCACGATTTGGATTTGATGTGGAAGGTGGCCGATTCGGTGGTCTTTCTCTACAAGGGCGAAGCGATTTACTTCGGCCCGGTTTCGGAGCTGGCGAAGAGCGATCATCCGCATGTGAGGCAGTTTCTGGCGATGGACGAGGTGGAGATCGACGGCAAGATCGAGGAGACGTAAGCCGTGGCTGTTTGGGGCAACACTTTTTTCGAGACGCGCGTGGAGCAACTATTCGATTTAGCGCGATTGATAGAGGAGATTTTCGCGGCGGCCGGTGTCGAGTATCGTGTAATTGGCGGCTTGGCGGTCTACTTGTATGTGGAAGACGCCGAGCCCGATGCGGGACGCCTGACACGAGACATCGATATTGTGGTCCGGCGCCAGGATCTGGCGAGGATCGCGGACGCGGCCAAGCGCTTCGGTTTGGAATATCGGCACGTTGCCGGAGTAGATATGCTCGTCCAGGTCGGCGCGGCCTCAGCCCGACGAGCCGTTCATCTGGTCTTCGCCGGCGAAAAGGTGCGGCCCCACTATTCGGAATCTGCGCCCGATATTAGTGAAGGCCGCACGCTGCGTGGTGTTCGATTAATTCGTTTGGCGGATCTGGTTCGTATGAAGCTGACCAGCTTTCGCGCTAAGGATGAAGCGCATCTGAAAGATTTGGACCAAGCCGGGCTGATTACGCCGGAAATTGAAGGCCAGCTTTCCGATCGTCTGTGCGAGCGGTTGCATCAGATGCGCAGTCGCGACTAGCCGCATTTCGCCGAACGCCGGTAGCAGCCTATGGCTAGGAAGGTTGCGCCAAAAGCTGCCAGGGACAGCGTTGCCGGCTCGGGCGTCGAGGCCGGCGGCGGATTGTTGTCTTTCACTTGCACAACAGTGCCCAGCGTATCCGCGGTGATGGTGTTGCCGTCCAGGTCGGTCAAGAAGCTGGATTGAATATCGAAGGTCGCGGCGCCCGCGTTTAACGCTGTGAAGTGCAATGTCGCGAGCGTGAACTGGTTTCCTTGCAGCGCAGCTAACACGGTGCTGTCCTCGAACGAAAGCTCGTCCAGCGTGATTGTGTCGATCTGCGCATCGGCGCTCTGGAACGACATGGGCGCTCCGAGATACGGACCGAAGTCAGCCATGTTGAACGACGTCAGCAGCGGCGTGAAGCCAAGCGTGAAATCGAATCCGCCCAGGTTCACATTTTGGGCGACCACATCCACCGTGACCGCCGCTCCCAGGTTTACCTCAGTGCTGGAGGGCACGAGCGCGATTGTGCTCGCGCTCGATACCGTCACCGATCCGGCCAGGATGGCCATTGTCAGAAGGAAGTTACAAATTATCTTTTTCATTGTTTTTCTCTTTTAGTTTTTTATTGGCACGACGCCAGCATGTTGAGGTTTACGGCATACGTTCCGCCGGTCTCACGATTGACTGCGATCACGGTTCCCACGCAAGGTATCCGTGATTTATTCACTTGCGACCAACCATTACGGAACACCATCTGGCTGCCGCCGTTGAACAGGCCCGGCCGAATCTCCGTCGGAGTCTCCACCGACCAGAAGCCCAGGCCCGCTAACGCCGAATCCGCAAGCGACTTGATGTCGAAGCCCCAGCGAATTGCCGACGCGAGATCGGAAGCCGTGCTCGAGCCCGCCCCGTCGGCGCC
>JAICIH010000321.1 GCA_025924475.1 Bryobacteraceae bacterium
TACTAGCGCTTTATCAAAGCTAAACCTCCGGGTTGTCGTCTGTAGGGAACGCCCTCCGCGGCGTTCCGTCGCGCACCGAAGGATTGTCAATTGGTCGTTCACGGAACGCCATCCCGGCGGGCCGGGATTCTCTGCAGAACCTCGGTCGCCGGTTCGACTTGAAAAAACACGTTTTGACAACACCCATCGAGGATTAAATAAGCTCCCAAAACGACTCGGGGCCTTACCGGCATGCTTATCCCGGCGCGCCGGGATAAACACTCCCGGTAGTACCGAACAACTTAGGAGGTTATTTAATCCTCGATGCTTAAGAATCATGCCAGGGTAGAGATGCTGTATGAACGTTCGATCGGAAATTCTCGGCCAGATCAATCAGGTTGCGCAAGAGCAAGACCAACGGCTTGGGCCGCTGTCCGATGAAGTGCCGCTCTTGGATCTGGGTTTGGACTCGCTGTGTTTCGCCATCCTAGTGAGCCGCCTGGAAAGTGTGCTGGGCGTGGATCCCTTCAGCCAGAACGAGGAAGCTCCCTTCCCTGTAACTCTGGGAGACTTCATACGCTTTTATGAAAACGCCGTGCAATAACTTTCCTAGCCTGCGGGACGCGATCGAAGCCGGCGGTACGCCGCCTGGCTATTTGATCGGCGCGGAGCAGCGCACCCCCCTTGGCGATCTGCTCCAGGGGTCGGCGATTGCATCCGGCGTGGAAAACCTGCGCGGACGTTCGGTACTGATCGACACGGCTGACCCGTTCGTCGCGGCCCTCGCGCTGATCGAGTTGGACGGGCTGGCGCAGCGCATGACGCTCTGTCCGCCCGACCTCGCTCTTGAGCATCTGCCCTACGTGATGCGCTACGCCGAGGTGGACGTGGTCGTCACGGACGGCCGTTTTCTCAGCGGCGACAACTCGCTCGGCGCTGCGCAACACGTTCTATGCGCCCCCACATTGGTCCCGCGCGTTCAGTCCAGCCCAGAGCGTCTGCGAACTGAGTGGGTATTGCTCACCTCGGGCACAACCGGCCGGCCTAAAATGGTGCTGCACACACTGGCCAGTTTGTCGGGGGCCATTGACGCAAGCGCGTCGCCGACCAACGTGATTTGGGGCACGTTTTACGACATTCGCCGCTATGGCGGCCTGCAAATCTATCTTCGCGCGGTGCTGACACGTTCGTCGCTGCTGATTGCCGGGCCGAACGAGCCACTGGCGGACTTCCTCAAACGCGCCGGACAATACGGCGTAACGCACATTTCCGGCACGCCGTCTCACTGGCGGCGGGCGCTGATGAGCCCCGCGGCCGGCCGCATTGCGCCGCGTTACGTCCGGCTTTCGGGCGAAATCGCCGATCAGGCCATTCTTAACAGCTTGCGGGCTTTTTATCCTGATGCTGCAATCAGCCACGCCTTTGCCACCACGGAAGCCGGCGTGGCCTTTGATGTCCGCGACGGGCTTTCTGGATTCCCAGCCAGTGCGCTCACCGATACTCCAGGGGTCAGCATGAAGGTCGTGGACTCAACGCTGCGCATCCGCTCCAGCCGCACCGCCGAGCGCTATCTCGGCGAGCATCCGCCTCTGCTGAAAGACACCGAGGGCTTTATTGACACGGGTGACGTGGCCGAACTGCGCGATGGCCGCTACCACTTCCAGGGCCGTCGCGATGGTGTGATTAACGTAGGCGGGCTCAAAGTACATCCCGAGGAAGTCGAAGCCGTGCTCAATCGCCATCCGCGGGTGCGGCTGTCACTGGTCAAGAAGAAAAAGAGTCCGATTACCGGCGCGCTCGTGGTAGCCGATGTGCTGCTCAGCGGCGCGTCCACGCTCGAAGGCGAACCGGCGTGCGATCTGCAGCAGTCCATCAAGCAGTTCTGCCGCGAATCGCTGGCGCCGCACAAGGTGCCGGCGGCGATCCGTTTTGTTCCCACCTTAGCCATCTCCGAGACAGGAAAGCTGGTGCGCCATGATGGGTAATGTGATTGTTACCGGCGGAAGCCGAGGCATTGGACTGAGCATCGTTCGCCGCTTAGCCAAAACCGGCTACCGCGTGATAGCTCTGGCGCGCAAGCAGAGCCCCGAGTTGGGCAGGGCCATCGATGAGGCCGCCAGCGCGCGAAATGGCTCCATCGGCTTCACCGCTTATAATCTGGCTGAAACCGATGGCATGGCTGAACTCGTCAAGCGACTCCGTAAAGACGTTGGACCGGTCTACGCGCTGGTGAACAACGCGGGCATGAGCATCGACGGCACGTTGGCGCTCGCCAGCGCCACGCAGATCGAGCAGGTGGTGCGGCTCAACGTCGTTTCGCCGATCCTGCTGAGTAAATACGTTTTGCGCTCGATGATGGCCGACGGCGCCGGCGGCCGCATTGTTAATCTGGCTTCGATCGTTGCCTTTACTGGATATAGCGGGCTGGCCGTTTATGGCGCCACCAAAGCGTCGATGATCGGCTTTACACGCTCGCTGGCGCGTGAAGTAGGCCGGGCCGGTGTCACCGTCAACGCGGTAGCGCCGGGCTTTGTCGATACCGACATGACCAAGGGCCTGACCGACGAGCAACGCGAACAGGTGGTGCGGCGCAGTGCCTTGCGCCGGCTGGCAGAGGTAGACGACGTCGCCGCCGCCGTTGAGTATCTGCTCAGCGACGGCGCCAAGAACGTCACCGGCACGGTGATCACTGTTGACGCGGGAAACACGGCATGAGCGCGGCACCTTGCGAAACCGTTCAAATCGCTCTCAGGCCAGGCGCGGCCGTAGGCGGATTGAGAAAGACTGAGCGCGGGCGATTCAAGCTATCAGGAGCAAGACGAACGGCCGGCAAACGCGGCGATACGGAGTCACGATGGTTCCAGCGGTAGTAATAGGCGACACGGTCAACACTCTCGGCGTCGTGCGCAGCCTCGCGCAGGAAAGAATACCCACCTATCTTGTCTGCTCTAGCCGGCGCTGCGCCGCCGCCTGGTCTCGCCATTGCCGCGTGGTGCGCGCCGCGAAGCTGACGGCGGAAACCATATTGAATGCGATCACGACGATCGCAGCCGAGTCGGGGCAACGGCCGGTTGTATTGCTGGGGCGCGACGAAGACGTCAAAACAATATCGGATCGCCGCTGCGAGTTCGCTTCAGTCTGCCGAATAACGCTTCCATCGCGAGAAACCGTGAACACGCTAAGTGACAAGGCTCTGTTTCAGGCCTTCGCGGAGCGCGAAGGGTTCCCTGTTCCAAAAACGGTGATCTTCAAGGAACAGGCGGATCTGCAATTGCTGCGCGCGCTCGGCATGCCGGTGGTTCTCAAGCCGAACGATAAGCTTTTGGTGCTCGCTGGTCTGGTCGAGCGCGCCGTGCGAGCCAATACCTTCGACCAAGCGGCGGAAGCCGCGACACGAATGATCGCTCAAGCGCGTGCTTTGGTGATTCAAGAGTGGATCGAGGGGACGGACGGTGACATATTCTTCTGCCTCTTCACCTGCGATTCGAACAGCCAAGTGAGAAGCGCTTTCGTCGGGCGCAAGATTATTTGTGATCCGCCGGCGATCGGCAATACAGCGGTCTGCATGCCGGCGCCTGATGCCGAGCGCGAGCTTATCTCCATCACAACTCGATTAATCGATCGCGTAAAGTATCAGGGACTCGGCAGTTTGGAATTCAAACGCTGCCGGAAGACCGGACGCTTCCTGATCGTCGAACCGACCGTCGGCCGGACCGATTCACAGGAGGAGATTGCGACGCTATGCGGAATCAATATCCCGTTGGTCGCCTACCGGACCGAACTTGGCCTGACGCACGCGGAATCGAGCGAAGGGCTTCCATCCACTGCTTGGCGCTCTTCCGCCCGTTTCCGCATACCGCGCGGAACCCTTCCACGCGGCACGAAGGTTTACGATGCTCATCTCCGCTGGAGCGACCCGCTGCCTGGTCTCTATCATTACGCGGTCGAGTCAACTTTTCACAGAGCGATCGGCCACAGCAAACGCGTTCTGCGTTCGATCGTTCGCTCCAAGGCCGCCGCTCGCCGGCCACTTTGTTTACCCGAAGTTTGATCGATAAGGATTAGGTGACGCATGCACTCCGTGGAGAATACCGTAATCGTTGGCTCCGGTCCTTATGGCCTTTCACTTGCGGCGCACTTGCGGGCCGCCGGTCGGCCGTTCTTGCTGCTCGGCACTCCATTGGAGGCCTGGCGTCAACACATGCCCGAGGGCATGATCCTCAAATCAGAGCCCTTTGCGTCGAATCTTTGGGATCCAAAGCGCCAATTCACACTCGACAAATACTGCCAGGCCCAAGGGATCCCTTATCAGCCGACCCGTCAACCGCTGAGCCTGGCACGCTTCCTCGACTATGCCGAGTGGTTCAGACAGTCCGCCGTTGGCGAGTCACGCGAGAACAAGGCCCAGCGCATCCGGCGCACCGCAGCGGGTTTCAGCCTTGACCTCTGCGACGGCACTTCGCTGGAAGCCCGCCAAATTGTTTTGGCGACCGGACATATGCCGTTTCGGTTCATTCCGCCGGAGCTCGATGGGCTTCCCGAACCATTCTGCACTCACAGCACGACGATTCGGGACACAAGACGCTATGCAGGTCGAGACGTCAGCATCGTCGGGGCCGGCCAATCCGCGCTTGAGTGCGCGGCGTTGCTTGCCGAAGCCGGCGCGAAAGTGCGACTGATTGTGCGCAAGAGTCAGGTTCAATGGAACGGGCGTCCGGTCCCCAGGTCGCTGCTGCAGCGCGCCCTCAAACCTGAATCAGGACTCGCCACCGGTTGGAGGGAGTTGGCGGTCGCCGAGTGGCCCCGGTGCTTTCGGGCATTCCTTCCAGTCGCCACACGCCATCGAATCGCCGCCAGAAGTTTTGGTCCTGGCGGCGCCTGGTGGCTGCGCGAGCGGGTTGAGGGGCGCGTCGAAGTGCATCTCAGTCATCGTATTCGTGCGGCAACAGTGGCGGGCGATCAGGTGAGGCTGCGTGTCGAAAGCCCCAAAGGCGAGGGCGAAATCATTACGGATCACGTGATTGCCGCGACAGGTTACCGTATCAACCTCGACCGCCTTGATTATCTCGATCCCAAACTGAGAGCAGAAATAGCGCGGGAACTCGATGCGCCGAAATTAAGCGCTGGGTTTCAGTCGTCCGTACCTGGACTGTTTATGATCGGCATCGTCAGTGCGCCAATTTTCGGCCCTGTGACCCGTTTCATGTTCGGGGCCAAGCATGCCGCACCGATTGTGGCCCGGCAATTGCGCTGACGTCTAATAAAAACCGTCCGATACGGAGAATTGAGCATGAACGCAGCAGTCATCGAAACGGTTCACGCACACGCGCGACCACGCGCGTCGGCATCTCGAGCCTGGCTGCGGGCGCTTGAGTTGACGGCGCCCCTTGCCCGACAGCGAGAGCGCGTGCTGCCCGCGGTGGTTGACGGTCTCGGCAAGTCGCTGGGCAATAAGCCCGCGCTCTTGTCCGATCGAGAGTGTTTCACCTACGCCGAACTTGCGGAGCGCGCGCGCCGCTACGCCCGCTGGGCGCTCGCGCAGGGCGTTGCCAAGGGCGACGTGGTCGGGGTGTTGATGCCCAACCGCCCCGAGTATCTGGCTATTTGGCTTGGCATTACCCGCGTAGGCGGGGTCGTGGCGCTGCTCAACACCAATCTCGCCGGGCAGTCGCTGGGACGCTCCATTGAAGCGGTATCGATGCGGCACCTCATCGTCGCGGCGGAGCTCACCGATAGGTTTGAGACCGCGCTGCCGCACATCGCCGCGCCGCCGCGGACGTGGTTTCACGGTGGACCGCACAACCTCAATGAGAAGATCGAAAGCTTCTCGGCTGCGCCGCTCGGAGTCGGTGAGTTGCGTGAGATCACGATTGACGACCGCGCGCTGTTGATCATCACCTCCGGCAGCACGGGAATGCCCAAAGCCGTCAACGTGAGCCACGCGCGCGTGATGCAGTGGGCGCTGTGGTTTGCGGGCATGATGGACGCCCAGCCGGACGACCGGTTGTACAACTGCCTGCCCATGTATCACAGCGTTGGCGGCGTGCTGGCTCCAGGCGCCATGCTGGCCGCCGGCGGCTCGCTGGTCGTGCGGGAAAAGTTCTCGGCGAGCCAGTTCTGGAACGACATTGTCCGCTGGGAATGCACCACGTTTCAGTACATTGGCGAGCTTTGCCGCTACCTGTTGCATAGTCCGTACTCTCAGAACGAGACCGCACACCACCTGCGGCTCGCTTGTGGCAACGGCCTGGCGGCCGGCGTTTGGGAGACGTTCCAAGAGCGGTTCCGCATCCCGCGGATTCTTGAGTTTTACGCCGCAACGGAAGGAGGCCTTTCGCTGTTCAACGTGCAAGGCAAGCCCGGCGCCATCGGCCACATTCCCGCTTATCTATCGCACCGCTTCGCGCCTGCTCTGGTCGCCTTCGACTTCGACAAAAATGAGCCGATCCGCGACGAGAGCGGTTTCTGTATTCGCTGCGGCGTCAACGAGCCTGGCGAGGCGATCGGCAAGCTGCAAAACGATCCCGCCAGCGCCGGCAGCCGGTTCGAGGGCTACACGAATGCGATCGAGACGGAGAAGAAAATCCTCCGCCATGTCTTCGCACCGGACGACGCTTGGGTGCGCACGGGCGACCTGATGCGCCAGGATGAGAAGGGCTTTTTCTACTTCGTCGACCGCGTCGGCGACACCTTCCGCTGGAAGGGCGA
>JAICIH010000322.1 GCA_025924475.1 Bryobacteraceae bacterium
GTCCTCTTTACACGGCAGATCGTGCAAAAAGACGCGCATGGTATTCATGCCGATACTTTGCGCCCAACCCAGCTCTTTGTCGATTTCCGCGGGATCGAACGTCTGCGCCTGCCACATCTCGAGCTCGTTGACCGCACTCGCCGGCACATAGTTGCTGCCTACCAGCCAAGGCTGCTTGGCGTACCACGATTGGGCTTGTTTTGCGGTCCACCGGGCCGGTTGGCCCAGTAGAACGCCGGTAAACAAGAGCAAGGAAAGAATCTTCATGTTGTCGTCATGATTTTACCTTCAATGGCTTAAAGTGAATTTCACAACGATATCGGTGATTACTTCTATCGGCTCGCCGTTCAGCAGCGTGGGGCGATATCTCCATTGCAATATTGCCTCCCGCGCCGCGTTGACCAGCAGCGGATGACCGCGCACCAATTCCAAATTTTCGATCAGGCCCTGCTTGCTGATGGTGGCTGTGAATTCGACCGTGCCTTCTACATGCGTGGTCTTTGCGAGTTGAGGATATACCGGCTGTACACGGTGAATCAAATTGGCTTCTGAGACTCCTCCGCCAACCCGAATTGGATCGTGAGATTGCGCTTTGATCGGCGGTGGAAATGGCTGCGGAGCAATCGTGCCGGGAGTAACTTCCGTGCCTTCATATACTCCCGCAGGTACTCCCGCAGGCCAAGCGGATGATGCTAGTTCAGGCGGCGCCAGCGACGGCGCTGGCGCCGCAGAAGTTGTGGCGTGCGAAACGATCAACGCAGGGACGTTGAAAATGCGAGTGACTGACGTTCTCGTCGGAGTCTTTACAAGAACCCGCGGCGCAGGCGCGAGCGGAGGCGGCGGAGCGGCTAACACGGAACGCAATTGGACGCCCGGCAGTACCTGCGTGTAGAGAAGGGGTAGCAGAAGCAAGATACCCAGCACGCATATCTGAACGATCGAAGATAGCGCGAAAGCGGAACGCGGCGCGCTTTTTACATTCACAAACGCCTGCTCAAACATACTCACCTTCTTACTAACTTCAGACACCGCTCACTTACGGCGTGTTCCAGGTTTGTACGTGTGATTCAGGAGAGCTGATTACTGAGATTCGATGTAGTCGATCAAAGTATTGATTTGAGCGTCCGTCAATTTGTTCCGGAATGCGGGCATCAGCGCGCCCCCGAATTGTATGCGTACTTTGACGTACTGCCGGCTGGGTTTGCCATGGCTGAGGGGCAGTTTTTCGTTTTTGAACAGATGATAGAGGCTCGGTCCGAATTTAGGAGGATGGTCTTTATCGTTCGCGATGTCGTGACAGACGGCGCAGTTCTCGCGATATAAATCGCGGCCTTGGATCAGCTTGGATTTTTCCCATGGCGGGGCGGTGGTTGCGAACCATAGGGCAAGTACCCACACGAGGCTCATGACGAGGTTCATAACTTGGCAACCTCGATAGCGCCGGCTTCCGCAAGCTGCTGGCTCACTATCTCCTCTTGCTCGCCGGTACAGTGTACGCGCAGGCAGATGACGCCGGGCTCCACGTTCGGAACAGGAGCGGGATTCTTGCGCCGGATGAGGCCGCTCTCCCACAGGAACCAGATGAAGGAGCTGAGAATCGCGCCCAGCATGGCCAGCTCATAGAACACGACACCCGTGGACCAGAACGAAAACAATGGCATGCCACCCGTCACCAGCGGATAGTTGTATTGCGTAAAGCGCACGAACAAGATCGTGAGCAGACAGAAAGTGAGAGCGCTCGCCACCACGACCAGCGACATGCGTGAAGGCCGATCCAATATCCCGGCCGCAAATTCAACCGGCTCGTTGGAAAATACGTCGAGTGCGTCGGGACCGAAGCCCTGTGCTTTCAGGTCCAGAATGGCGCGCGCGGCCGCCTCCTTCTCGCGAAATTCACCTTTCAGGTACACGGTCGTGAGGTTTGAACTCCCATATGGAAATAATCGGGAACAATTTCGCAAACATCAGATACAACACCACCATCGTGGCGAACGTCGCTACGGTGATGGAAATTTCGACCCAACTCGGCGAATAGGAGCCCCAGGCGGCCGCCAGGCGCGGCCGGCTCAAGGTCGGTACGATGATGATAAACCGTTCGAGCCACATGCCGATCAGAACCGTGACGGAAGAGATTATGGCCGTTTGGATCGACCGCAATTTTCGAATGCCCAGCAGGACGAACGGTATGAAGAAATTGCAGACGACCATCGTCCAGAAATAAGGCGCGAAGGTGCCACGCGTCCGAGCCCCGAACACCATCATTTCCTTGGGCTCGTTTCCATACCAGACTGTGAGATTCTCGGAAACGGTGAAGTACACCCATAGCAAGCTCATCAGGAGCAGCAGCTTCGCCAGATTGTTGAAGTGGTGCGGAGTTAAGTACTGTTCGAGGTGCATTGTCCGGCGAATTACCGCCATCGCGAGAATCAGCGCGGCAATGCCGCTGAAGATCGCCCCCACCACAAAATAAGGCCCGAAAATCGTGCTGTGCCACATGGGAGCAATGGCCATCGAGAAATCCCAGGCGACGACGGTATGAACGGAGACCGCCACCGCCAGAATGATTCCGGCCATCAGCTTCATCGCGCGCTCGAGCGCATGCCATTCGCGATCGCTGCCGGTCCAGCCGAGCGCGAGCTTGCGGTAGACCCAGCGCCGCCATCCCTTCGCGTGCCGCGCCAATTGCGCCACGTCGGGAATAAGCGGCAGAAAAAGAAAAATCGAGCTGCCGATCAAATAGGTTGAGATTGCGCACAAATCCCACATCAACGGCGACCGGAAATTCGGCCACAACAGCCGCGTATTGGGGTAGGGAATCAGCCAATAAAAAATCCAGGCGCGTCCCAGGTGAATGATCGGGAACATGCCGCCGATCATCAATGCGAATACCGTGATTGCCTCGGCGGCGCGCGTTACCGGTTTTCGCCATTCGGCTTCGGTCAATCGCAGAATGGCCGAGATCAGAGTGCCGGCGTGCGAGATCCCAATCCAGAAGACGAAATCGACCAGATAGAAGGCCCAGAATACAGGACGCCGAATATTTGCGACGCCAATTCCGCGATCGAGCTGATAGCCCCAGGCAATCAAGCCCCAAAGCGTAACCATGCTTAATGGCAGCAGCACCGCCAGGTAGCGCCAGCTTGTTCCTTGCAGCGGTCGCCAGAGATCTCTTCGTACGTCGTCCACGCTATTTCACTCGCTCGAGATAAAACACCTTCGGTTTGGTTCCCAACTCTTCGAGAAACTGCGTTGCGCGGCTGTTTTCGGCAAGCTGCGAGACTTTGCTTTCCGGATCGTTCAGATCGCCGAATACCATCGCTTCCGCCGGGCAGGATTGCACGCAGGCCGGCTGCAGATTATTCGCGCCCTCTTCTTCGGCGCGTTTGATTCGCTGGATGCAGAACGTACACTTCTCCATCACGCCCGATTCGCGAATCGATACATCGGGGTTGTGCTGTAACTGCAGCGGCTCCGGCCACTCCGGATCGAACCAGTTAAAGAAGCGAACCGAATAAGGGCAGTTATTTGCGCAGTAGCGCGTGCCGACACAGCGATTGTAGACCTGCACGTTGAGCCCCTCCGGATTCTTGTATGTTGCGTACACCGGACATACCGGCTCGCACGGCGCTTCATCGCATTGCTGGCACAGAACGGGCCGGTGCTTTACCCGAATGTTCGGGAATTCCCCCTCATAGTAGCGGTCCACGCGAATCCAATGCACGGCGCGGCCTAGAGCCGCTTGTTCGGGATTCGATACCGGCAGATTATTCTCGGCATGGCACGCCGCGACGCAAGCCTGGCAGCCGGTACAGCGGTCCAGGTCAATTGCCATGCCCCAACGATGCTCGCTCACCTTTCCCCCCATGGTCCTTGTTCTCGGTCTTGCGGTGAAAACTGAATCAACGCTGGCTTGCGCTCCAGTTTCGCCACTCGAACGCGCGTTGCGCCGAACGCGAATTCGCCGGCGGCGCCATCCCACACCGGCGAAACAATCGCAAGCGGATTCGCGCCGCGGCCAGAAGCATAACGCCCGTAGTGCGTGTGTCCTTCTCCGATCGGCATACTCACGACACCGGGAAGCGCGGCCGGATGCACATAGGCCGGCGCCTCCAAATGCCCGCTCCCGGACTCCACACGAACCCAATCTCCGGTCGCGATCTTGAGCTTTTCCGCCGTTTTCGGATCGATCTCAACCGGCAGACCCCACATCGCGCTCGATACCGGATCGGGCAACTCCTGCATCCACGGCAGATTGGCGCCGCGCCCGTCATGAAACTGCAGCGAAAGATAAGGCTGGAAATGCAGCGGGAATTCTTCCGGCTTGCCTGCGAACACCGGCTCGCTCCATTTGAGCTCTTTGGCTGTTACCTTTGCTTCACCTGAGTTCTGTTTCCAATAGCCGCCTTGGCGTCCGACGTTTTCCCATGTTTGGTCGGCCGGCAGCATCGGCGCGACGTAATCCTTTACGTTCACCGCTTCAAAAGCGACTCCTAATTGGCCAAGAATCTGTCCGATCGGCCGTGTGTCGTACAGCGGCCGCACGAACGGTTGCGTGACCGCAACTCCTCCCAGTCCAAGCGGTACTACCGCGGCTTCTGACTCGAGTGCGTGATGAGCCGGCAGCAGCACGTCGGCGTAGGCCGCGGAATCGTCCAGGAAGGATCCGAAACTTACGATAAGATCGAGCGCGCCGAGTGATTGCGCCGCACGAAGTACATAGGCCGGATTCTCGCCATCGAGGAACAGGACCTTGGCCCGCTTCATCGCCTCCAGCACATTGCCGCTCGCGGGAGCGCTTGGCGGCTCCGGCTGCGGCGGCAAAACACCGCGCGCGCCCAGCAGCGCGTTTAAGTAGTGCGCCGCCGCCAGCGCTTCGAAGGAGTTGCTTTGTACGACGGATGCGCCTGCAATCACAAGCGGAGCCTCCGATGTGCCCAACTCATGCGCGATGCCTCGTAAGCGCTTTTCTTCGATCCCGCACGTCCGGATCAGAGCCGCCAGATCGGCCGTGCGGATCGATTGCGCAACGGCATCCGGCAATTGCCCGGCTGGTTTCTCATCGAGCAGCATGCGGGAGAGCGCCACGATCAGATGTGGCTCGGAGCCAGGCCGGACAGGCAGCCATTCATCGGCGCTCGCGGCGGTAAGCGACATTCTCGACTCCGCCTGCACCAGATGCCCACGCACGCCGCCGCGACCTTGCCGGAATTCACCAAACTGCCGCGAGTAGTAGACCGGAGAAAGCCAGCCACCGAGAAAGTCCGCGCCTACACCGAGCACGTAGTGCGCGTTCGCCAAATCGTAAACCGGCACGCCGCGCCAGCCAAACACCGTTTCGGCCGCTTTTCTTTCGAGCGCGAAATCGCCTATGCCGCAACTGCGCGCCGGCGGCGCTTTCAACGCTTCGAGGAAACGCTGAATCGTGAGCGCTCGTGTGCCCTGCGGCGCGTTCGTCAGGAACAGGATCTGATCGCCAGAATAGGCCTTGAGCTTATCGGCCACCGATTTCAGCGCCTCGTCCCAAGAGACTGCCGTGAATTTCGCTTCACCGCGCGTGCCATTGCGCCGCATCGGTCCCCGCAGCCGGTCCGGATTATAGAGCGATTGCAAAGCGGCCTGTCCGCGGGCGCACAACCGGCCGCCGCTGACCGGATCGAGCGGATTGCCTTCGATCTTTTTGATGGAAGCGATGCGCTCGCGGAACTTCTCTTCGCCGCGCTCGATGACGCGTTCGCCCGCCATCACGCGTGCGATCGTGCTGCATCCGGCGCCGCACTCGGTGCAGACTGCAGGATGCCATTGTTCCTCGCCCAATACGATGCCGTTTTCGGGCACTAGCAACGGAATAAGCGGCTTCTTGTCGCCGCATGCGTTCGTGGCTACCGCGCCCGACACGGTGGATACGATTTTGAAGAAGTTCCGGCGATCCATATTTCAGTAGTGGCAGGCGGCGCAGTCCTCGGGCGCTTTGCGTTGACGATGACACGTCAGGCAAGTGCCCATATTATGTGTCACCACGCGCTCGGCTACGGTCGCCTTCGTCAAATCACCATGGCAAGTAGCGCAGGGAATGTTGGCGCGATAGTGCGGAGCATGGCGAAATTTGACGTGCGCCGTTTTCGAAAAGCCATACACCCGCTCCCACGGAATCTCGATGTTTTTGTTGGCGTACTCGATGACCTTCTTAACTTCCGGTTTTTCCCGCGCCAGCTTGTCATGACACAACATGCATTTTTTAACGGATGGTATTCCGGCCGCATCGCGGATGTCGGCGCCTGAATGGCAGTCAATGCAGCTCACGCCGAGCTGGATATGCGTTTTATGCGGGAACGCAATCGGCTGGCTCGCGGCGTAAGCCATAGCCCCAAATCCCAATAGCCATATGCTATGCCACACGAGTCGAGACTGGGTCACAAGAAGTCAACGGAACTTTGTCTAACTTATCATGCGTCCTTGATTGCGGCAGCAAATTTGAACCGTGGAGCAAACCGGGGACAGACCGCGGATTCCGCAAACAACGCGGAATGCTTGTCAGTCCCCGTTTTGCGCATCGACGACACACTAGATGTTATATGCTAGGCGCAAAATGATTCTCAAATTCGTAGCGGCGGCGCTCGCGTTGTCTTCTATACTGCCGGCGGCCGATCTCTCCACTCGCAAGATACTGAACTTGGCGACGATCAAA
>JAICIH010000323.1 GCA_025924475.1 Bryobacteraceae bacterium
ATTGTATGTAGCCGCGATGCAGTTCACTGTTGGCTGACGGATAGCCCATCTCAACGGAGGACGGCAGTGGAATCCTTCCTCCACTAATATCCGGGCAGCAAATCGGAGGAATTCCAACGCTTGGACCAAGTGGTTGATTGGGGATGCCGTCAGCGACGTAATTTGGGTCGGTGGTGATCGATTGGAAACCATTCACGCCGGCAAACTCGGCTGCGATCGTCAACGGATACCAGCCGCGTAGTGCCTGGGCGCCCCAGGGATGCGAATGGTATGTAATGCCGTAGCCGCTGCGGATTACCGTGGAGTTTCCCAGCTGGTATGCGAAACCGACACGTGGGGCGAAGAGCTTTTTGCTGAATTTCACGCCGTTGTCCCGTGGCACGTCTCCTCTCCCGCCAATCAGAACCTCGTTAGTTGTGGGATCGTACGATTCGATGCCCAAGCCTGCCGAGCGAGTTCGATTGGGGTAAAGTTCCCACCGCAATCCCAGGCTGAGCGTTAACTTCGAAGTCACTCGCCACCGGTCGCGAATGTAAAGCCCGTATACATTCTCCTTACTATCCATCTTGATGAACTGGCTACTCTTGCCCGAGGCTGTTGGCGTGCCGAGCAGGAAACCTGCCAAACTATTCCAACTGTTTTCAAATGACGGAACCCCTTCTTGAAAACCGACGGTCTGGTTGAGCACGGCTGGATTCAACGCCGTTACGCCCGGGTCGAAGGTAAACCCGCCGCGCGGCCCGCGGCCCAGTTCCGGTTGCCAATGGTTCATCAAGTGGTGCATGAAATCGAAGCCGAAACGGATTTCATGATTTCCCTTCATCCAGTTTGCGTTGGTGTTGAATGTAAACGATTGGTCGTTACGGAAGGCCGGATTCCACCCCTCCGTGTTGCCAAGCGAAGAATAATCCGTGAAGTCGAAGGCCGGCATGCCGCTCTCTCGTATGTCCGGGCCGTTGGTGCCTGGAATACCCAACACATCGCTGCCGAAGTTCTTGCCAAGATCCGGGGACTGCACATTCTGTCCGAACCGTGTCCAGCCAAGGGTGCCATCCACAACAAAGCTTGGCGAGACGGTGTAAGTGTGACCTATGGTTGCAAGTTGCACCAATGTGTGGCCGGCGCCCACGCCACCGTCGCACAGGCATTCTCCGCCTGCTTCACCGAGGCCGAAGTCGCCGTTCACCAGCGCATTCATCACGCTGTATTTCACCCAGATCTGGTGCTTTTCGTTGCGGTTCCAGTTCACCTTGGCGTCGAGATTGTTCCGATTCAATCGCTGCGTGCCGAGATTGAAATAGTTGTTTAGATCTCCCGCTTGATTGGGGCTGGGCACCAACTGCAGAAGCTTCATCATCGCGGGATTCAGGCGCGACGGCGGAATCACATTCAGTCGTCCACTGTTCGAAAACACGGAACGGCCGCTCCCGTCCGGATTTCCCGTAAACGGATCGAAGACCATACCCTCCTGCAGGGGCACCGACCCGCCTTCCGTAGTAGGCGCCAAAATGGCGTTTCCGGAAGCATCGAGAATATGCGAGCCCAACATTCGGCTGAAATCGCCGGAACGAAAGTCGGCGGTCGGCACCGAAAATAGTCGCGACCGTCCCACCCGCTCGAATGTGCCTTCCCAATCCGCAAAGAAGAATAACTTGTTGCGCTTAATGGGACCGCCCAGGCTCGCCCCATCCATATTTCGAATCCCCTTGGGCTTCGCCGTCACTCCGGCGCGATTCTCATCCCACAGGAACGCGCGGGTCGCGTTATTGGCGTGAAATCCGAAAGCGCTCCCATGAAATTCATTCGTACCCGATTTTGTGACTACCGTAACAGCGGCGCCTCCCGTGATTCCCTGTTCCGCGTCGAAGTTATTGCTCGCAATATTCACCTCTTCGATGCTCTCTACGGGCGGCACATACACCATGTGATGGGGCATGGTCACCAGGATGTCAGCCGCGCCGTCCACCCGCGTGTTGTTCGCTCCACGTTCCTGCCCATTTACATTGGTGGTCAAGTCGCGCTGCGGGGTATCGATCACCGCATTCTGAAACCGTCCCGGCGTTGCGCCAGGAACAAAATTAATCAGGCTTTGGAAATTGCGATATCCCGGCAGAGGCAGGTTTCCGATAGCTTGTGATCCCAATTGCGTATTCACATCCGCCTTCGTCGTTTGCAGCAGCGCGCTGTTGCCCGTCACTGTTACCGATTCTGTCGCCGTGCCGATCTCGAGGCTGGCATCCACATGCGTAACGTTGTTGATCTGAATACTTATATGCTTCTGGGTAAGCGATTTAAATCCAGGCGCACTTACCAGCAGATCGTAATCTCCCTCGAGCAGGTTTGGAATGGAATAGTTACCCGTGCTGTCGGTAGCCGCTTCGCGCACCAAGCCCGTCTCTGTGTTGGTGACCTTCACCGTAGCGGTCGGGATGACGGCCTTGGTCTGATCGACGATCGTTCCCACAAGTGATCCATAGAGAACCTGTGCGGAGGCCCGAGGACTTTCCGAATTGATAACAACAAGACTAGTGACTAAACAAATCAGAAAAGAACGCATTTGCTGCTCCCCCTTTTCGCGCTCCAGCATGCGTAATTGCGCTTTTGCCTAGCGTTTTCAGGGTAGAGTATATGAGGTCTTGCGCTAGTTTTTCAAGTATTTACGTAGTTTTACGGTTAAATCCAAGTGACTATCGTAGTTTTTGCACCGAAAACATCCCGCCGCAAAACCCGAACTGCTATGCTCGACCGGGCGACAGGATCGTTTCATTCTCGAGATTTCGGATCCATTCCAACATCCGCGCGTGATGCGAACCGCGCCAGAATATCTTTCCACAATTCCGGCATCGGCTGAATTCGTTCTTCGTCTCGCGAGTGTGCGGAGGCAGGAATTCGGCAATCTCCTCCTTCGGAACCGGACAGAGCAGGCCATTGCAGTCCATGCAGCGAGTGAACGGCGCGAAGTGCGGAGATAGTGCAAACCGGCTGGATACCTCGCGCAGTTGGTCATGCGGTTTCGCGCTCCGAACGCAGTAGCCATAGAGCACCTCGCGCCGTTTGAGAAGCCCCACATCCCGCGTCAGCAACACACGCCTCTCTCCGCTGCTCACGGATGCGAGCCGTGGATCGTCGGCCAGGCGCTCGTACCAGGTGTCGAGGCCGAGCATTCTCAGGTAGGCCGCGAGGCGGCCCAGATGGCCATCTGCGACAAATCTGGGATCGCTGAGGCACACGGGCGTTTGGTGCGGAAATACCTCGATCTCCGCAAAATCCGCGGCGGGCTCTGAAAGATCGTGAAGTTTGCCGTTGGCGGCGACCGCGCCCACTTCTGTGTGCGGCACGCCTAACGACTCGATGATGTGCTTTAGCGTGTCGGTCGGCCCCACTGGATGCTCGAACGCTACATTCCGCTGCGGTGGCGGCAAAAAGTCGTTCAGTTCTCCATGAAACCAAAACTGCAAGCGGAGGCCGTCCACTGCTCGTATTATCTCTACCGTTTTGTGGCAGTCGCTCGATGCCAGCCCGATACGCTAATCCAATGAGCGCGACCGACGAAAAAGTCATCCACGATATGGTGAGTCGGGCGATCGATCGCCTAAACAAGGGGGATGTCACTGCGATTGCCGACTACTGGGACGACGATGCTGACTACGTGAGTGTTGACGGCACGCTAACGAGAGGGAGAGCGCAGATTCAAGCGCTCTTTAGCAAGCTTGTGAAATCCGGAGTCGGACAACAGACAGCCTTCATTGAACAGATTCGGTTCATAACTTCAGAGATCGCGGCAGTTGATGGTTCCTGGACGGTAAAAGGTGCACGGGGAACTGACGGCAAAGAATTGCCGCCAATCAGGGGTAGAGGTTTCGAACTTATACGGAAGAAGGGCGGCTGCTGGCGGTTCATAGCGACGCGCGAAATGGTGGTCTTCGACGGGAGATAGCATTTCGAGGCCATCAGGATTGGAGATCCGCGCTCGATCAATTAGTGGCGCTTGCCCGGACGATGTAGGATACTTCCGGAATTAGCCGCGAACCGTTAGGAGATCTCGTACCACTACGTCGGGATTTGCCGTCATAAATTTGTCCGCTTCGTCTCTGCTGGGAATCGAGGCCTGCGCGCCGGGACGCATCACCGACAGCGCGGCGGCAGCATTCGCAAACCGGGCGGCGGCCGGCATGGACCGCCCTTCGGCGAGCGCCACCGCGAGAGCTCCATTGAAGACATCGCCCGCGCCTGTCGTATCGACCGCTTTGACCGGGTATGCGCCGACTCTGGCAGCTGCGCCATCCGAGCAGATGGCGCAGCCCGCTTCTCCCAATTTGAAAATCACGGAAGCGGGACCGAGATTCAGAGTCTCAGAGGCGAGCCGGATGAGATCGCAGTCGTCCTGCTCGTCCTCGACGTTCTCTTTATCGAGCAGCATTCCCGCCTCGGTCTGATTCGGCGTCAGGAGACTGACGAGTTGCAAAACATTTCGATCCAGTTTGCGCGCGGGAGCCGGATCGAATATCGAAGTGGCGCCGGCTGATCTTGCCTTTTCAAGCGTCAGCCGAACGGTCTCGAAGGGAATTTCCAATTGGAGCAGCACGAAATCGGAACTGTTCAAATCCCCGAGAGCGTCCTCAACGTGCTCGAAAGTCACACCGGCATTCGCGCCAGGGGAAATGACGATGGAATTTTGTCCGTTCGGCGCAACGTAGATGGAGGCGCATCCGGTAGCTCGCGACAGCGTTCGAACGCGGCTGATGTCTACGCCGGCTTCGCGGAGGCTTTCCAGTAACTGTGTGCCGAAAATGTCGGACCCCACGCAACCAACAAAGCGAACATCACCGCCGAGCCGCGCGGCAGCGCAGGCTTGATTAGCTCCTTTGCCGCCGGGGAACAAATCGAGATCGCTGCCGGCCAGCGTTTCACCCGCATGCGGGAAACGCGGCACTCGCAACACCATGTCCATGTTGGCGCTGCCGACTACGAAGATGCGGCTACGCTTATTCATGACGCGCTACGCCGATAGGAGGCTCGCTCGCGAGCAGCGTCAGCGCCTCGAGTATCTGCGATTTCTTTGCGGGGTCGAGGCGGAGATACTGCCGATCTCCTTTTCCGGCTTCAAAGGTGGTCTTTCCGTTGCTTGCGACCTTGACTTCGCCTTCTGCCGAGGTACTGAAGTAATTATGACCGCCGCGCACCGCCTCGAGCGCGGCAGTTAAATCCCACGTCGGGCGATTGTACGGCATCTTGTGATAGGCACGGTAAGAGGCAGCCACCGGATGCCACTTGACGTACGAAAAATCATGCTCGACACTGGCGGCCGGATAGAGAAGGTCGCGGCCGATTTCGTATCCGCTAAAAATGATCGGAGTCGGCCAACGCTCAAAGACCGCCCGCGCCGCCGGTATATCGAGCTTGACGTTGTACTCGGGTTGCCCGCCGGTGAAGTTGCCCGCCATGGCGGAAAGCAGCGCGACTTTCTGGCGCACCAAATCGGAGCCGCTCAAAGGCGAATTGGAATCGGGCTTGGAATCGAGCAGCGCCGCCAGATTCGTGCTGAATCCTACCTGTACGATGGTCACTTTCTCCGAACTTTGCGCCAGAAGTTTTCTAAGCAGCGGCACCGCCGCTTCCACTCGTGCCGTGCTCTTGGCATGCTGCAGATTTTCCGGCGCCGATTTTAACGTGGCGCTCAGATAATGATCGTCCGCGCCGCCCTCGATAGATTTTCTAGCGGAGCCCACCGGAATATCCGGACGCCCGTAGAAGCGGTTCACGAGTTGAATGTAAGGCACTGCCGCCGGGTTTGCATTGGTAAGCGTCACGCCAATCAAGCGGCACTCGCCGCGATTTGATAACGCATGCAGAATGCCCAACGCCAGGGCATCATCCACATCGTTCCCCATGTCCGTATCGAAAATAACCGGCTTTTGCGCACTGCACAGGAACGAGAGCGAAAGTAGAGTAACCAGCGTCCGCAAGTACATCAGCACCTCTTTATTTTTTGTAGATCTTATTCGAGCCCTGCCGCGTAACCCGCTTTCGGCGCCCCAGTCCGATAAACGTAAGCATAGTACGCTCCGAGCAGTTCGTTTCCCGCCTTGTCGAGAAACCAACTCTTCATCGTCGATGGACCTGCCGGCAGGCGCACCTTGAATACGGCTTCGCGGTCCTGAGCGACCACTTTTATGGTTCGGTCGAAACTCCCGATTTGGAGTCGCGCTTCGGCAATCGGAATGGCGACTCCGGACGGAAAATCGCCCAGCTCGCCATGATGGGCCGGCACGTTCCCGCTGAGTGGAACATTCACACCGCGCGGCCAGCGGCGCAGCGCGATCTCATACTCCCCGACCTTCTCCACCTGGACATGCCAGGTTCCGTTTTTCCTCTCGCCGCTCCGGACCTGGGAGCTTTGGTCCAGAAAAACGTTGGCCCATTCGCACGAGGAAACCAGTACCGGGTTCTCGGCGTCTGCTCCGAGATATACCGGCAGAAATTCTTTCGTCCTCGGCTCCACGTGCCGCCACCAGCGCTCATAGTATTGCTGGAGCCGATTCGCTACGTTCCTATTTTCGGAAATGACGTTACGTTTTTGGCCAGGATCCGAGCCGATGTCGTACAGCTCTTTGTTTTGAATCAGCCGCCATTTACCCGACATCACCGCC
>JAICIH010000324.1 GCA_025924475.1 Bryobacteraceae bacterium
ACGTCGAAATCACGGCGGTAAAACCATGCCTAGCCCAGCCAGGCGACCTCTTGCGGTAGTTCTGAGCGACTGGATTGTTGCCCTAGCCGCACTATTAACCCCGAAACAGCAGCGCTCGGACTGGAAGCGCGAATGGCGCGCCGAAATCTGGCACCGCTGGCAGTTTCTCTGGCACGCGGGAATGTGGAACCGGCACGAGAAACTGACTCTCGTTCGCGGCACGCTCGGCGCTTTTCAGGATGCCGCCTGGCTGCTCAAATCGCACGAGGCGTTTTGGCAGGATGTCCGCGAATGGGCGCGTTCACCTTTCACTTGCCTTTGTGTATTGGGCGTTTTGCTGCTGGTGACCGCTGTGCTGAGCGGCGGGTTGCCGGCCACCCGGGAATTGCTCTCCGCACGAAGCAACTTGCTATTTATCTGGATGCACCCTTCCGGTGGCGGGCACGATAAAGGATTACCGCCTGATTTGTTACCGGCCTGGGAGCGCTACAGCCGCCAAGTCGCCAAAGTGGCGGCCTTTCAGATCGGGCGCGCAGTCGCGGACCAGCCTTTGCTCGTCACCGTGCAGCCGGAATTCTTTGATGTCATCGGCGTGAAACCGGCGCTGGGAACCCTTCCGCGCCAAGGCGCAGTCGTGCTCGATGACCGCGCCTGGCGATCCCTCACCCATGCGAATCCGGCCGCGCCCGGCTCCTCGTTAAAAGTGGGCGGCGATTCCTACAAAGTAGCCGCGGTGCTCCCGCCCAACTTCTGGATCCTTTCCAGGCAACCTACCGTTTACGTTGTCCAACGGGAGATTACTAAAGGTCTGGTGTTCGCGGTGGCCCGCCCGAAACCCGGCATCACGCAGCGGCAACTCGATAAACAGCTGGTTCGGATCGCGCAGGAGGTTTGTTACTACTTTCTGGATTCCCAACTCCGCTATGCCGCCTGGACCAACGTGCTGCTGACGCCGCTCCGGTTGTTCGGCATCGCGGTCGCGCTTGCCGGCCTGATGGCGCCTCTGGTCTTCCGCTTCCGCTTGCGCGCCTTCCGGCTTGCGGCCACTCGGCGTACCTTATTCTTCATCGCCAAAGCCTCCCTGGCGCTCGCCTGGGTGTTTGCTGCATGTCTGGAACTGAGCCGCTCCGAATCCGCCATTCTCCTCGGCTCGAAAGATCCCGGTGACGGGCCATTCCTGGTTTGGCTCTATATCCTCGGCACGATGGGAGTACTTTTTTGGGCCGTCGCCGATCAGCGCGCTCGCTGCCGTGTCTGTCTGCGGCTGCTGGCGTTTCCGGTCCGCGTTGGATGTCCGGGTTGCTTGCTGCTGGATTGGTCAGGAACGGAACTGTTCTGCAGCGAAGGTCACGGCATCCTTCACGTACCGCACATGGCGCCGAGTTGGGATGAGGAAGATGAGCGCTGGATTTCGCTCGATGAATCCTGGCAAGGACTCTTTGCATCGGGAAAATAATTAATTTTCAAAGAAAATTTCGATGTAACCGCTTGCTTACGTTACTAATGCAATTTTGTACTAGAAGTTTCGGTACGGACGCCTTACTATTCGAATAGCAGGTAAGCAGCTATGAACGTGGACACACTACTTGAACCTTCCCCGGTCCCATTCGCGAGCGCTTATGTCCTGCCGAAAAACGTCTCAGCGATTCAGGTTTTGCCCGCCGAGGACGGCGAGCCGACCCGGCTGGGTTTGCTTACCCAGCTTCCGGAGGGCGCTGAGATCTTTGTCGGGGGACCCGGGTTCAGTGAGGGAACCGTAAAAGTGTTATGCCAGGGAGCAGCATACTTCATCTTCCTGGACGACCTTATAGCAGTAAAAAAGGGCGCTGCCCTTGCCTACGCCTGAAGCTCTGGCTCAAATGCACCGCGCGCTGGTGGACAATCACCGGCCCACGGAGTGAGCACTAGAATTTTCAATCACTTACATTTGGCAATGCATTTGCACCCTTAAGCGGCGGAGGGTGTGATGAAAACCAAGTTACTCGCATTGCTACTGTTTGCTGGGAGTTCGCTGTTTGCCGGAACGCATGTGTTCTTCGGGTTCGGCGTGGGAGCGCCGGCGTATGGTTACTATGCGCCGCCCCCGCCTCCGGCCTACTATGCCCCGCCGCCCGTCTACGCGCGGCCCGGATATACCTGGATTGGGGGATATTGGTACCCCGCTGGCCCGCGATACCGTTGGCACGCCGGTTATTTGGCGCGACCGCCTTATCGGGGCGCACGCTGGTACGCTCCGCGCTATTACAACCATCGCTATTATCCAGGCCACTGGCGCCGTCACTAAACGAGCCTGGCAGCCCAAGCGGTGCTTGGTCAACATAGTCTGGAAATCGCCAAGCCTCCGCGCGGGCGTTGCCGGGCGATTACTTAGAAGCCGGCTCGAGTTTCAGCAGCGTGACACCATGCGACGGGACGTCGCTCGAGAAGGCCTCGGCGGAAACGCCGAGGTCTTTGTGCTTCCAGAGATCGCGAACACGCGCAGACCCGTGGAGGCCAACATCGCTCCAGCGCGCCGTCACCTTAGCCGTGGATGGACCGCGGTTAAATAACCCGACGGCGAATGCGCCGCCCTGCAACGGTCGCGCCCATACTTCCAGGTCTCCCTCTTTGGAGACTCGCGTTGCTTCTTTTCCGAGAGGATCCTGGTCGATAGCGATCACTTCCTTATTGAGCAGAATGTCCATGATCTCCGGCGACGCCTTGCTCAGATCGTTGCCTGCCAGCAAAGGAGCCGCCAGCAGACTCCACAAGCTCATATGCGTGCGGTATTCCGTGTTGGTCATGCCGCCATTGCCGATTTCGAGCATATCGGGATCGTTCCAGTGTCCGGGTCCCGCATAAGGCGCGAGATCAAGCTGCTCATCGAAGCCGATGTGCGACATCGACTCCCAACTATCGCGAATGTCTCCGGTAGTGCGCCAGGAATTGCCGCCCACTTTCGCGCCCCACGTCTCGCTTTTCAGAACGCCATACTGGCAGAGACTGTATACGATGGGCCGGCCGGAATGCAGTAGCGCAAGTCCCATCTTGGCGTAAACCGCCGGCATCGAATGATAGTCGTACACCTGGCTCGCGCTGCACCAGTCGTACTTGATATAGTCGATCCCCCACGCGGCGAACGTTTTCGCATCCTGCTCTTCGTGTTGAAAACTGCCCTCGTAATTGGCGCAAGTCTTCGGACCGGGTGAGGAATAAATGCCGATCTTGAGACCCTTGCTGTGGATATAATCCGCCAGCGCCTTCATATCTGGAAATTTGTCATTGGGACGAATATTGCCTTGAGCATCGCGCGTACCTTGCCAGGCGTCGTCGATATTGACGTAAATGTAACCGGCGTCCTTCATGCCGTTTTTGACTATGGCATCGGCAGTCTCACGCACCACGCGATCGGAAACACTGCGGGCAAATTTGTTCCAACTGTTCCAGCCCATGGGCGGAGTTTTGGCGAGCCCGTTCGAAGGCACGTCGGCCGCCGGAGGCAGCGAGATTTTCGGTTTCGGCGGAGGCGGCGGACCGGGTATTTCCGTCGAAACTTGCTGGAAAGACATTTCCCGCACTCGCCGTCCGCCGAAGCCGGGGAGCCGCAAGGTGAGCTTGTCGTTCGTGAGCGTACCGCTGTAATCCGTCTTGCGCTGTTCGCCGAAATTGTCCCGCACAACGCTGAATGAAATTTCGTTGCCGCTGATCTTGCCGTTGGAAATCGGCGCGGCATCCTGGTTCGGCGAAATCATATAACCGGTCAGGGTGTTTCCGTCGGCTTTGAGCCACAAAGATGTCTCGCGAGTCTGGCCATCGGGAAAAGTTTGTTTAGCGAGCCAGTGTCCGGTAGGACCTGCGGAGACGACGGACGAGAGTGAGAGAACGAGAAACGCTACAGAAAGTTTGTTCATGGCGATATCGATAGACCGGGTCGCGGAGTACGGGTGGATTGCCGGCTCACCAGTTGCGTATCGACGCGGTATTCCCGGCCGCTCAACGACGAATCGCTCAGCATGGCCCAAAGCGCCTGAAACGCGACTTTGCCGATTTCCGCGCGCGGAACCGCAACCGTGGTAAGCGCCGGCTGGGTGTACTCGGCAAACAGTATGTCGTCGAATCCGACCACCGAGAGGTCCTGCGGCACGCGCAAGCCGCCGTCGTATGCGCGATGCAATACTCCGATGGCTGTCAAATCATTGCCCGCCACAATTGCCGTCGGCGTATCGCCGGCTAGCAATTTCGAGCACGCAAAATAACCACCCTTGACGGTGAAATCGGAATCCAGAATCGGCCCGGCATGCAGCGAGAGGCGCTCCGCCGTCGAGACGAAGGCGTTCTTGCGGCGCTGCGCAGACATGAGATTGGGCGGGCCACCCACATACGCGATGCGGCTATGGCCGAGGCTGGCAAGATGTTCTAGCGCTTGCACGATCCCGTGTTCGTAATCGATGACGATATTGCTGACCCCATCGGTTACTTTGCCCAGATCGAGATATACGGCCGCGATACGGTTTTGGGCGAGCATATCCACCACCGAAGGCTCTATCTGCGAAGTTAGAATCGCCACGCCAGGCACCTGCAAGCCGAGCAGACGGCGGACCGAATGCAGCGTTCGCTGAGCATCGTAATTCGTGTTGAGCACCAAAGCATCCATTTCGTGCGCCAGCGCCTGATCCTGAAAAGCGGCGGTGATTTCTGGGAAGAACGGGTTACGCACGTCCGACACAATCAGCCCCAGCAGCGAACTGGTGCCACGAGCCAGATTACGCGCGGCTTGGTTTTGCGAATAGCCCAGCTCGCGCACAGCCGCCAAAACCCGGTCGCGCGTTCGCGGGTGGGTGTGGCGCGTTCCATTCAGCACATGGGAAACCGTCGCCGTCGACACAGCGGCCCGCGCAGCCACGTCTTTTATACTGACAGCCAATCGTTTCTCCAAGCTTTTAGCGTTCAGCAACCAGCTCTCAGCTAAAACCGCATGCTCACCGGCCTTTTTAATAGCTAAAAGCTGACGCCTGACTGCTGAAAGCTCTCGCCTGGCAATTCTGTGAAGGAAATTCTCAGAATTGCCAGGCTAGAATCTAACAGTGTATCGCTGGATGCGCCGCTTGGTTTATTCGGCGTAGACGCTTTTCACAAAGTTGCTGAGATCGCGAATCGGCCAATCCGCATATTTTTTCTGGAACTCGGCGGTAATCTGCTTGCCTGCATCGGCGGCGCTGATTCCCTGCCCCTTGAGAGCAAGCGCGCGGCTCTGCAGATCGGAAATGAACGTTCGCTCTTGCGCGACGAGCGAGCCGTCGCCGATCGCGCTGTGGTCCGGCAAAACATGCAGCGCACCAAGCTTTTCCACCTGATCGAGCACCGCGATCCAGCTCGCCGGCGTCCCGCCTTCCCGGAAGATGTTCGGTGTCACTTTGTTTTGGACGACATCGCCGGAGATCAACGTCCGGTCGGGCTCGACGAATATCAGCTCGTCGCCTTTGGTGTGGGCTCCGCCATACCACAGCAGGCGCGCCGTTACGCCGCCTCCCAGATCCAGCTTTCGTTCTTTATCGAAGGTTTCGTCCGGAGGACGCAGCTTGACGTTCGCCAGCAGCTCCTTCTGCAGCTCGTTCCGGCTCGCGAACAGATCGAGCATTTCCTGCCCGTGCTTCTCCATTTCCTCCTGCTGCACTTTGTCGCGAATCAGAATCGTTCCCGGCGGAAAGCCCGGCTCGCCACCTGCATGCTCCGGATGAAAATGCGTGGTCGTGAGATAGAGCTTGTTACCCGGCGCGAGCCGCTTCGCCACTCGCGCCACCGTCGCCCCATTGCGCGGGCCTAAACCGGTATCGACCACCAGCGTCGCGTTCTTGCCCACGACGATGCCGATATTCGGGAATCCCATAATCGCCCAGACATGCTCCGATACCTTGACGGTATCTTCGCCGAGAATGGGCTGATTCTGCGCGGAAGCTGCCGCGCCGGTCAAAACGAGAAGCGCCAGCAAAGAGGTGCGGATCTGCATGTTTTCTAGTTGTACTACTTTCTTTGCTATCCTCTCTGCCGTGCCTTTATCGTGCCTAAAACATGCGCAAACCGCTGACTGGCGAGCATTCCGCGCCTTTTGCGGAATCCGACGCCTGTCACCGCTTTGCGCTCTGCTCGTGTTCTTATGCGCTCCTAATGGATCCGCGCAGAACATCACGTTCGAAGACAACCCTGCCGTCGCGCTTGCTAACGACAAGCTCGATCTCCGGCTGATGATTAAAGGCAGCACGCTCGCGAGCATCGTGCTCAAGGACGATCCGGAAAAACTCAATCCTTTATGGAATCCGATGCGTATGGCTCGCGAGTTGGGTCGCACGGCGCAGTACGGAGGCGGCGCGGGCATTTTCGTCTGCGTCAATGGCTTCGGGCCGGTGTCGCCGGAGGAAAAAGCCGCGGGGCTGCCCGGCCACGGCGAAGCACACTCGCAGATATTCACGGTTCAATCCCGGCGCGACAGCAAAATCACTTCCGTCACAATGCGCGCGGATCTCCCCATCGTGCACGAGACATTCACGCGCACCTTTCAAATCGCCGACGGCGAAAACGTAATTTCGGTCGATAGCGAGCTCGAAAATCAGCTCGGCTTCGATCGTCCCGTGAATTGGGCCGAGCACGCCACCATCGGCTCACCT
>JAICIH010000325.1 GCA_025924475.1 Bryobacteraceae bacterium
ACCGCATACGCGAGAATGCCGTAGACGCCGATGATCGAAAGCGTCATCGCCATTGCGGCGGCGATTCCAAGCAGAACGAGAGCAAATGATCGGCGCGCCATCGTGGAACTGTAAAGTTCGCTCAGAGTTCGAACTTGCGCCAGCGGCAAGCTGGGGTTCGCCGCGCGGATCTTCGCTCTAATTTCTTTGAGCAGGCTTTCTGTGCCGGCGCGCCCGCTTCGTATCGCGAACGCGATGCCGCGTCGAACACCTGGAAAGTAGACCAACTCAGGCGGCTGTCGATCGACACCATCGTCATACACGTTTTCAGCGACTCCCACCACGACGCTCCACGGCCCGTCTGTACCCCTTTGAATGCGTTTCCCAATCGCATCCCGCGGCTCGCCCCAATTTTCACGAGCCATGTTCTCTGACACGATCGCCACGCGGCGCTCGCTAAGCAAATCGTTCCATGTGAAGTCCCGGCCGGCGATCAGCCGCGTACCAAGCGCAGCAAATAGTCCGGGCGAAATCTGCTTAATCCTCCGGTTTGGAGGAATTCGGCCAGTCGGCGTCTTGCCTTCGGCCGAGATGGGAACGCCGTTGTGGTATTCCAGTTCGAGCGGCAAAGCACTGGCGAACGCCGTCCCTGTAACACTGGGAATGGCGGCAATATTGTGGAGAATCCCGGCTTCCATTTGAGCCACTCGCTCGGGCTCGCGTATCTGAGCTTCGGGAATAAATAGCCGGACGGTCTGAACCTGCTCCGGATGAGTAAAACCCGGGTTTACGGTGCTCAACGCGATGAAACTGCGAACCAGTAAACCGGCGCCGATTAACAACACCAGAGCGAGCGCCACTTGCGCAACTACCAGCGCATTTTGCGCGCGTGATCGCTCGGCACTCTGGCTGGCGCCTCGCGCGTTTTGCAGTCTGCTGCCAAGACCCGGTTTGAGGACTGTCGTCAATCCAAACAAGATTCCCGATAGAAAAGTGCAGGCCAATGCAAATAGGATGCTCATCGAGTCAATGGATATCTCCCGTACTCTAGGCAGATGTGCCGGTGCATAGGTGACCAAAAAGCGAAGTCCCGCATACGCAAAACCCAGACCGGCAGCGCCGCCGAGAGCAGCTAAGGCCAGGCTCTCTATCATGAGCTGACGCGCGATTCGCCCCCAACCGGCGCCAAGCGCCGCGCGAATGGCAAACTCGTCACGCCGCGCTTGCGCCCTCACCTGCACCAGGTTTGCAACGTTCGCGCAGACGAGCAACAGCACGATGGCGAGCGCCCCCATCAGGATTTTGAGAACGGCGCCAACGTCTCCAACGACATACTCCTTTAACGGATGAATGTTGGGCTTGATTCGGAGCTCCTCAGCTGCTTGCCGCCAAAAGCGATTGCCCGATTTCCAACTATTCAATACGCGCGCGACGTCTTGATTAGCTTGCGCCACGCTAACACCGGATTTGAGCCTGGCGACACCGGACTGATTGGCATCTTGGGATCCTGGCGCGCCGCTGGCAACGGTTTGCGCCAGGAACACGCTCGGAGCGAGATTGAGGAATTCGAAGCTCCGAGGCATTACTCCGATTACTTGGTGCGGGACGAAATCGATGATGACCAGCCGGCCCAGTACGCTCGCGTCGCCGCCGAACCTTTGCTGCCAATATTTATAAGAGAGGATCACGGTTTTCTGCGCGCCCGGTCGCTCATCTGTGCTTGAAAACCACCGGCCCAAATAGGGCTTCACCCCGAGCGCAGGCAAGACTCCGTGCGTCATGGTCACAGTCGCAATCTGTTCGGGCTCGCCGGCTCCAGTAACCCCTGCCGCACCGGCGCTCCAAACACCGAATTCTTCGAAACTGCGTGCGTTTTCCTTATAAGCGGTGTACATCTCCAGCGAAAGAGGCCAGGCTTTTACGACCTGCCCCGAAAACACCGCGGAATTGAAAACACCCACGAGCCTCTCCGGCTCCGAATAAGGCAATGGGCGAATTAATACGGCATTGACAACGCTAAAAATTGCAATATTGGCGCCGATCCCGAGAGCCAGCGAAAGCAGCGCAGGCACGCTAAAGCTTGGTTTGGTTCGAATCATTCGCAGCGCATAGCGCACGTCGCGCACGAAATTCTCAATTAGGTTTACGCGCCTCGCATCCAAACACTCTTCTTTCGTCTTTTCGACTGGTCCAAACGAGCGGCGCGCCATTAGGCGAGCTTGGGACGCGCTCATGCCCGAAGCCATCGCCTCTTTGACGAGTTGTTCGAAGTGAGTTTCGATCTCGCGCCGGAGATCCGCATCCTCACGAGATCTCCGGAATAAGGAACGAAGACGATGCAGGATCACGCGGCTGAATCGCATAAGCTCTCCGTTTTAAGCCGTTGCGATTAAAAGCTGGACCGCGGAAGAGAGCCGGTTCCAGCTATTCAGTTCGCGTTCGAGTTGTTTCCGGCCCTCGCGCGTTAAGCAATAAACCTTCGCCGGCCGCCCCAGATCGGAATCTTTCCACTCGGCGCGAAGCCAGCCCTGCTGTTCGAGTCGATGCAGCGCAGGGTACAACGAACCCTGGCCGACAGAGAGAACATCGCCGGAAAGCGCTTGGATACGCTTCGCAATAGCCCATCCATGAAGCGGCTCCCTCGCGATTGTCTTGAGAACCAGGAGATCTAATGTCCCCTGCAGTAGGTCCGAAGGTTTGGGCATAAACGACGCCTCGATTATCGACATCATTATACATCGATCATCGACAATCCTTCGTGTACAGCAGAGCGGATCTGAAAAAATGTAGCGAGAAAGGAAATCATGAAAATCGTAGTAGTTGGCGGTAGTGGGCTCATTGGATCGAAGCTTGTCAAGAAACTTCGTGAGCACGGTCACGAAGCAGTAGCTGCGTCCCCCACTTCCGGCGTCAACAGCCTCACTGGCGAAGGACTCGCGGATGCGCTGAAGGGCGCTGCCGTTGTTGTGGATGTAACGAACGCCCCGTCGTGGGAGGACGCGGCGGTGCTGAAGTTCTTCGAGACATCCACGCGCAACCTCCTCGCCTATGAAGCGGCTGCGGGAGTGGGACATCACGTTGCGTTGTCCGTCGTGGGATCTGAGCGTCTGCTCGAAAGCGGCTACTTCCGCGCAAAAATCGCTCAGGAGAACCTGATCAAGGGTTCCTCAATCCCCTACTCAATCGTCCGCGCGACACAGTTCTTCGAATTCGTCAAGGGCATCGCCGATTTTTCCACTGAAGGCAACAAAGTGCGCCTGCCACCAGCGCTAATCCAGCCTATGGCGGCCGACGATGTCGCCAGTGCGGTAGGCCGGATCGCAACGGGTTCGCCGGTGAACGGCACTGTGGAAATAGGTGGGCCGGAACAGTTTCGCCTGGATGAACTCATCCGACGGTTCCTGGCAGCGCACAAGGATCCGCGCGAGGTAGTCTCTGACCCGCACGCACGCTACTTCGGTATCCAGGTGAGCGAGAGAGCGTTGGTTCCTAACAATAACGCGCGACTCGGTGAAACGCGTTTCGAAGACTGGCTCAATCACGCTACCAAGCAAGTCCCCAAGGCGGCTCTGCACTCGGCGTAGAGGACGAGTCGACACCTGGCCTGGTATTTCAGCCGAGCCAATCGCGCAGTAACTCTCCGGGATCGGCATTCAGATCCACGCTTTTGTGAGATCCTTCGCCGTCCGGCTCGATAAAATTCGCGCGAATGCCCTCGGCTGTGGGCTCCAGGTCTAGCTTCCGGCCTTTTGCTTCCAGCCGTAAGGTCGTGTCCAGCCAGGCAACGTAGATTTTCGTGCGCAGACGGTGACCGGTTTGCGCGGCCTTTTCTAACAGCACTTTCGTAAATTCCGAATTCTTCAACTGCGCCGCCCAGGGCGCGATCGCCATAGTCCGTGCACGTTCTTCGCTCCTTCGGTGCGCGGCGTTTGGGTCCCGTTCCTCACGGGATTCCAAGTTTTTCAAAGAATTTTCGAGATTATCGAGAAAGCTCATGCCTGTTTTGATTATCCGCGGTCAATGTAAGATGGGTAAACTCACGGGCCGAAGAAGTGCGCCCTGATCGAATGCCAGGCTTCATGACAATACTCACCCGATTGGAGCAATGGAAGGAGCAGGGCCTTATATCGCCGGAGCAGCGCGCGCTTCTAGCAGGCCTCTCCCGTCGAGAACCGTTCTCCATTTTTCTCGAGCTGAACATCCTCCTCTACGCTGGTATTCTGGCGTTCGTCGCGGGCCTCGGCTGGACCGTCAGCACCTGGTCGCAACAATTGGGTGACGTCCTCGTCTTGACCATCCTCTCCGCAATGCTCGGCGCCTGTTTTTGGTACTGCTTCTCCCGCGCGCCCGCCTGGTCTCTGGCGGAAATTCCTTCACCCAGCCTGATATTCGACTACGTGCTTTACCTCGGCTGCCTCACCTGGTCCGTGGAACTCGCCTACCTCGAGAATCGATCCCACCTGCTCTCCAAACAATGGGATCTCTATCTGTTGGCGACGGGCGGGCTTTTCTTTTTCCTCGCTTATCGTTTTGACAACCGCTTTGTGCTGTCGCTCGGGTTGTCCTCGCTCGCAGGATGGTTTGGGCTCACCATCTCGCGCTGGCCGTCACATCAGGACGCAGCGTACCGGCAATACGCGATTCTCTACAGCCTGATCGCCGGCGTCGCCGGAGCCATACTCCAGCGCCGCGGCCTAAAACCGCATTTCTTCGGCACCTATTTGAACATCGCGGCCAACGTTCTCTTTTGGGCGCTGCTCTCCGGCGTCTTCGACCGGCAGGACTACGTCGGATGGCTTCTCGCGCTCATTGCCGCCTGTAGTGCATCTCTCGCCTGGGGTCTCCCGCGCCGGCAGTTTTCGTTCGTCGCTTACGCTGCAGTCTACGGCTACGTGGGCGTTAGTTCGATCCTCATCCGCGAGATACATAGCGATACCGCTGTCCTGAGCTACTTCGTCATTACCGGCGCCGCCATGCTGGTCATGCTGGTCCAGATCGCGCGCCACTTCGGGAGGGAAGCGTGAGAGCGTACCGGGCATCCAGCCAAGAAGCGCTGCGCGCCGGCAATCTGCTGAAGGACTGGGCCGGCGAAGGTTTCCTCACCGAAGCGCAGTACCGGCGCATGGAACAGGAAACCGTCTGTGAACTCCGCTGCACCAACATTTTCCTGCGGCTCGTGTTGTTCTTGTTTACGCTGATCATCATGGGCGCGGCCGCCGCGCTGTTCTTCGTGGTTTTTCGCTTGCAACTGGAGGCGCAAAGCACAGGCATTTTCCTGCTGATCTTCGCTGCCATCTCCTATGTGGCCGCGGAATTCGCTGTTTCGCGGGTTCGGCTCTATCGCTACGGAATCGAGGAAGCGCTCGCGGCCTGCTCGGTTGGCTTTCTCTGCGCGGGAATGCACGCCGCATATTCGCCGAAACCGGAGGGAATGGAATTCCTGGTTCCCGCCGCGGGCGCCATAGCTTCGCTCTGGATATGGCGTCGCTTTGGGTTCACCTATGCATTTCTCGCCGCTATGGTCTTTGTCGTCTGGGCGCCACGCTACTGGACCTCATCCCATTCAGCGCAGCATCTGATCGTCGCGGCGCTCTACGCGGCCGGCCTGATAACCGTGGCCGCCGTACGCTCCCGCCACAGTTTTACGTACCTCGATGACGGCTATTCGATTGTTGAAGCGCTCCTCTGGCTCGGCATCTATCTGGCGATCAACCTCCAGCTTTCGTCGGTGGACCTGCTCGGGCACTGGTGGGGCGGCCCTCGGACCACCACCGAATTCTCGAGGACGTTTTACTGGACCACCTGGGTGCTGACCTGGTGCCTGCCGCCCGCCGTACTCGCGCGCGGCCTGCGCCGGAAAGACCGGTTCGTCATCGCAGTGGGCGCGATCGTCTCTGTCCTGACGCTGATCACCAATAAGCCCTATCTCGGCTGGCAGCGGCATACCTGGGATCCGATGCTCCTGGGCGCGCTGCTGATCGCTGTCGCGCTCTTCCTTCGCCGCTGGCTGGCGGACGGGCCCCGCGGAATTCGCCACGGCTTTACCGCCAAGCGCCTTTCGGGGAAAGACAAACATTGGATGAACGCCGGGTCTACCGCACTCGGTCTTGCGTCGGCGCAGTCAGTAACGGTAAGCGCGCAAACCGCCAGTCACGACGTCCGCTTCGGTGGGGGAGACTTTGGAGGCGGAGGCGCCAGCTCCGATTTCTGAAGTCACTGGCCTAATGATGAACCTGTGGGGCAGCTTGCGTTACCGGCGCCGCAGCTTCCAGGATTTCACGCCTATCCCTGGAAAGGGGCGGATAGATCCTTTGACAATTGATCGTTTGCTTTGTTTTTTTGGCAGCTTCGCCCGTTGACACAACTTTTCGGTGCCATCCTTCGGTATAGACGGCGCCCCAAGCTCCCAAATCCAGAACCGTAACGTACCACTCGATGCGCAATGGCAGCATGGGCTGACCAAGCAAGTCGCAAATGACATTGTGTCCTGCAAACCTGCCCATGGGCCGTCCATGTTGGCATGACATCACGGAAGCATGCACATCATCCATCAGCGCGGAAGCGACATCGCCCGCCGCGAATATATTTGCCACGCCTTTCACTCTCATGAATTCATCGACGAACACACGCCCGAAGCGATC
>JAICIH010000326.1 GCA_025924475.1 Bryobacteraceae bacterium
TCGAAGCTGACGCTGATGAGCGAATCGCTGCGCAACGACGGGCGTATCTGGGTGCCGAAGCAGAAAGGCGATAAACGGCGGCCGGATCAGATTCCGGAAAGCGAGCGCGATTACTACCTGGAACGACGCTATCCGAGCTTTGGAAACCTGGTGCCGCGCGACGTGGCGTCACGCAACGCAAAAGCGGTGTGCGACGAAGGCCGCGGCGTTGGCGAAACGGGTTTGGGCGTCTACCTGGATTTCGGGGATTCAATCAAACGGTTAGGCCGGAAGGTGGTGGAAGAACGTTACGGCAACCTATTCGATATGTATCAGCGGATCACAGATGAAGATCCGTATCAGGCGCCGATGCGGATCTATCCGGCGATCCATTACACGATGGGCGGCTTGTGGGTGGATTATCACCTGATGAGCACGGTCCCCGGGCTGTTTGTGGTGGGCGAAGCGAATTTCTCGGATCACGGCGCGAACCGTTTGGGAGCGAGCGCGCTGATGCAAGGGCTGAGCGACGGGTACTTTATCGTTCCGTACACAGTTGGCGATTATCTGGCGAACAATAAGACTGCAAGCGTGAGCGATTCGCATCCAGAAGTCAGGAACGCGGTGGCATGCGCGCAGCAGACGATGCAGAAGCTGCTGGCGATCAAAGGCAAGCGCACGGTGGATTCATATCATCGCGAGCTGGGCAAGATCGTTTGGGAATACTGCGGGATGTCGAGAACCGCGGCGGGATTAAATACCGCGATCGAGCAAGTCCGCACGCTGCGGGACGAGTATTGGGAGAACGTGAACGTCCCGGGCAGCGCCGCCGATTTGAATCAGAGCTTGGAGAAGGCGTGGCGGGTGGCGGATTTCTTCGAATTGGCTGAGCTGATGTGCATTGACGCGCGGGAGCGCAACGAATCCTGCGGCGGGCATTTCCGCGAAGAGTATCAGACGGCGGAAGGCGAAGCGCAGCGCGACGACGAAAACTTTTCGTACGTGGCGGCGTGGGGGTATCGCGGCTATGGCAACTATCCAGAGCTTTCGAAAGAGCCGCTCGAATTTGAATATGTGCATCCGAGCCAGAGGAGCTATAAGTAGATGCGGGTCACGCTGAAGATCTGGCGTCAGAACAGCAGCAAAGAGAAAGGCAAATTCGTCCGCTATCCGGTAGACAACGTGAATCCGGACATGTCGGTGCTGGAGTGCCTGGATGTTTTGAATGAAGCGCTGGTCGAGAAAGGCGAGGAACCGGTGGCGTTCGAGCACGATTGCCGCGAGGGTATTTGCGGCTCGTGCGGATTCATGATCAACGGCGTGGCTCATGGGCCGCTCCGAGCGACCACGGTGTGCCAGTTGACGATGCGGCACTTCAAAGACGGCGATGAACTGGTGCTCGAGCCATGGCGCGCGCGAGCGTTTCCACCGATCAAAGACCTGGTGGTCGACCGGCGTGCCTTCGATCGCATCATTGCGTCGGGCGGGTACATCTCTGTTTCGACCGGCAGCGCTCCGGATGGCAACGCGATTCCGGTCTCGAAGGCAATTGCGGACCGGGCAATGGATGCGGCAGCGTGCATCGGCTGCGGGGCGTGCGTGGCGGCTTGTCCTAATGCGTCGGCGGCGCTGTTCACCGGCGCGAAGATTACGCATCTCGGCATGCTGCCGCAGGGCAAACCGGAACGCGACCGGCGGGCGGTGCGCATGGTGACGCAGATGAATGCCGAAGGCTTCGGCGGCTGCACCAACATCGGCGAATGCACCGGCGCTTGCCCGAAAGAGATTCCGCTCGAAGTGATCGCGGTGATGAATCGCGACTATCTCGGTGGAAGCTGGCGTTCGCGGGATCAGGCTGTGACACCGATTACTCCGTTTACGGAATGGAGTACCGGGTCGAAGTTGCAGAACGATCCGGTGTCGGGTGGTTAGTAACCGCTCCCTATGGTCGCGGCTCGGTTAGCGCGGCTCGGTTAGCGGCGCTCAGTCGGAGACGGTTATTGTCGGGCGTTGTTTTTGTTGCTTCATAGCTTCGGCGCGCTCGATGATGGTGTGGGCGAGGTTCTCGAAGATTGTGGTTTGCGGGCTCGGCTTGATAGCGATGGGCTGACCGGCGTCGCCGCCAGCGCGGGTTTCGGGATCCAACGGAATTTCGGCCAGCAACGGGACATGCATTATTTCAGCGGTGCGGGCGCCGCCGCCTTTGCCGAACACATAGAGCTTTTCGCCGTTGTGTTCGAGATAGCTCATGTTTTCGACAATTCCTAACACATCTTCGCGGACCTGTTCGAACATGTTGACGGCTTTGCGAGCGTCTTCGAGGGCGACATCCGAAGGCGTCGTCACAACCACAGCGCCGGTGAGCGGCGTGGTTTGAATTAGCGTGAGCTGCACGTCTCCGGTGCCGGGCGGCAGGTCGATGATGAGATAGTCGAGCTCGCCCCAATCGACGTTGCGCAGAAACTGCTGAATTACCGAGTTCAACATGGGGCCGCGCCAGACGAGCGGCTTGTCGCCGGGATTCAAGAGCGCCATCGACATCAAGCGCACGCCGTGAGCTTCGAGCGGCTGAATGCGCTGGCCGACAGCATGAGGCGTCTGCCGGATGCCCATCATGAGCGGGACGTTGGGACCGTATACATCAGCGTCGAGAAGGCCGGTGCGATGACCGAGTTTTGCGAGAGTGATCGCGAGGTTGACGGCTACCGTGCTTTTCCCTACACCGCCTTTACCGGAACCCACGGCGATGATGTTCTGAACGCCGGGAATCGGCAATTTCGGCTGCTCGCCGCGAGGTTGTGGACCCATAACCTCAAGCTAGCACCAGACCGGCTTGTGCTTTCAGATCGAAACCGGCGAATTCGCGGCGGGCATATTTCGGGAAGGCGGCGGCGGCGATCATGGCGGCATTGTCGGTGGTGAGAGAGCGATCGGGGAAGTAGAAATCAAAGTCGCGAGATTCGGCGGCCCGTTGACGCAGAGCGGTATTGCCGGCGACGCCGCCTGCCACCAGGATGGAATGCGCGCCGATTTTGGCGGCGGCCGCGGTGGCGCGGCGCAGCAGCTCCTCCACAACCGTGAATTGAAAGCTCGCGAGAAGATCGAGTGTGGCCTGCGGCGTGGCGGCACGCAGTTCTTCGAGCGATGGACGCACGAGCTTGCGGCGCGCATCGATTTCGGCTTGCATGTTGCGCTGCCGGGTCCAGCGCAGGACAGCGGTTTTATGGCCGCTGAAGCTGAAATCGAGATCGTTTCCTTTCATCTTCGCGATGGTGAACTTGACGGCGTGCGGATTGCCAAACGGAGCGAGCTTATCGATGACAGGACCGCCGGGATAGCCAAAGCCGAGGAGTTTGGCGACTTTGTCGTAGGCCTCCCCGGCAGCATCGTCGCGGGTCTTGCCGAGGAGACGGTATTCGCCGATAGAGAGCACTTCAAAAAGATGGGTGTGACCGCCGCTCGCGACGAGAGCGACAGCGGGAAAGGAAATTTCGGGATATTCGAGCAGGACGGAGTGAATGTGTCCTTCCACGTGGTGGACCGCAATGAGCGGGAGCCCGCTAGCAAGGCACAGTGCTTTGGCGTAGGTAACGCCGACGAGGAGCGAGCCGACCAGGCCAGGGCCGGAAGTCACGGCGATCGCGTTCAGACTGGCGAGCGAAATACCGGCTTGCTCGAGCGCCTGGTTGACGACGGGCACGATGGCGCGCAGATGTTCCCGCGAGGCGAGTTCGGGAACGACTCCGCCGTACCTGGCATGGACATCGAACTGGGAAGAGACGACGCTCGAGCGAATGCGGCGGCTGTCTTCGACGACGGCGGCGGCGGTTTCGTCGCACGAACTCTCGATCCCTAAAATAAGGGTTTGCAAGTTTCCGATTTCTATTATGATCTGCCGCGCGAGCTGATCGCGCAGGAACCTCCGGCCGAGCGCGGGGCTTCGCGGATGCTGGTGGTTTCGCGAGAGAAGCAATCGTTTCATGACGATTGGTTTCGGAATTTCAGCCAATACGTTCGTCCCGGCGACTGCCTGATTTTGAACGACACGCGCGTGTTTCCGGCGAGGCTGCACGGGCGGCGCAATCATGCGGCAGGAGCGGAAGTGGAAGTTTTGCTGTTGCGCCGCGAAGAAGGCGATGTGTGGGAATGTTTGACCAAACCTGCGAAACGGGTGCGGAGGGGAGACCGGATTCTCTTCAGTGAAGAATTTTCGGGGGAGGTTTTGCAGGAGGGCGAATTCGGCGAGCGCCGGGTTCGCTTGACTGGCACTGCGCCCATTGAGGAATTGATCGAGCGGTTTGGCGAAATGCCGCTGCCTCCTTATATTGAGCGTGCAGCGGGACCGGCCGACCGGGAGCGATATCAAACCGTTTTTGCGGCTCAGACGGGGTCGGCCGCAGCTCCGACCGCAGGTTTGCACTTTACACCGGCGATGCTCGAACAATGCAAGGCCGCCGGGGCCGAGATTGTCTACATCACGCTGCATGTGGGACTGGGGACGTTTGCGCCACTGCGAGAGAAAAATCTCGACGATGTCCGATTGCACGAAGAGCATTTTGAAATTACGAAACGAAATGCCGAGCGAATCCGGCAAGCAAAGCGGCGGTTTTGCGTGGGAACGACGAGCGTTCGCGCAGTGGAGAGCGCGGCGAGGAGCATCGAAGGAGAGACGCAGTTGTTTATTCGCCCTGGATACGAGTTTCGTGCCACGGACGCGCTGCTGACGAATTTTCATCTACCGGAATCGAGTCTGCTGATGCTGGTCAGCGCGTTTGCCGGGAGAGAACTGGTGCTGGCGGCGTATCGGCATGCAGTACAGGCGCAGTACCGGTTTTTCTCGTATGGGGATTGCATGATTCTTGAGTAGATGAAAGCTAAGAGCAATCAGTTTTTAGCTGTTAGCTCTTGGCGATTGGCTTTTAGCTCGGCTTCGGCGAGGAGATTAGCCCATTTTTGAGCTTCTTTTTTCATTTCGTGGCGCTCCTGTTTGCGGATTTGGTCGGCCTGAGCATGCTGTTGCCGTTCGAAGCCAATTTCGGCCTTGCGCTTTTCGGCTCTTAGCTTTAGCAGATCGTTCAGGGCTTTGTGGAAGGCGCGCTCGTGCGTGGTTTGGTAGCGCAGGTAGAGGGCGAGCTTACGCTCGTCGATGATTTGGCCGGTGGTGTAGTCGAAGCAGGATTCTTCCAGCCGCATGGCGCGATGGCGGAGCCAGTGGTGCTCGGCCATGGCTTGGATAAGCGCTTCTTCGGTGGGAGTCTCCGGTTGGTGCTCCTGCTGGAACTGGGCCAGGAGTTTCAGGAAGTCCGTCTGCGATTCGCAGGGCAGCACCCAGAATTCGCTGCGGGGAGTGAGACCGTGACGGAAGTTGTTACGCGCGGCGGCGGCGCGTCCTGCCTCGGATTTTGGACCCGTTGATAACTGTGCGTTCGCCTGATTCGCGGCGATCTGCGCTGGTGTGGACATAATTTTTGAACGCGCACAACGGGCACCAAACGCCCTGTGCGCTCCATAGCAAGTTTCGCGGGAGGGCGTGCGGCGCGACAGCTTGGGACGGGCGAAGATGTTGAAAGTTATGGGAGATATTTTGTTCCGGACTTTTGTGACCGAGTTGCAAAAAGCGGCGATTGGGTTCAAAGGCCCTATACGGTTTGGGCCGAATCGTGCGCGTACCAGGCGGACCGACGAGGCTTACCCACTCAGCTTGAGTCACTGATCGACGGTAAGCCGCCGCTCCCCACCTTTGTACGCCGCCAGCCCGGCTCCGATGTTCAAACGTCAAAACGGGAATGGGAACGGGAACAGCGCGAGTTCGGTAGAAATTCGCGCTCCGGTCACAGTGCCCTCAAAATGAAAACCCGAAATGACTTTGCCGGAAAGATCGTAGTTATCCTGCGTCCACTTTCCACTGAACGTGTTTCCGTCCCGGCTCACCGTAATGTGTGAAACTTCAATGCTGACACCGACCGGAGTTTTAGACGGGTCTTCAAATACGTAGAACGTATGTAACAGTTCATACCTCCGAACCCCAACTTTTTTCCATACACCCATGCAAAAATTGTTGCCTCCAGAGGGCACACCCGAATCGTTCAAAAGCTCTGTACCACCGGCATTGAACTGCCTAAAGCCTATGTCGTTCGCCACCCCATCAGAGAAATAGATGTTCTTCCAAAGCCCGAGGACACTCACGTCTGACTCATCCTTTTCTCGATCCGCCGGAAAGGAACCAGCTCGGTCTGAAAAAGCTTCTTCATCCGGCTCTGCCGATTTCTGAAGGGTCCTGAGTTCCGGAGCCGATGTACCACCGTTTCTTGCCAATGCCCTGCATTGTGCCTTCACAGGGGGAGCGGCCAAGGCCGACAGCGCTATCACCAGTAACACGGCATGCATTCGGCTCGTGAGCTTGATAATTTTCATAGTGTTCTCTTTCGGTTTGAAGTGATACCAACTCCTCTCTTGTCAGCGAGGAGCAACTTGCTGGAACAAACTATGGGATAAGAACGCGGCGAGTAATCTGCCCGTTGCTCTCCCAGTACGTCACTTTGCTTGCCAGAAATGGGTCGTCAGGGGCCGGCTGCATGTTCCCGTGAATGTCAAACGCTCTGGTTCGAACGGTGTGCTCCCCGGAA